>CAYPHM010000003.1:42599-95540 GCA_964410555.1 uncultured Chloroflexaceae bacterium | reverse complement strand
TTCCCCCACCGAGGGGAGAAGGGGAATCGGGCAGGTAGCGGCTCCCCCTCGCCCTGTATGGGAGAGGGGGCAGGGGGAGAGGGTGTCGCCCTTTATGGGAGAGGGGGCAGGGGGAGAGGGTGGAAAGGTAGGGGCTAGAGTTCTTTTTTATGATGAGGGAAAAACATCTGCCACACCTCTCGACTCTTGTGTTTTGGACTTCGCTATAACAAGAACGGTATAGTTCTACAAATCAAAGCAACGATGGCTATACCCCGCCAAAATAGCGCAAGGCGAGACGCAATCGTTCTTCAATTTCTAGGGGGGCATCGGTGGGCAATGCAGCTACCGCAGCCTGGGCCTCAGTACTACTATAGCCAAGATTGACCAGTAAGTCTATGAGTTCGTTGTTTACCGAGATAGTTTGTGGTGTGCTGGCTGAAGTTGTGGTTGGTACCCCTTTGAGGTCCAGTTTGCCGCTCAATTCCAGGATAAGCCGTTCTGCCAGCTTTTTACCAATGCCAGAGATACGGGAAAAGCGGGAGCTATCTTTGCCAGCAACACCGGTGCGGATGTCATCGGGGGAAAGTGATGAGAGGATGTTTAGGGCAACCCGTGGACCAACGCCGGTAACACTTAGGAGCGTTTCAAAGAGGGATCGTTGGTCAAGTGTATCAAAGCCATAGAGGGTGAGGGCATCTTCACGGACAACGAGGTAGGTAAGCAGGGTTGCTTCTTCCCCAACTGTGCCAAAGCGGGAGAGCAGTGGACGTGGGACATACACAAGAAACCCGATACCGCCGGTTTCTAGGACGAGGTGGTCGGAGCCAAACAGCTGAATAATGCCACGAAGAGAAGCTATCATCTACCAGCTACTATCTACCAGCTACTAGTTACCAAAACAAGAAGAAACTCCTGGTAAACCAGGAAAGACTACTGGACAAAAGACGCAACTATACTACTTGCATCTATAGTTGCGTCCTTACCGGTGTTATGATTACCCAAATCTTTAGTGACTAGGCGTATTGGTTTTCCCAATCAATGACAAACGTCACGGTTTCTGGTTCTCCCGGATGCTCATGAGCAGAGCGACAGCGATGGGCGATCTTCTCAAGCGCTGCGAGTTCGCTTTCTTCAAGTTTAGATAGCACAACTTGCATATTGAGATTGTGAGTTACTGCTTCTTCTGCCAGCATTTCACAAATGTATTTTGCCTTTTGATACTTCGTCATAACAGCACCTCCCTAGAAGTGAAAGTAAAGTGAATAACGCTACAGGAAGGGACAAGGATTTATGAGCAAGGGTCTCTCTACTAGAGTAATGATATTGCTCACATCCCTACGTTCTTGTAGGTACTCTTAGTATAACGTAGTCAGTTACAACAAAGGTTCTCTCCATCTCCAAGAGCTTGTACTGCCACCTGGCAGCATCAGGGAGCGCAAGATGGGGATGGGTGGTGAGCCATAGCCGATATAGGCATCGTGAAACTGTTTGAGCGAGAAAGCATCCCCTTGTGCTGCTTGCATATCTTCGCGGAGCTTGAGCAACAGCAACTTGCCCAGGGTGTAGCAGATGTAGCCAGGGTCGTGTGTTCCCCGGCGAGCCTCTTTGGTAGCCGTCACCTCGTCCATATAGGCATGCTCCATAAAGAAGACGGTTGCTTCTTCTATCGTCATGCCTTGCGTGTGCATCTTGATAGCGCAAACGTAGCGGCAATTTCGCACGAGTGCCTCGGCAAGCTGCGATATTCGCAGTTTTACGTCACCATTGCCATACCCTTCGTCTAGCATCATTTGTTCAACGTAGTGCGCCCAACTTTCGTAGTGGGTATAGGTGTCTACTGTTTGGGCTAGGCGGGTGGGGGCATGGCGTAGATTCATAAAATGGACGTAATGACCAGGGTATGCCTCATGAATAGACACGCCTGTCATCGTTGCATAATCAAACTTGGTCAGCCATCCCTCGACCATTTCAGGCGACCAGTCTGGCTCTGGTAAGGTGACGTAGTAGAAGGACTCCGTGGCAACCTGCTCAAAGGGTCCTGACGTGTCCATCATAGCAAATGCCCAACGCGCAAAGGGAGGCGTTTCCTCAACGACACATTTGCCCTCTTGTGGCAGCGTGACCAGATCATGCTCTACGAGAAACTGCTGCAAGTTGTCGAGGAGTCGGCGGGTTTCTTCTAGCAGGTTGTCGGCAGTGGGGTGGTCGCGCCCAAGTTCTTGCATATGCGCTTGTACACTCTTATGTGGGTCTATGTTGGTAGTTAGTTCAATGAGTGCTGCTTGATTACGTTCTAGGTCTTCCATCCCCCGTGCAAGGAGTTGGTCAAGCGGTACATCTATCAATTCGTCATAGCGCAGCATGTTGGAAAACTGTTTGGCACCGATAGCGAAATCGTCTGTGGCAAGGGGGAGGAGGTCATCTTGCAAATAGCGCATAAATTGCTGTATAGCGGCTATAGCTTGGTCGCATGCTGCCCAGAGATTCTCATAAAGGGATGCAGGGATGCTCTTGTTATCAAAGGCTTCTGGTAAACTTTGCTGGAGGAAATCTACCAAGCCATCAAAGACTGGCAGGGATTCTTCTATGAGCAACCGAGGGATGGGGGAAACGAGTTGCTCACGGGCAGTTTCCAGAGCGGCGGGTATTTGGCTAAGGTGGTGGGTGAGAGCTTCTGCCCGCACACTAGCTGGCGCGTAGTTGCGCTTGATATAGTTGTCAACCATGGCATCGTTGGAATAGACCATCGGGTTACGGGTGTGGTCATGTCGCTCGGTCCAGTTCCAGAGCTCGGCGGCTATGCGCCATTGCAAGAGATCGTAGTCAAAACCGGCTAACTGGTCCAGTCCATCACGGTCTATTTCCTGAAGCCGCTTTTGGTATGCTCGTAGGGTCTCTACACGCAACGCAATCGATGCGCTGCTCATATCCGTGATTTGTCCATCATACTCGTGCAACCCTAAGATACTTGCGGTTACTGGATAAAAGGCAAAGAAATCACGTAAGAAGTCATCAACCAGTATTGCAAGTTGCTGGACACGATTGTCTGTCATGGGAAAACTCCTCGCAAGTGCCTGAACGTTGCTCATTGGGCCTAGCACCAGGCAACCTGACTGTGCATATTCATAGTTATCTCTTTATTCTACCATATGGTGAGGCATAGCATGCGCTGTGTCGTGCAGCAATTTCTTGCCAATCAAAGTGTACGGCGAGAGTCTGGGCATGGGTGCCAAGCGATGCTCGTAGTGGGGCATCATTTGCCAAGCGTTGGATGGCATGGGCTAATGCTGCCGCATCGCCCGGCGGCACCAAGAGCGCGTGCTGTTCATTGGTCAATTGGGGCAGTCGTTCATTTTCTGCCAATGTTGAGGGGGATTGTAGCGGTGATGGTGTGGTGGTGATGATGGGCAATCCATGGCTAAGAGCCGCTAGCAGGCTCCCGCTGCGAAAAGATGCTCCGCTATGGAAAGGGAGCACCATAGCATCGGCGGCGAGCAGATGGGCGGAGACGCTGCTGCTTTCCACATGGCCTGTGCGAATAACGTGCTGCTGGAGGGGCGACTGTTCAAGTCGAGTAGCTATTTCGGTAGCAAAGTCGCGGTCTTGTGGAGCGGTTGCCTCGCCGCCTATAAGCAGCAGTTGGTAGGGAGTGGTATTCTGCTGCAACAACCGGGTCATAGCATCGAGCAAGACTTCTACCCCTTTGCTGCGAGAGAGCAACCCAAAGTAGGCAATGAGCATCTCATCTGGACGCACCCCTAGCCTAGCACGCCATGTCTCACGCTGGTAGCCTGTTGGGGGGGACACGGCTATGTTGGAGCCGATGGGGATAAGCGATAGGGGCTGGTGGGGCAGGCGGGTGCGGAGTGTTGCTGCATCGTCTTGATTGGTCACGATGGTGTAGTCGCTGTCTTGGGCTAGACGGTGGGTTATCCATCGACGAAGTTTGCCCGCTTTGGGGAGGAGATAGGGTTCAAGCAGATCATGGAAGGTAACAACTAGCTTGGGACGAGAGGGGAGCGGGTGAAGTCGCCAGGGGAGCAGGTTTATGGCGGGGTGCATGCCATACGCGCCGGTTTGGTATTGGATATGCAGCACATTGGGGCGCAGCCTATCAAGCGCGGCTATGGTATCCTGCCAGCATTGCCAGTCCCAATTGCGTATGGTACGTGCTATGTTGATGCTCCCTGTGTCGGTGGATGGCGATGGGGTATTGCTGCTTGTCAGGACGGTGATTGTTGTGTCTATGGCGGTGAGGGCATCGGCGAGGCAGCGGGTGTAGTCGCCTACGCCGCCGGGTTGGGGGGGGTATTCAGCCGTGAGGAGTACAATGTGCATAAAACTGTTCGCCAGGGTATTACTACCAATAGTCCCTAATTATACACCAGCTTTTGCCGGGGTTGGTTAGCCGGTAGGGGGAGGCGCAATAACTCTCTCCCCTTTGCCTCCGCTCCCATCCCAAGACGACAACCCTCTCCCTCCTGCCCCTTTCAGGGGTAGGTCACAGGGATTCCAGGCAGAAAGGAACCATAGATGGACAGAGATAGACAGAGATACCGAATAGAGATTCCCGACAGAAACACAGAGACGCAGAGATTCGGGCAACAAGGGGCTATGCCGCATCATCTTGTCTAGTAATCCTGCTCATCATCTATGGGTATCTATGTTCATCTATGGCTCCATTCTGCCTGGAATGTTTGGTGATTTTCGTGTTGCCCTACCCCTAAAGGGGGACAGCAGGAAGGACTATGAGGCTTCTTGCGTTTCGATGCTAAACGGATTGGGTTCCCCGTAACGCCTGCACCTCTTCGAGCGACAAGCCGGTTTCGGCACTAATCTCCTCATCACCCATAATAGCGAGCAACCGACGGGCGAGTTTGCGGATTTTTTCTTCCGCGTCCGATTGGATTCTTTGTTTCTCTTCTTCTACCATATGAAGCTGTTGTTGTGTTTCGTGCAACTGTTCTTCTTTTTCGTGCAACTGTTCTTCTACCTCTTGCCGTGCGGCAGCACGAATTTGCTCCAAATACGGTGAATCCCCAAACAATCCTTCTGTTTCAATGTGCTGTTGAATCATCGCTAATATCCCCCTATCGTGTATCAGCATTTGGATATAGACCAAGACTTCTGCCTGATCTTTGCTAGACGGATTGGGTTCCCCGTAACGCCTGCACCTCTTCGAGCGACAAGCCGGTTTCGGCACTAATCTCCTCATCACCCATAATAGCGAGCAACCGACGGGCGAGTTTGCGGATTTTTTCTTCCGCGTCCGATTGGATTCTTTGTTTCTCTTCTTCTACCATATGAAGCTGTTGTTGTGTTTCGTGCAACTGTTCTTCTTTTTCGTGCAACTGTTCTTCTACCTCTTGCCGTGCGGCAGCACGAATTTGCTCCAAATACGGTGAATCCCCAAACAATCCTTCTGTTTCAATGTGCTGTTGAATCATCGCTAATATCCCCCTATCGTGTATCAGCATTTGGATATAGACCAAGACTTCTGCCTGATCTTTGCTAGACGGATTGGGTTCCCCGTAACGCCTGCACCTCTTCGAGCGACAAGCCGGTTTCGGCACTAATCTCCTCATCACCCATAATAGCGAGCAACCGACGGGCGAGTTTGCGGATTTTTTCTTCCGCGTCCGATTGGATTCTTTGTTTCTCTTCTTCTACCATATGAAGCTGTTGTTGTGTTTCGTGCAACTGCCCTTCTTTTTTGTGCAGCTGTTCTTCTTTTTCGTGCAACTGTTCTTCTTTTTCGTGCAACTGTTCTTCTACCTCTTGCCGTGCGGCAGCACGAATTTGCTCCAAATACGGTGAATCCCCAAACAATCCTTCTGTTTCAATGTGCTGTTGAATCATCGCTAATATCCCCCTATCGTGTATCAGCATTTGGATATAGACCAAGACTTCTGCCTGATCTGTTTCGTCCGGTATCGCTTTCACTTGGGCAATCAGTTGTGGGACGAGCTTGGACGGGTTCTTGATGCGGGTTTGCCCAATCAAGACGAGCAAAAACGGGTGTTTCTGTGCTTGTGCCAAAAACTGTTCGGCATCCATATCCCACAACCGTATCACTTTGTATTTCCACGTAATGGTTGGTTCCCCATCATCCCCATAGACATGATGCACCCCAGTATCGTTGGTTCCCGCCCCAGAGCCAACGTAGATAACTACACCGGTGATCAGGTCTTGGGGATGCGCCCGAAACAAGCGGGTTTTTGTCAGCAACATCCGCATGGGCAGTGGGGGTTTACTGGTTTTCCCTTGAAATTCGATGGGCAACCAAATGGTGCGCCCATCCATTGTCGTCACACGAAACACCAGGTCTGGTCTCGTGGCTTGTTCATCCGGCAATTGTTCTGTTGGTTCAGCGGTGACATCCCGCAGTGCTTTCTCCAATATCCACTCAGAAAATTCGTGCCGCCGCACCATAAAAATTTTCTTGAGTTCGTGATCCGTACTAGCCATGATGGTTGTTGTGCCTCGTTCTGAATTTCCTGTACTACACCTATTTCCTTGTTGCTATTATACCCGGTTTTGGCGAGGTGGGGAAAGGTTTCAGTTAGGGGAACCACAGGAGCATACTTCTGTGCTATCGTACCCATCCTATGTCACCTGCGCCGCCCAACCCACCACACAATTGCGCTCCGTGCCGCATCGTTGCTGGCATCAAGTTTGGTCGTTACAATTACGGTTGAAGTTCTGCACTTGTTGACCCAGTGATTAAACCATCAACATGTTTGAAGTGATTATCGTAAGTAAAAACGCTTCATCATCGGTTCAGACAAATTACGCTGTAATTCTCTACGAACTTGGTCAGGGACAATCACTTCAAACTGAGCTAAATTATCTACTATCCTTTGACAATACGCATCATAGCCAATAAGACCAAATATCCAAACATTGGTATCTAAACTAATTCGCATGTCTGTGTCCGTATACCTCTTCATAAACCTCTTCACGAGTTTGGCGCAATTTCGTTAAAATTTCCTCTTTACTCATCTTAGTAAACGGATGATCTTTCATTTCTTCACGCCAAGCCTCCATCTCTTTTTTCCAATCAAAGGTTTCAGGAGACGTAACAACAATCTCAACCTTCGCCAATGGCGGTAATCCTGAGATTGTTACGACCCCTTCATTATTAACGACTTCATTAAAGTGATATGTCTGCATTATACCCTCCTCACCCGCTCGTCAATACCATCAATGATGCTGGTATTGTTCATGCTTTCAAAAATACCGCGCCCTGTACACTGATGGGGCAACCTTCGTTCGCTGGTTTTTATGCTGATGGTCCATTTTACAAACCAAATTCCGCACAAAATTCCTGGGGAGACAGCACCTCAAAATACTGTCCTGCGGATAATCCCCGCAAAAAGTCGCGGTTGTCAGACACGATTTTATCAACCTTTTTCCACTCGCCAAAACCGCCAATAATTGCATCACCTTTTTTCAAGCCTTTAGCCTTGAACATACTGACATATACATCAGGCACAGCATCATAGTTTAGTTCAATATTTGATTGGCGCACCAAATGGTAAAACTGTTTCATATCTTGTTTCTCTAAATTAGAGGTCAACTCTAATCGCACTTGGTTTGGAACGATAATATCAAATTTGGATAGATTCAGAATGATTTTTCTGCAATAGCTATTCTGATTTAAAAGACCAAATATCCAAACATTGGTGTCTAAACTAACTCTCATTACAAATGACCATAATCTTCTTCAGCGATCCTTTCGCGTGTTTTACGAAGCTCAACTAAGATTTCCTCTTTACTCATCTTTGCAAACGGATGTCGTTGACAAAGGTCATCCATCCATCGTTTCATTTCTTCTTGAGTATCTTGCGGTTCAGGAGACGTAACAACAATCTCAACCTTCGCCAATGGCGGTAATCCTGAGATTGTTACGACCCCTTCATTATTAACGACTTCATTAAAGTGATACGTCTGCATCATACCCTCCTTACCTTCAAAACTCACCTAATTTCATTCTACCACATCCGCACTGCGACATGCCACAACACGGTTGCGCTCCATACCGTACCCCATTCTCTGCGGTTCTTCTCGGCATCTCTTGCCCGGTATCTATGTGTATCTATGTGCATCTATGGTGCCATTCTGCCCGGTCTCTGCGGTTCTACAGCTTTGCCCCCCCCGCAAAAACCGCGGTTTACCCTCCTCCCTATGGTATCATCATAAGCGTTACAAATGAACAGAGGTTTTTACGTATGCCTTGCCTATCACCTATACCGCACATATCCCGTTGGCTTGACAACAACAATGACAACAATGGGATTTTGAAGTGAACATAAAAGTACCCGCTAGGCATTGCACCTGGCGGGTACTTTGTTTGGTGTTGTTGGGGAGTCATAGTTGCAACCTGGAGAGAGCATCCTTAATTGCTGTGCTTGATACATGGGCATAGGTGTCTGCCGTCATTGCCAGGGTAGCGTGTCCCAGGATTTCTTGTATTGTTTTGAGGTCGACTCCTCTCTCTACCATAAGCGTTGCGGCGGTATGGCGTAGGTCGTGGAATCGTATCTCGTGCAAGCCAGCACGGGTAAGCGAACGTTTGAAATGGGCAATGAGGGTAGCGGCAGCTAACGGTTTGCCGCTTTCGCCAGGAAACACCATGCCGTGCTCTTGCCAGACATTACCCTGAAACAATCGCTCTTGCGCTTGAAACTTCCAATGGTCACGCAATACATCAACGATGTGTTGGGGCAGGGGGAGAGTTCGGATGCCTGCCTTAGACTTTGCCTTACGCACATGCAGCGTTCGCTGGTTTAGGTTGATGTCCGACCAACGCAACGCTAGGAGTTCGCCTCGCCTCAACCCCAAAGTCAGGGCAAGGTAGTAGAGCGGGTAAAACCTATGCCCTTGCACGTATTCAAGAAACTGTTGGGCTTGTGCAGCGGTGAGCGGTGTAATCTCATGGCGTTCCTGCTTGACAGTGACACCCAGGGCAACGTTGCGGGAGAGTTCCCCACTGGCAACCGCGGTTTTCAATGCAGCCTTGAGCATATCCACAGTAACCCCTATCGTACCGGGAGCGTAACCTGCATCCTGGAGCTTGACTACCAGTCGCTTAACATGATCCTGCTTCAACGCCTTAATCTTCACTTTACCTATATGTGGTACTACGCAATTCTTGGCAAGGTTCACATAGGACTTGTACGTATTCGCTGCCCGTGCTGGCTTCACAGAATACTCAAGCCAGTTTGCCAAATACTGCTCCATTACTGGATTATCAGAGAAGAGGTTGACTCCGCTATCAATCTCTCTCTGCTTTGCCCTCAACTTCTCCCTTACCTCTGCTGCCGTCTTCCCATACACCCAAACCCGCCCGGTGCCACCTTCAGGCTTGAGGACGCTCAACGCCCCTGCCCATCGCCCGTCCTTGCGTTGGGTTATGGTACCCTCACCGTGCTGCCTACGCTTTGCCATCGCTTTCCCCTTCCAATACAAAAGCCCCACCCGGTTGGGCAGGGCTTGTGCTGTGCTATGCCGCTTCGCTTCGCTTCACCATTGCATCCAAATCACTGCGACACACCCTGACCAGGCGTGGTGTGATTCTGTGCGCTTTGAGCTTGCCAGACTTAATGAGGGCATACACACGAGCGTTGTTGACATTCAACGCCTCCGCCACCTGCGACGGGGAGAGGTAGGTTTCGTGTTCTTGTTCTGTTGGTTCTTGTTTCATATAGCCTCCTTTATAAGCGAATAGGATATTGTAGCAAATTACCGGGACAGGTGGCAAATGCTACAATTCCTTTTCCTCTAGGTATGTCCAGTATTTGACTTGATTATCAGGTATTGCCAGCTTGGTACCTCGTGTGATCCACGTTTTCACACCTTCCTGGTGTACGTATCGAGCTACTGTGGACACGAGTTCGCCATAATCATCATAGAATATGCGAACGTATACCGTCTCAAACCCATCTTTCTCTAAGATGTCCCCTAGTAGTCCCCCGCGGGTTTCTTCATTAATCGGAGGGTAGACACCTGATAGCTTGCTGTACATCATGTCGCTACCCCTCCCGATGCCCTAGATACCCGTCGAGAAGGTCGCTATCACCGTCAAGCGACAGGGTGCCAGACTGCACAGCGTCAAAGAGTTTGCTGGCGCGTTGCCAAACTTGCGAGCCTCCCTTCTTCACTTCCCATGCTGTCTCCAGGCTTTCCTTCTTACTTTTGCCCTGCCCGAACAACTCTATTGCCTGCACCATTTTTTGCCGTTCACTTTCTGACATTGAGAGAGTGTTTTCCTCTGGTTTTTCGTTCTGAACGGCATCACCTGAACGTTCAGACAATAAGCGTTCGTTGGCTTGTGAATGGGCTTGAACGATACCTGAACGTTCTGAACGTTCACATTGAACGCTTGAACGTTCATGCCCGTTCGGATGAGCGTTCAAAAGTTCGTTCAGTAGGTTATGCTTGTCCTGTTCTGTCAATACTGTAGACGTTGTTACATCCCGTAAGTCAAGCGCATAATCCTTTTGTTGGTTCACATTGACAGCGAACGCCAGGGCGGGTATATCGCCATGCTCTGTTGGGATGAGCGGTATCTCCATTGTCGCAGGGAAACGATCCGTAGCAAACGCTCCAGTATAGATAATCCAGTCAAAGGAGTTCACAAAGGACTCTTTATCTCCCTTGCAACCAAGAGCCGCCACGGTATCGTTGTGACTAGCAGCCAGGACACACAGACGCACCTTACGACCTTGCGTCAACACACTGGTAAAGGTCTTCCCTGCACCCTCAATGCTTTGGCTTATGGCTCGCCATTCGTCACCGCATACCGTTAGCCTGTTGAAATTGCGCTTACCCTGCGCCATTTCCCGATACCGTGCCAGTAGGGAAAGCTCCAAGTCACCTAAGAACGTGGTGATAGACTCGAAGTCCAGTCCCTTACCTACTATCCTCTTGGCACCCTGCCACGATCCTGGAGCGTAATGTGGATCGAGTACCACTGTCAACCCTTCCCTGCGCTTGACCAGGGCATCCAACAGGGTAGACTTGCCAGTACCTTTGCCGCCTACCAAGAGGATATTGTCCCCACGGGCAATCTGGTCAATGGTGACGGTAGGGAGCGCGGGAGTCTTGTTGGTCTTGGATACAAAGCGAGGAGAGGGCGACAAGTCCCTCTCCCGTATCTCTGGTAAAGCCCGTTGCACCGCTGGCAGGGCTTTGTGTGCGACATTGGTCAAGGTCAACGTCAATGTCTCCCGTACACTTTGGCTATGACGGACGATATACTGCCCCGCCAGAGCAACCGCCATGATCGGCGTGGGGTTTATCCCAAAAATAACGGCAAGCCCTAAGTCCCACAAGTCAACCGGGAATTGCTCTTCATAGGTTTGTTGCTCTTCCATAGTGTTACCCCCTTAACAAAAGGAATAGAGAGATAACCGCACAAATCACGAAAAGGAGTTCAAAGCCCAAGCTGGCAAAAGCCAACAAGACGACAAAGCCTAGCCAGTAGGCTACCGTCCCGATAGGCTCCAGCGTTGACGAATCGACATACAATCCCATAATCTCCTGCACTCGTGGCGTGTCTGTCGCCATGTCAAAAGCCACACACGCAAAGAACGCAAAAGAGATGATGAATGACCGGGCTGCCAACCGGGGCGCAAACATCTCCAGGGCGGTTGGGAACACGCTCAACGCCCATGCAATCGCTGGTATGTATGCTGCCCAACCGGGTGGTAAGCTCCCGACTATGCGCTCCAATACCGGGGTTGCGTGGTGAATGGTCGCAGAGTAGTCAAAGTACCACGCTGCCGCGCCCATAGCCACAGCGACAATCGCCATGACCAGAGCTTGTATGCGGGCAGGCAAACCACGGGCTATGGTGTTGGCATTGTTCAATGCTATGTAGAGTTGCTCCGATAGATCGAACGCCTTCAAGAAACCGCTGGTGATACTGCCGCGTTGTTGCGTATGTGTTGTCATAGTTCGTTCTCTCCTTCAAATGCCCAAACCACGGGCATAGATGCTACGTCTTCACTATCGCCATGACCATTGCCATTATGCCCATTGCCGTTGGTTGACTCGCCCTTGCATTGCTTGCAATAGCCCCAACGTTTTGCCGCGCCGATCTCTCCCTTTGATGCCAACTCGCTACCACAATGTGGGCATGCGAATTGTGGTTCGTTTTCCCGCTCTGAGAGGCTATCAATGGTACCTTGTTGGGCATCCATTTTTGCTGCTAATTCTGCTACCATTTCCTGGAGTTTTTCAATGGTAGATTGTTGGGCATCATGCAAAGCGACCTGGGCATCGATGGTAGACTGTTGGGCATCCTCACGCGCTTGATTTTCGTCTTGACTCAACCTGTGCATCAGGGTACTGGCAAAGTATGCCAAGCCTGCTAGTGGGACACTATCCAGTAGGGCAATGAACAGAAACAGCACATCAAACGATGCGATAAAATTCGCATACCCTGCCAAACCGTTGGGTACTTTGCTGGCATAGTCTAGTAGGACGTTCATGGCAATTGCGGTGATCACCGCCATGAGCGAAACAAGACGGGCATGCTGTCGTTGACTTTCGTTCAGTGCCAGAATAGCAACCCCCAAATATAACGCTTCAAACCCTATGGCAGCCGATGCTGCCCCGATAGCACCACGGGCAGGTTCTAGCCAGTGGTAGACCCCAAGTGCTGATGGTAGGGCTAAGAGCGGTATAGCTGATACCACCAGGGATTTACGTTTCCATGTGTTCATACGACTATCTCCCCTATACATTCCCTTACAAACTGCTCTACGAAATCATCGAACCCGATGATCTGCTGTGTGCGCTTGCAATAGCTTTGCCAAAGCAAGTACAGGTTGTTGTACTCTTCTTGCGTTACGGTTATGGTGAACGTTGTTACAGTTGCGTTATCCCAGGCGTTCATAGTTCTTTGACTCCTTCGCTCTTCGCTCTTCAATGATCTTGCTTACTCTCGCTACGGTATCGAGTAGCTCATTATCCCCGCTCTCCTCCGCCCTTTGCCGTAGCACCGCTAGGTTGCGCTCTGCGGCTGCGACATCGGCGGCGGTGATGGTGATACGCGGTTTTGGTGTTTGGTATCGCATAAAAAATGCATTTCCCTTTCGTAATGTTATAATGAGTACATGTCGTGCGGGTTTCCCCCCACGGACATGCAAAAGCCCACGCTAGTGCGGTTGTTCAGGCGGCAGCTAGTGTGGGCAAATCGTTCCCCCGGTTATCGTCATCCAAGATAAACAAGTCGTCTAAACCACAGTTGAAATATCGGGCTAGGGCTTCCAACGTGTCTATGCTAATAGCACGTATATCCCCTTTGCTCATCCCTTTTAGGGTGTGCATCCCGATACCTGTTTCATCATGTATCGTTCGCAATGATACCCTTCTATCCTCATATGTAGCTTTTTCAGCCATTAAAATGCGTAGTCTGTTTTTCATAGTGCTATACCTCACTTTTCATTCCTACATACATAATGGTAGCATATTCCTACAGAAAAAGCAAATATACATTCATAACTGTGTTGACTTTCTGCACAGCGTATGGTACAATTAGGACGTGAGAGATGAAAAGGCGAGGGTGCATTAACACACCCCCGCCCCTAGTCACAGTTATGAAAGGACAATCAAGTGACAACTCAATTCTACCACATTGCGCTAGACCCCGACATCCTCACCCAGGCAAGCGCAGGCGCAACAGGTGGTACACCCCAACGCAACCGCGCCATCAGCAAAGCCGCGGCGTGGCTTGCAACGCAGGACTCCATCACGATTGACGCGCAGGGCAACCTGTACATACCCTCAGCGACCCACAACCGTAGCTACAAGGTCAATGGCACCTGTCAATGCACGGCTCACCACTACGGCAGCTTCTGTTGGCACATGGCGGCAAAGCAGATTATCACCTTCTACAAAGAGTGCTTAGAACTGGCAGCGAACACAGCTTTTATGCTCTATTGGGAAAGCGAAAAATCACGCCCTCTCGTATCGGCACAGCATCGCCGGCGATACGATGAGCTAATGGCTTACCTAGCACAATGGGACATCCCCACCCGGCGGCAGGCGACAGCATAGGCAAAGCAATAGCGGGGCAGGGCATAGCGACCCTGCCCCATTGATTAAGGAGCGCACAAATGCGAATCACAAGCATACCGGGCGTTAAAATCCTTTATGACAAGAAGATATGGGAAAAGAACCCCATGAACCTGCACAGCTTCAAAAAGCATGTGCGCGGCATTCTCCAGTTGCTGGAAATGAAAGACGGGATACCAGTAAAAGGCTGCCCCGTCACGATAGTGATAGGTAACAAAGGAAACTACTATGACCCGAACAATCATACCCTTTACCTTGCACCTGCAACGGCGATTCAAACGGGAGATGTGACGGGCTTGATATACTTCAATGACATTCATTTTGTGCGTACCCTGGCGCACGAGATGCGGCATGCGTACCAAGCCGCAGCCGGGGAAGACTTCGAAGACTATATAGACTATGTGGAGGAGGGGGATTGGACTGCTTATCATTCGCAGCCCATTGAGCGTGATGCGCGTTCTTTTGCCACCAAATACGTAGTCGCAACCTTTGGAATCGATGAATGCATGGACGAGTTGAAGGATTTTGCAGCGTACCAGACCTACGGGTATTTTTCGCTGTATACCATACAGGAGAGAGATAATGAGCAAGCGTAAGCGACAAGTCACAGCGCAAATGTTTCCTGCCCGTGAGTACCAGATAGGTGTGCTACGCCCCCTACGGGCAATGTCACTCGCGGGACTCCCGCTCTTCGATACCCCCAAGCCAACAGCGAAAACAACGCACAAGCAAGGAGATTTCTATGATTTATCACAGCATGACAACGAACACCCTGCGCCTGCTGCTGCTCCAACGGGCAGCGCATCCCCCACTGGCAGGGGAGCTACAATGCCGCCCGTGGCGGTTCAGGCGAACGGTGATGGTGCAGGTGTTGAGGGCAACGGACACCATAGCCGCAGGCATTGACAACAACGATTGGACATTGATTCTAGCAGGTAGAGATAAGATAAGGAGAGCATTGATATGAGCGACCACGATACGATACAAGAGCGCAAGTCTGTCACCGTCCAGGTTGAGGGCATAGCACAAGGGTACAACGTCACCATCGCCTTCGACCTGAGCGACCTTCGCCACCTGCCCCAGGCGTTGCAACGCTTACGCGGGTATGGGGTTGAGCCTAGCGGCAAACAGGAATGGAGCTATACACCAGAGGGCTTGCCCATTTGCCCCAAGCACGGCGTGGCGATGACCAAACGAGAGAAGCAAGGAGACACCTGGTATTCGCATAAGGTGCTAGGTGAGGACGGCAGAGAGTATTACTGCCGCGGGTATCGCACGGGCAAGGCGGATGATGGGTTCGAAGTGTAATCATGTTACACCTTTGAAAGAGAAGACAGGCGAAAGGGTGCTGTTTGGCACTTTTTTTTGGATTAGGTACAATGTTCTTAGAGATTTTATTTCAGGGTTTTTTAAGGGGAGAAGTTATGAAACGAGGACGAAAGCCAAATGACGCGCCAAAGCCCAAAAAAATCAACTACTCTATTGAGTTTCTCGAAGAGGAGATGGAGCTTTTGCGAGCAGTATCACGTCGAAACAAACGAACAATGCGAAGCCAGATATGCTGCTGGCTTGAGGATGAGGCGGAGAAAATACTCAACGAGCCAGAAAACCTGCGCCTGGAGAGAATATCACAAGCCACAAAACTGGTAGAGCTAGAGGAACCCAACAATAAAAGCCAAAACCCCGTGCTGCAATAACAACACGGGGGGTTTCATACGCCAAAGTCGCTTCGCTTTGTTTTGCTCCCACGAGAAACGAAAGAAAATGGCGATTCAATTACTGAATTGTACCACATTTGGCACAGTAGGGCAAGTACCACCACTTTAGCAGCGATTTTGGCGTATGGCAAAGGAAACCAACAATGATAATCAAGCGACAGACTGATACGAGTTATAGGGTGTATCCAGAGCACGAGCTTGTCTCGTACCTCAAACACCAGGGCTACAAATACGAGCACGCTGGACACCCCGCGATCCTTGCCAAGCTAAGGCGGGGCGGGAGCGTTGTTGTTGTCTATAACAACGGGAGCGTAGTTCTTGGTGGCGTTGACGTTGAGGCGGGGCATACAGTTATGCAGGAGGCGGTTGTATGAGTGAGGCAAAACAACTTACGCGGGCTTTGTTGGACACACTGTCCAACGGGCATGTGCCAGCGGCATACGGCGAGTTTATTCCTTTGGTACAAGAAATCAAAGAACGGTTTGGTGAAGGCGGCAGCGAAGCGGTGCAACGAGCCGTCGACACTTGGTTGAGGATGCACCCCGAACTTGACGAGGTGGTGCCGGGAAAGAACAACCGCTACCACTTTCTGAACAGCCAGGAATTGCAAGCGATAGCACCCCCTACCTGGCTCATTGAGGATACCCTCGTAATGGCTGAGGCAACCATGATGACCGGGGATGCTGGCAGTGGTAAGACGTTCATAGCCGTTGACTTTGCGAACAGGGTAGCCCAACACTACCCTGTCTGCTACATAGCGGCAGAGGACGTTCACGGTATCAAGATAAGGAAGAACGCCTGGCATAGCCGCTTTGCCCCTGATACCAGTAACTTCTACACCATACCCGAACCTATCAATCTGTTGGACAAGCAAGCCGTTAGCGCGTTCATAGCCGAGTCAATGCCCTACCAATTCAAGATGGTAGTGTTTGACACGCTTTCGCAATGCTCCGCGGGAGCCGATGAGAACTCCAATAGAGACATGGGCATTGTCGTGTCCCACTTGAACGAGATAGCGCACACCTTGCAAACAGCCGTTTTGGTGACTCACCACACCCCAAAGGGAGGCGGCAAGTTCAGAGGTGCAGGCGTTATCAAAGACAATACTTATGGCTTTCTGAATATCTCCAAAGACGATGAGTACATTGTCATGGCGGATGAGCGAACCAAGAACACTGGCGAAAAGAAAGATATTTACATGCGACTTGTCCAGACTGGTGACAGTTGCGTGATTATGCGAGCGAATAGAGTTGCAAGAAGCGAACGCCTTACCAAGAAAGCCGTAGAGGTGCTGGAGCGGTTGATGCTCATTGAGGATGCTACTGGCGCAGGTGTCAAAGTGATTGATCTAAAGAAAAGCATCGAAGAACAATCAGACAGAACATTTTACCGAATCATTACCACATTGAGGACAAAAAGGCTAATAGATGGCGAAGACAGAAAACCACTAACTATCACCGCAAAAGGACGGGAATCCCTGCAAGAGTATAGCGACAACCCGGAAGCGCAAGTAGAGCCAACGAGTACCAATGATGATTTTATTGTTAATCCAAATCTATGACAACGGCAATTACTGCCAAAACTGCCAAAACACTGCCACGGTTACTGCCAAAAAAAAGTGGCAGTTTGATTTAAGGCTTACCAATGCGGTAAACCAAAACTCACTGCCAACTTACTGCCAAATGGAAATGGCAGCGAACACTGCCACGGTTACTGCCAAAAAAAAGTGGCAGTTTGATTTAAGGCTTACCAATGCGGTAAACCAAAACTCACTGCCAACTTACTGCCAAATGGAAATGGCAGCGAACACTGCCACGGTTACTGCCAAAAAAAAGTGGCAGTTTGATTTAAGGCTTACCAATGCGGTAAACCAAAACTCACTGCCAACTTACTGCCAACTTACTGCCAAAATGAAAAATGGCAACAATAACGAACACTGCCACTTACTGCCACTTTACCAAGTAAGCGGTATACCCTTTATCAAAGCGATAAAACCCTACTTACTGCCATTACTGCCAACTTACTGCCAAAGTGAAAATGGCAGTGAAAATGTCACTTACTGCCACACTGCCACCCCCCTTTAGGGGGGTGCAGTGGCAGTGATTTTTGGCAGTAATTCTGGTAGAAAGGAGTCCAAGAATGAATCTGGCACACATCGACATACGAACGATACTACCTACCGCATTGAAAAAGAAAAGCAGAAACGAATATGCTGGCGCATGCCCGTTCTGTGGGGGAACTGACAGGTTTTGCGTTTGGCTTAATCACGATGCAGGAAAGAACGATACCTACTGGTGCCGGGGGTGTGAGGAAAAAGGCGATGCCATAGACTATCTGAAAAAGCGTGAGTCTTTGAGCTACAAGGATGCTTGTAAGCGACTAGGAGTACAAGCTGCTACCAACGGGAAACCACAGGAGCGCAAGATATACCTACCTGAACGGGCAGTAGCACCATCACCACTTTGGCAGGAGTCGGCAAAGGCTTTTGTTGACAACGCACGGGCAATCTTATGGGAAGAGGACAGCAAAGGTGCCATTGACTACCTACGCCAACGCGGGTTTACCGTAGACACCATTACCGATGCTGGCATCGGGTACAACCCTGGCGACCAGTGGGATACGTGGGACGGCGAGCGGGTATGGTTGCCGCGGGGTATTGTGTTGCCAACGTGGTACAAGGGGGAGCTATGGAAAGTGCAGCTACGCCGTCCTGTAACGGGGCAACACTGGCAGGCAACCAAGCATGGTGGCATAGCACCTGACAACGCAACCAATGCGGTTTTGGGCTTGCTACGCAAGGCACAGAGCTACCTAGCAGTGTCAGCCATTGCCAAACATACGGAATTGCCCACAGAGACTGTTCTGGCGGCTCTTGCTACCCTACGTAGCCTCAAACTGGTAACACAACCCGCAAAGTATATCACCGTCAAGGGCAGCACGGGCAATGTGCTGTATGGTGCCGACAATGTGGACTATGGCGAGCCTGTGGTGTTGTGCGAAGGGGTTTTTGACGCACTAGCCATCACCCAAGCAACGGATTATGCCTATACCGCAACCGCTATCGGGACAACCAAAACCAGCGACATGCACTGGTTGTCTTTACTTTCAGGTGCCAAGCCGTTGCTCCTGGCACTAGATAACGATCCCGCGGGTATTGAGGCGGTGAGCTACTGGCAGGGTATCTTTCCCGACCCCGTAGTATTGTCGCCACAAGGCGGCAAGGATGCCAGCGATATGCTGGCGCATGGGGATGATATAACGAACTGGATACAGACAGCCATAGACAGCATACCCGAACCTGAACCAACAGTACCAACAGCACCCATAACGGGCAACGATTTTTTGGGGTACAGAGAACACTTTGATACCAACGTCTTGAATCGCATACTCACCGGCGGCGTAGATGTCGCAGAGGGCAATGACGGGTTTTGGTACTTTGTTGCCAATGGGGAGCGCATAGGCAACAAGGGCTTTGCAACGGAGGAGGCGGCGATTCTTTGGCTTAATAGAGGTATGGAGCAGGCAGCATGACATACAGAAGAAAGAAACCAACAATATGAAACGAAAATATGAAACCAACGCGGATCGCCAACGCGCCTATCGCCAGCGCAAGCGTAACGCAACACCCAAGCACAACGTAACGCCAATGTATCAGGACAACCTTGTTGCCCTCTACCACGGCGACTGTAACCATGTTACACCCTCGTTGCCAAGCGGCAGCATAGATGCTGTGGTGACGGATGCTCCCTATGGTGCGTCCGGGAATGGTGTCGTGAAACACAAAGACAAACTAGGCAATACTTCTTATGGAGTCTGGGACGTGTTGAGCAAGAAGGAGCTACTGGCAAACTACCACACCTGGGCAAGCGAATGGCACCGCCTGCTGCGCCCAGGCGGGGCTTTGGTCGTGTTGACGGGTCGCTCCAATGCTAACAACGTTGACGACATCCTGCGGGAGCATGGGTTTTTTGTAAGGAACACCCTATTGTGGATAAAGGCGAATCCGTCCCCGGCGCAGCTTGCCCGTAGGAACCTGGTCAGTGCCTACGAAATAGCGATTTGGGCTACAAAACCGGGTGCTACCTACACGTTTAACCGTCAAGCCTGGTACCACCTGAACACCCAGGTTGATAATAGCAACGTGATTGTCATGCCGAGTCAATTCAACAACCGCCTGCACCCAACCCAGAAACCAGAGGCGTTAATGGGACACATCCTGGATTTCTGCACCAACGAAGGCGATACCGTCCTCGACCCGTTCGCTGGCAGCGGCACAACGCTTGCCGCGGCGCGGCTCCGCGGCTTGCGTAGCATAGGCATCGAGCAGGACGCGACCTATTGCCAGCGCATTGTAGAGCGGTTGTCGCAGGCGGTGTTGACGGGGTAAAACAAGTGTAACCTTGTTACACCCCCAACACCCCACATTGACAAACACCATAAGCAAAACAACTTGAAGATTAAGCGGCAACGCAACGATTTTCACTTCAAGACCGCGAATACAGGAGAGCTTTTTATGAGAGTACTTTCGCTCGGCTGGGGTGTCCAGTCCTTTACCCTCGCAGCTATGGCTGCGTTGGGGGAAATACAGAAGCCTGACCTGGTTGTACATGCCGACACGACGTGGGAGCGCGAGGCGACCTACGCTTTTGCCAAACGCTGGGTACCCTGGCTGGCAGAGCACGGTATCGAGGTCATCACGACCCAAAGCCACCGCGCTAGACCTATGGTACACCAGAGCAAGACAAGCCCCCTGCGCTACGTTTTGCTGCCTGCTATGACGGCTGGCGGCGGGATGCTAAAACGCCAGTGTACGAATGAATGGAAGATTGCTCCAATAACCAAACTTGTGAACGCTCGCAAGGTAAAGGGTACCCATGTTTTCAAAGTCTTGGGTATCAGTCTTGACGAGTGGCAGCGGATGCGCGTGGCGAAGGAGCCAAACACGACCCACGTCTACCCCCTTGTCGATATGGGTATGCGGCGAATGGACTGCATACGTTGGCTCCAGTCCAACGGACTTGAGGTGCCAGGGAAGTCGTCTTGCGTTATGTGTCCCTATCATGACCGCGCTACTTGGGAAGCTATGAAGCAAGAGAACGGGAGCGACTGGCGACAAGCCTGCGAGTGGGACGAGACAATACGCCACCTAACCAAAAAAGATGGCGTTCGGGATGCCCCAATCTACTTGCACCGCGCTTGCAAGCCCCTAGAGCAGGCGGTGAATGACCCACAGCCGACCCTGTTTGACGAGGCGGTGTGCGAAGGAGGATATTGTTTCCAATGAACCAGAGACGGCTATGCGGACATCAGTCGGGAAGATGGGGGGAAACCCCTAGACGACTGCCCATCGTATCGATGGGGCAAGGGATGGGAAACCCTAGACGACTGCCCATGGGCAATACAGAGAACGAAAGGCAAAAATTTTATGAACGAAATTACTATGGTAGCCCCCGCTACCCTATTACCACACCCAAAGAACGCGGCGGTGTATGGAAGTACCGACAACGACAGCATCAACGACATACTAGGGTCGTTGACAGACGCTGAAACACTAGAGACGATTATCATAAGCAAGACGACCAATCATATCGTCTCAGGACATCGCCGGGTACGAGCGGCTATTGAGCTAGGCTTTACCAGCGTACCCGTTGAGTATCGGGCGTATGCATCAGAGGATGAGGAACTTGAAGCGTTGTTGCTCTTCAACTTGCAACGCAGCAAGACCGTAGAGATGCGGGTGCGCGAGGGTATACAGTGGGAAGAGATCGAATCGAAGAAGGCGAGGGAGCGACAGCTTGCGGGACTAAAGCAGTTTGCTACCGTTGTGCAGAATTCTACACAACGGTCTGAAGACAGCAAAACCCGCGACATTATCGCTGCCCGTATCAAGCTATCAGGTTTTTCGTATGACCATGCCAAGAAAATCGTTGAGCTTGCCGATGCTCTCGCAGAGCAAGGCAAGGCAACAGAAGCCTACGGGTTGCTCTATATCTTGAATAATCAGAGTATTGACGCGGCGCATAAACTTGTGAGGGAAAAGAACAACGACATCCGCAACCGTGCGCTACGTATCATTGCTCAACAGGGCAAGACCGTAGAGGATGCGGAGCGCGATGCGGTAGCAGCGATACGCAAGGAACAAGAAGCTGCCCAAAAAGCCGCACGAGAGCGTCAACAGGCAGAAGCGCAAGCGCGGGCAGCAAAGGAAGCGCAAGAACGCGCCATCCGTGAAGCTAATGAACGGGAGCGACTAGCGCAAGAAGCGCAAGAACGCGCCAAGCGGCAACAGGATGAGCGCAGTCGCCAAGAGGCGGCACGGCTATTACGGGAAGCGCAAGAAGCTGAAGAACGGGCATGGCAAGAACACGAGGCGGCAGAGAAGGCAAGGCAAGAAGCAGAACGGTGTGCTCAGAGAGAAACTGAAGCGAAACAACGGGCAGAGGCAGCCAAGACAAAAGCCCCAAAACCAGCAAAGAAGCTAGACACCAAAAGGGTACTTGAAACGGCAAGGGTTGACCATGTTGCTCATCATGCACAGGCTATTGAGCTAGTCGTTGAGGATACTAAGACCACAAGAACTGTGCAACAAGGGCAGTGGTGGAAGCTAGGAAGGCATCGCTTGTACTGCGGCGATACCTCACAGCCAGCATTTTATGATGCGTTGCCTGATGTTGCCTTTGCGTTTGCCGACCCGCCCTACGGCGTGACTGACGAGGAATGGGATAAAGAGTTCTATTGGGAGCATGACTGGCTCATACAGAAAGCCCAGATTGTCGCGGTCACTCCTGGTCAGCCTGCTATATTTGCATTTGCCCAACGAACAACAATGCCTTATCGGACATCAATGGCAAGTTGGGTCAAAAACGGTATGACCTTGAGTCAAGTTGGGTATCAGAACTGGATATATATTGCGCTCTTTGCCAAACAAGATGTGTCGATATTTCGTCAATGCCAGGATATTATTCCCGTAACAATCAAGACATCAGAGAACACAGAAACAATGCATAAAGGTCGCAAACCCGGTGAATTTATGGTGCGGCTTATTGAACTATTCAGTGAACCAGAACAAATCGTTATAGACCCATTTGCGGGGTCAGGACAAACACTGCTCGCATGCGAAACAACCAATCGGGTGTGCTGGACGGGAGAACTAAACCCAACGTTTTGTGAGGAAATCATTGCTCGGTGGGAAACAGTGACGGGTAAGATTGCAGAGGTAATCTCATGAAGACCCCGTATCATCAGGATCGACGAAACCATAGCGACAAGGCACATGCGCTGGCAATGCAAGAGGTATACCCTCGCGCACCCCACATTGACAAACACCATAAGCAAAACAAATGGATACTTACATAATTCATAAACCTATGCTATAATGAAAGCAGGGTACTTGGCTTTGTAATGCGTTGTATCACATTTGGTATACAAGGATATGTTGAACGTGTGGCAAGCAAAACAACCACAAGTGAAAAAGAGCACCGAATCAATGAGATATACAAAAAACTCCTTGAGGGAGCCTCCCGTCCTGCCATTATTCATTATTCTTCAAATTCCTGGGGGGTGTCGACACGGGCAACGGATGAATATATCAAGCAAGCCCGGCAGCGCATGCAAAGCGACCTGGACAGCGCAAGGCAAACGGCTATGGCAGAGCATTTGGCAGCAAGGCGTAAATTGCGCTATGAAGCGAATATGTCAGGCGACAACCGCCTTGTGCTTGACGTGTTGCGGGATGAGGCAAAACTTCTCTCATTGTATGACAGCGAGCTATTGCAAAGGGTAGAACAGCTTGAACGCAGTGTCACTGACAACAAGAATAGCGAACCTTGAACAGCGCACAGCCAAGCGGCAGCGCACAAGCTCGCTTACTGCTACGCTCCCTGCCCCGCATGCTGCCCAGGAAAAGATACTCAACGAGGCATCCCGCTTCAACGTGGTTGCCCTGGGCAGGCGAGCCGGTAAAACTGAACTTGGCAAGCGGCTATTGATTGAACCCGCAGCAGGCGGCAAGCCAACGGCATGGTTCAGTCCGTCATACAGGATGCTCATAGACGTGTGGCGTAGCGTTCGTAGTGCTTTGTATGACGTTGCCGAGCGCATAAGCGAAGCAGAGCATCGCATTGACCTGCGAAGTGGCGGCGTGATTGAAATGTGGAGCCTGGAACGTGCCGATGCCGTCCGGGGGCGTAGATACGGCAGGGTTATCATTGACGAGGCGGCTATGCTGCGCGATCTTGGCTACGCCTGGTCAACCGTTATCCGTCCCACTTTGGTTGACCTGGAAGGCGATGCCTACTTTTTCAGCACACCAAAGGGTAGAAACGGCTTTTGGCAGCTTTGGCAACAAGCGGCAGCCGGGGGCGCATGGGCAAGGTGGCAAATGCCTAGCAGCGTCAACCCACACTTGCCACCTGCGGAGCTTGAGGCGATGCGTAGGCAAATGCCAGAGAGGGTGTATGCACAAGAGGTAGAAGCCCAGTTTTTGGATGACCAGGGAGCCGTGTTTCGCAAAGTTCAAGCGTGTGCAACCGCGGAGGCGTTGTCGCAGCCAGCACCCAACGCTAACTACGCCTTTGGCGTGGATTGGGCGAGCGGTTCAGGCGGCGATGCAACGGTGATTGTAGTGATTGATATGGATAGTACTAGCGTAGTGCAAATGTGGCGTTCAAACACCCATAGCCCGTCCCAAAGCCTATCAATGCTAGGTGCCATGTACGAAACCTGGCGACCCGTCACTATCGTAGTCGAAAAGAACTCTTTGGGCATCCCATTGGTAGAACAGTGCCAACGCCAGGGCTTGCCCGTGCAGCCTTTCACCACTACCAACAGCAGCAAAGCACAGATTATTGACTCCCTTGCCCTTAGCTTTGAAAACGAAACGATAGCGATTTTAGACGACATGGTGCTTATTGGAGAGCTAATGGCTTACGAAGCAAAGAAAAGCGCACTTGGTGCGCCAGTGTATTCATCCCCAGCGGGGCAGCATGACGATAGCGTGATGGCGTTGGCGTTGGCATATTTTGCATGCGCCCGGCAAAGTTTTCTTGTGTGGGGGATAGCATGAAGTATCAAATCACTGATGGCATCAAGAGCTACAGCGTCGACAACGCTACCTACGCAGCATTGCTAGACGATGCAACGCCTTTGCCTGCTACACCAGCAGCCGCGGTTAAGGTGGTGCCATATCTGTATAGAGCGGTTGACATCCGTGCCAAAACCCTGATGTCTGTGCCATATGCGGTATACCGCGGCAACGGCAGCTTGAATGTAGCAGACTCAGCGTTGTATGCGGGGCTGTTGGGCAAGTTGAAGAGCTATCTGTACCTTATTGAGAGTGCGTTATGCCTCTACGGGCAAGCCTACATTGGCATTAACCGTAACGCTTACGGCAAAAACCTAGCGTTACAGTGGTTTGCCCCAACTACGATACTACCCAACTACGACTATTCTACTGGTACCCTCAAGGACTTTACCCGTTCTACCCAAGCAGGCAGCCAGCGCATTGAACTGAACGATATTTGCTACATATGGCTACTCGACCCGTCCCAGGAGAACGCTCCGGGGTATGCGCCTGCACGGGTGGCGTTGCAAGCCGCAGGCGTGTTGAGCGGGATCGACACGTTCGCTGCTGAATTTTTCAAAAGAGGTGCAACGAAAGCCATGTTACTGGCGGTTGACGGCACCCCAAACCCTGACCAAATTGCCAAACTTGAGGGCTGGTGGAACAGGTTTGTCAGTGGCGTGAAAAACGCATACAGAAGCGTTGTCGTTAGCGCATCATTGAATCCCGTGGTAGTGGGAGAGGGTTTAGGCGACCTTGATTCGCAAAAACTCATAGAACCCCGGCGCGAGGACATAGCCAGTGCTTTGGGTGTGTCCTACTCTCTTCTAAGCCCGGCGAGTGCTAACTACGCCACAGCGCACCAGGAGCGTTTGACGTTCCTTACCAGCACCGTGATACCCCAGGCAGAATACATTGCCAGTATCCTGAATGACCAGGCGTTTGCCCAGGCGGGGCTTAGGCTTGAGTTCGACCCTTCGCTTATGGAGGAGTTCCAACGGGCAGAGCTAGATAAAACCATGTCGCTTGTACCCTTGCATGACGCAGGTATCCTTAAAACAGACGAGATACGCGCCTTGTTGGGCTATGAGCCGCTAGAAGAGGATGAGCCGCAGGACGAGGGCGATGATGGCGACTATGAAGCTATGGACGCGGAGGCGGAGGCTGACTTTGATGCCGCGGCGATTGTTGACGGCATGCCCGTTGAAGCGAAAGCCCTAGCTACCAAGTCGCAGTATTGGCAAGAGTGCTACTACTTGAAATTCAACCCACGCCAGCAGCGCGATGAGCTTGGGCGTTGGGTGTCAGGTGCAGGGCGCGTTGCTACCAGTAAGAAGGTACAGAATCGCGGCAAAGACGTTGCCAAAAAAGGAGGCAAATTCACCCGCGGCGTTGAGGGCTTGCTCAACGATGGCGAGGCACTGCTTGCGAAAACCCGCAGGGTAGGGCGTGAGGGGCAGGTGTTGGCAGGCGAGGTGGCAGGGTTCGTCTCAAAGCACAAAGATACCATTATGCGAGCTACGACAATGGCAGCAGAGGTTGCCGTGCTGTCTGGCAAGTGGGGTAAACTATTCAAACGCAAGCGAACGGGAGCAGGCGAGGGCAACGATACTGCCCCAACTACGGGCGAATACGCCTTGTTGGGAGCAGCATCCCTTGACCTAAGCCGCAGGTTTGGCAAGCTGTTGGAAGATGCAAGCGTTGAAACGCAGCAGGGTGCAGAGCGTATCGCATCCAAAGCCAAGACGGTTGATGGCGAGGTGCGGGAACTGGCAACGGATGCCCAAAAGTTTGCCAAAAAGAGCGATTCCGTTATTCGTAAGGACGGCAAAGAGCTATTGGACTCGTTTCGCAACTTCTCGGCGGCAGTGGCGGCAGCCTGGCGCGGGGATGAGGAGGACGATGGCGATATAGAAGAGGCGTTCGCTGACCTACAACAAACGCGGGAGTCCTACGAAGCCTCCCGAACGGGCAACAGCGATTGGGATAGCCTGTTCAACGATGACGAACTAAAACGTGCGCCAACAGATACCGGCAACTGGCAACGTCAACCCAGGGATGCAAACGGCAGGTTTGCGCGTATGGCAGGGAGCGCAACCCGCCAGACTGAACGCGGCAAGCTAAAGAAGGCGCAGGCAGGCGAACGCACAGCTATGCAAGCCCGTCACAAAGAAGAGCGCATACAGCTAACAACGCGGCAGCGCAACGAACGGGCAAGTACCCGCGGCAAGCAGGCTCGTGCAGAGCTAACAACGCGGCATCGCACAGAGCAGGGGGAACAACGAACGCGGCAGGCAGGCGAACGCACAGAGCTACGCACAAAGCAGCAGGTGGCAAGGGAAGGGCAGCGTATAGCCCACAGCGAGGCGCGAGGGCAAGAGGTGCGAGCGCATATTGAAGAGCTACGCAAAAACAACCCAAAGGCGATGACCAAAGCCTTTGGCAACGATCCCAACAAACTTTATGAAATGCGGACTCGCGTGATTGACCTTGCCCAAATCAAAACCAGTAACCTGTCCAACGGGGGCATCAACCCCGACTACGATCCCGCTCTCCAGCCGCGTGATAGAACCCGCAGCGCGAGCATGCGGCAAATTGACCAGACGGCAAAGAACCTAACGCCAGAGGCGGTGCTCCTGGATATGCATGCCATAGACCGTGGTTCCCCCATTATCGATGGCGAGGGTAACGTGTTGAGCGGCAACGGCAGGGCAATGGCGTTGCAGAGGGCAGCCCAACAGCACCCCGAACGCTGGCAGTCGTACCAGGGCAAACTGAAAGCAAAACTAAAGGAGCATGGCATACCCGAAGGGGAAACCGCGGGTATGAAGGCACCTGTGCTAGTCAGGGAACTGGTAGGGGATACAGATAGGGTAGCCTTCGCTAAAGAAGCGAACCAACCCCCGGTATTGCAAATGAGTCCGTTGGAGCGGGCAAAGGGCGATGCAGGGAACATTACAGAGCGTCACCTGAATATGCTGGACGTGAAAGACGATGAAAATATCGACCTTGCGTTGCGTAGAGCGGGCAACCGCGGCTTTGTGCAGGGCTTTTATAAGACGTTGCCTGCCAACGAGCAGGCGCAGCTTCAACGGGCAGACGGGAGCATTAACAAGGCGGGTATTGAGCGCGTCAAGGCAGCCCTATTTACCCGAACCTTCCCTGGACCAGCCGGCACCAGGCTTGCAGAAACATTCCTTGAGGCTGTGGATAGCGATACAAAGAGCGTAGAGAACGCGATAACTGGTGCCTTACCTAGCCTGGCTAAGGCAGAGGGCTTAATCCAGTCTGGAGCGCGTTCTAGCGACCTATCGCTTACCGGGGACTTTGCAAAGGCGGTTGAGGTGCATAGCCGTCTCAAGGAAAGCGGGATGTCTCTCAATGACTATTTGACGCAAAGCGGTATGTTTGGTTCTGGTATTGAAGGACGGGAAACGAACCGCGACCAAGAACGCTTGCTGGTTTGGCTTTCCGATAACGCCCGGAAGCCAAAGGCAATGAGGGAAATGTTCCAAAGCTACGCCAGCGCGGTTGAGGCTGCCCCTTCGCCAGGGCAAGATTCAATGCTAGGTGGCGCAGGGCTCACCAAAGGCGACCTAATGACTCGATTGTTCGGTCCCGAACGGGACATACGAGCGCAAGGGGGGATGTTCTGATGTTTTTGCCACCTTTACGAAAGAAAAAACCGCATGAGCGGGTGCTACCAGAGGACGGGTTGACGTTCGCTTTGTGGGGAGAGCAGGCGTTGCTTGAACCAGGACACGAAAACGCCATGTCGCCAGCGGGAGAGGTTATCGAAGCCAAAGCAGAACCCGATGCTGCCGCTTTGGGGGCTTTGGGCGAGGCGGTGAGCGCGTTGAAAGCCCTCGTAGCCGGCATGCAAGAAGACGAAACCCAAACGACCCGCCTTGAACTGCTTATGGAGGAGCTAAAGAGCTATGACAATGCAGCAAATAGCGAACGACCTACAGGAGATAGCAACGATGCTTAAAGCAAGCCGCAGCGCACTCAAACCCGCGTTCAAGCCTACCAATCCTGTGGCTTGCGGGTGCAAAGCGGAGCCTGGCGAGGCTCCCGTCAATGAAGAGCCGCCAGCGTTGGATGAGTTGCTACCAGAGGAGCTGCGGGTATACGACCTGCTACGGGAAGACTGGAGCGATGATACCAGTATCTATGCCTTGCTCTATGAGCCGCTAGTGGATGCGGCTATGGGTTATGCAGAGAGTATCCTGGAGAGTGACTCCTACTGGTCAAGCATCATGCCGCATGCAGAGTGGCTAGAGGCGGTTGAAGCGTTTGCATCAGAGGGCTTGGATACCTATGTGCGCCAGCTTGAGGCGCAGCTAGGCAAGACAACGGCAGACCTACAAGCGCAGGGCAAGGACGCTTTCAATGAGCAGCGCATCCGCACTATAGCCGCCACCGAAACCACGATGGCAAGGACCGCGGCGGCGGTTGTGTTGACGGACTTCAACAACACCATTTTGGCGGTAAGGGAAGGGCGGTTGTAATGCTAACGTTGCTTGTTAAAGCCCTCTCGATTCTTGGCAAGGGTATTATTGCGAAAGCGCGTAAAGTGGCGAATAACAAAGAGCTACGGGCAGACCTCGTGGTTGAGAAAGAACTGGTTATCAACAGCGCAAGGGATGCCAGGGTGTGCAAGTTTTGCCGGGAGATGGATGGGAGAAAGATTAAAATGCCGCTACTGGCAAGCCAAAATTTTATGTTTGAGTATGGACAAATCAATGAGAAGAGCGGCTATGGCAGGCAAAACCTTTTGCCGGCGTACCACCCAAATTGTCGCTGCGATGTTATGGTGAGATAATGGCAATAAGAGCTTCAATGACAACGCTCATAGCAACCCTGCGGCAGCTTATCCAGGATGAGACAAGCCCGTACACCCTCTCTGATGATACGGTTGAGGACGTGCTGGACCGGCACAGCCAGCGTGTGCTAAGGCACCGCCTGGAGCCTGCCTATGCAGACAATGACGGCTTATGCTACTGGTTCTATGCGTTGGCAACGCATTGGGAAGACCGGGATAGTGCTATCGCTTTGAAAGACGGCGAGGGCAACGAGCTACCAGTGGCAGAAAGCGACCTGTCAAGTGGCATGTGGCGTTTGACAACCGGGCAAAGTGGCGATGTATATCTGTATAGTGGGTACACCTATGACGTTTACGGCGCGGCTTCAGAGTGTTGTAATTTGATGATTGCACGAATTAAGGACGAGTACACCTTTAGCAGCGATGAGGGTAGCTTCAATCGTTCGCAGCGCGTTGACCACTTGCAAAAGCTGTTTGACTCCTTCGCCTCATCGCGGCGGGTCTATGCACTAGGAGCAGCAGAATGAATGTACCAAAGCTAACGCCAACAGAACTGGCAAACATACGAGCCTTAAGCGCAATGCGGATGTCTGAAACCGTAGACGTAGAGGCGTGGTGGGGGGAGCGAGGTGCCACAAACGTCAACTACACAGGCTCCAGTGACCCTACGGCGGCTACTACACCCATACCCGCGGCGTTTCAGGACGCGGAGGACTTTGCCAACGTGCCATCGCGGGTTGTGGCAACCAGTGGTAGCACCTATACCGATGGTGACGGCAAAAGTTACAGCGTTTCAGGAATCACCGTTTACACCCCGGTAGCGTTCACTCGTGAAACGATTTTCACCTTTGGGCAAGCCTACAACAACCTGTTCTACTATGGGCATTTCGTTGTGTATGACGGGCGAGCCTGGCGCATTGAAACCGTTAATGTAATGGATTCCAATCCTCAACTAGGTGTGCTTAACTGTGTCGAGGCATCGCGTGAACTTGATATAGACGTCACCGCAGGGCTTGATTACCTGCTAGACGATAGTTGGGGCTTTCTCTTAACTGATACCGATGAGGCAATAGTAGCATGACACGAATATCAACCGCAACCGAAATGACCTCGCCAGCCAATGCTGACATTATGCCGGTATTGGATGCAAGCGCGAGCAACGCCTTGCAACAGGTGACGCTGCAAACCCTGGCAACGTTCTTTGGTGCCTCCAGCGGCGCGTTGACAGAGTTCATAACGCACACAGTCGCAGGCGCGGTGACGTTGAGCGAAAAGGTAACAATTATCTACGCTGCCGCCAACGTTACCCTACCTGATATAGACGACAATATCCATGTGGTTATCATCTATGCCGATGGGACGAACCGCACAGTAAGCGCGGACGGCAGCGATGCGTTCTACAAAGGCACCAGCACCGCAAACAGCTTTACCTTAACAGCGCATAACGCCTGTGTGCTGGTCAACACCCCAACAGCATACAATTTTTGGGTGCCAGTGACGGGGCTTTTTGACCTTACGGGCTTTTAGAAAGTGTAACCATGTTACACCTTGAACTATGAAAGAAACGATTTTTCAACAACTTGAAGCCGCCCTGCTCAACCGCCTTGCCAAAGCAAAAGCGGGGCAGGAGCCAGAGCCTGAACCAGCAGCAGAGCGCGTGGTAGAGCGCGTTGTTGTGCGGGATGTGGATATTGGCGCGATGGCTAAGGCGTTGGTTGACCTGCTCCATTGGGAGCGCATAGCTGGCAAGCCTGAAGAGTACCCCCCGGTAGCGCATCGCCATGAGGACACTGACCAGGCGATAGGTGCATTACGCAAGGCGGTTAATGCGCTACGCAACCGGTTTGTTGCCTGGGGAGATATTCAGGGCAAGCCCAACGAATACCCGCCAACAGCACACCAGCATGCTGAAATAGCGCGGGTTGACCATTTGTTGTATGAGGGGGGATCGGCGGGGCAGGTGCTTACGCAAACCGTATCGGGTAAGCCTGAATGGAAGAGGGTAGCTACAACGGGCAATGTGTACTATTCAGGCGGAGGCGGTCCCGTCTTCCCTGCGTTCGTTGGCAACGTGCCAGCAGGCCACTTTGCCGTGGTTGCAGGTGACGTAACTGTGACCAGTGATATGGCAATTGAGGGGGTGTTGGTTTGTCACTAAGGTATAACGGCGAACAATCGTTTTTGGGCTTTGACGAACGCACAGTAGCACCATCTGCACCCTCGGCAGGGCAATTGGTTTACTTTCGTAGTGGGGTGCTGTACAAGCTGGACTCCGCAGGCGATGAGCAGGCGGTAGGGAGCGGTGCAACGTTGAACGACATTATCGTGTCCAGCAGCAGCGCAACCGGCATCCCGCTTACCGTACAACCGCATACCGGTGCCAGTAGCAGTGCTGTGCTGCAAGAATGGCGAAATGGAGCAGGTGTCGTTGTAGCGCGGTTGTATGCCAACGGCGATCTTGAGGTGGCAGGCAGCATAACAACGAGTGCTGACTTCTAAGGAGATAATATGAGAGATATAGTGGGGGATGCTGTCAAGGCGTTGAACGATTCTGGCAAGGTAGGCGGCTATTTGGTTCGCTTTAGTAGCGAGGACGATCCCGATTTAGTGGGGGACTACTTCACCAAAGACACGGACTTTGGCAGCAGCAGACAGACAGACATCTTATACAACCATGCCCTTGACGGCACCCTGAAGGGCAGGGTACTAGGGCAAGGCGACTTGTCCATAGACAACGTTGGCGTTTGGGTGCAGGCGCAGCTTGCCCTTGCCGATGACTACGAAAAAGCCATTTTTGATATGGTGAAGAAGGGCAAGCTCCGATGGAGCAGTGGGACGGCACCCCACTTGGTAGAGCGTGTGCCGATGGGCAATGCAAAGTGGATTAAGACATGGAAATTAGGACTTGACGCTACCCTTACCCCCACGCCGGCAGAGCCGAGGGCGGTAGCGGTAGCATTGAAATCATTGGAGGAACAATCAATGGAAGAGCAAGAACTGGAAACCGTTACCCAGGCGGGTAATGAAGAAATCAAGGCGTTACGCAACGAGTTAGAAACGTTACGCACACAGATTGAAACCGCCCCGGCTGTCAAAGCTGCCGCGTTCATTCCGGGGGATACGGCAGCGAACATGGACGAATACACCAAATCCTTTGATGCTTACCTACGCGGCGGAGCATTGCCAAAGTCCTTGAAGTCAATGGATACCGGGTCAGGCAGCGCGGGGGCTTGGGTGCCAGCTATCTACAGTGACGAGTATGCCCGTAAGCTGGCGTTGAGTAGCGTTATGCGGCGAGCAGGCGTTCGGACGGTGATGGTACCCGATGGGCAGCCTTTCAACATGGCAGTCAATGACCTGTCATCCATTTCTGCTACGCCTGGAGCGGGGATCGTATCGGAAAATACTAGCTTCAATGAGGCGGAGGCGGCTCCAAGCAACGTACAGTTTACCCCTTACTTGTACACAGCCCGTAGCGTTGTCAGTATGATGCTGATTAATGACTCCCGCTTTGATGTGGGCAGCATGATCGGCGAAAACTTCAACGCAACGTTTGCCGCCTACGAAAACCGGGATTGCTTTGTTGGCACTGGCACCAGCATGCCCCAGGGCATTACCAGTGGGGGAACAGCCGTCGATACCGCCTCTGGCACCTTCGCTGCGGCTGACGTGAAAACGTTGTACTACTCAATGCCAGAGCAATACCGCATCGCGGGTCGTTGCGCGTGGTTCGCCAACGATACGATACTCAAAGAGATTGACTCGTTCGTTGCAAGCGCAGGCGGCAACTACATTTGGCAGCCAGCGTTGGCAGAGGGTGCGCCAGGCATGCTCATGGGGTATCCAGTGTATGGTGCGCCTTATATGGCTTCAACAATGGAAGAGGACGATGCCATCCTTGCGTTTGTGAACCTGGATAGCGTTGCCCTGGTTGAGTTTGGTTCAATGAGCCTACGCCGGCTCGATGAGACCTATGCTGCCAGTGGGGGCGTTGGCTTCATTGGCTACCGGCGCGTGGATTTCAAAGTACTGGTATCAGAAGCCGTCCGTATCCTAACAATGGCAGCGTAGGCTTTGGCAATAGCAAGGGCAAGGCGTTGGGCTTTGCCCTACAACAATGAGAGGTGACTTATGAAATTGGTAACTAGTCTTTTGGTAGTGGTAGTGGCGTTGGTAGCAGTGGTAGCATATAGCGCAACCAGTAGCGCAAGTAGCGTTGTTGGTTCAGGCAAGGTGTATTCGCGGGATGTGACGGTAATACCTACTTCGCAAAACCTGGCAACGCCTGTCAAGCATGACGGCTATGGCGATACGCAGATTTGGATCGATCCAACAGCGGTGCCAACGGACTTCGCAGGCGGCGTTGTGCTGGAGCAGGGCGCAGGCGGCAGCTATGTCGCAGTGACTCCTACGGTTTTGGGCAACACATCGACGATTACACACGGCAACCGTGCTACACCAGTGGTTATTATCCCGGACGGCAACATCGGCACCCATAGCCGCCTTGTGGTGAACGCTACGGGTGCAACGACTGGTACGTTGGAGACCCGTTGGCTGCTACGAAACACTGAAGAGTAGGCAATGAGCATCCAAGCGACAGCAACCGCGGTGAATCGCCTGCGGCGGCAGCTAAAGGCTGTGCAGGGCAGCATTGAGGTGTTGTTGTCGTTACTGCCGGGGATGTGCGAACACTGCGGCAGGGTAGTGCGTGACGGCGAGCGGTTTTGTAGCAAAGAGTGTCGGGGCAAGCACAGCATTGACATTCTCTCTGATAAACGATAGAATATCAGTAACTGAATACAGGTTGTCACTATCTGTTAAACAAGAAGCCCTCGGCAGCCATCCGGGGGCTTTTTGTGTGCGATGTTTGGGTCGCGGTTTCGTTTTGAGGCGGCTAAAAATGGCACACAGAGCGTCTACCTATAGGATACCAAACCCAAAAAGCCCCTCGGCGATATGCCGGGGGGCTTTTTGGGAATCCATCAATGGATACTGAAGAGGTGCAACGGTTGCGGGATTTTATCTGACAACAAAACCTACAACATACCCGCCTTGCCCTACGCTTTCCTAGAACTTTGCAGTAGCTTTAACACTAGGCTTTGCAAAGCGAAATAACGGGTATTTATAGCGTAGCGAAACACTTACCTTATTTTAAGCGTTACAAATACGCAAGGTTACAGGTTTCCTGAAACAGTGAGTGTCCCCACATATCCTGTTCCCTGTAGCCTACATGGTACGCCAACCGGAGAGGTACTCCGGTTCAGGGAGATGGGCACCCTGATCATGACGATTTGGTCATGGTCAGGGTGTCTTTATTTTTTGAGGTTGGCAATGATGGCTGGTGATTACCTGTTTGATGGCATAAAAAGTATCCCATTGCAAGGGTACCCATTGGATGAGCGCATTGGTATGGAGCTAGACGATACCACCCACACCCTATCCCCGCTCAACGCCTACCAACTGGTACCCTATCTCTACCGGGCTATAGACATACGGGCAAAAACGCTGGCAACCATACCCTGGCGGGTTGACCGTATGGGCAAAGGAGACGAAACAACAGACGTAACCTACGATCCCACCTACGCCGGCTTGGTAGCCGGCATGCGCCAACGGTTGTTCATGACGGAATCGGCACTGTGTCTGTATGGCGCAGCCTACTGGCTCCGCGAGCACAACCCCGTTGGGCTACAGGAACGGGTGCGTTGGGTGCTGCCGAGCAGCATATCCCCCCGCTACGATGGCAAAATGGGCTTGGTTGGCTTTGAGCGTACTAGCGGTAGCGGGACGCAGCGCATAGCCCTAGACCGCATGGTCGCCTTTTGGCAGCCAAATATGGCGGCAGAGCTAGGACCGGGCGTAGCACCAGCCCAAGTAGCCCTAGCTTCGGCACAGGTGCTCCATAGCCTAGACCGCTTCGCCGAGGGGTTTTTTCGGCGTGGGGCAATCAAGGCAACGTTGCTCTCTGTTGAGGGCAACCCGCCCCCAGGTGAGCTAGAACGGCTAGAAACGTGGTGGCGGCGCATGCTGGCAGGGGTGCGTAATGCGTGGCAGAGTATCGCTATTCGCAGCAGCGTCAAGCCTATTGTCATTGGCGATGGCTTGGCAGATACACAAAACCGCGAATTGACCATCCAACAGCGCGAGCATATCTGTGCTGCGCTTGGGGTGCCGCATAGTTTGCTCTCGGCAGATGCCGCCAACTACGCCACCGCCGCTAACGACAAGCTCACCTTCCTCCATCAGACGGTTATCCCTAGTGCGCGGCTCATTGAGGAAACGCTCAATGACCAACTGTTTCAGCCGCTTGGGTTGCGTTTGCGCTTCTTGCCAGAACAGATGGAAGAACTCCAAAAAGACGAAATGGACAAGGCAACCAGTCTGGTGCCGTTGGTGCAGGAGGGCATCATCACCATTGACGAAGCCCGTGCCTTTCTTGGGCTTGGCACCTATGAACATAAACAACAGCATGAAAGGAAAAATGGTTATGCAGCCATACGCAGCAAAACTGGTCGCGCTCAATGACCACACCGCCAAGATTGCCGGCTGGGGCGTGGTCTTTGACTCCTCCGACCTTGAGGGCGAGCAGTTTGCCGCAACGTGTGATTTCAAATCGGAATGGTACCAACATCCCCCGCTGCTCTATGACCACACGCTCAATGCACCACAAGAGCAGTTGGGGCATGTCACGAGTATGAAGCAGGATAGCTACGGGGTGTGGATTGAAGCAGAGCTAGACCGTAGCCGTGCCTACACAAATGCGGTGTTGGAGCTTGTAGACCAGGGGGTTATTGGCTTTAGCACTGGCAGCGCAGCTCACCTCGTCCGGCGCGAGGACAAATCCATTACGCAATGGCCCATTTTGGAAGTATCGCTCACAACAACCCCGTGTGAGCCACGAACGATAGGGGTACAGAGAAGCAAGGGGAATTATCCCTTGCATATAACAGATAAGGAGAACCAAACAGCTATGGAATCAACAACAACCGTAGGAAACACAAACGCAACACCGCTCCCCAACGAGGTACCGACCATGACCACGACTACTAAGACCACAACCGCAATGGACACCACGACAACTAACGGTGAGGGAGTGCTTGATATGAAGCGCGGCTGGATGGACGAGCGACTGCTCCAGCGCATTGATGGGCTAGAAACGACCATGAAAACGTTGATGGAAGCCCCCACGTTGCGCTCAACTGGCTTTGTGCTGCCTGGCGACACTGCCCACGACACGATGACCAGCAATGACCAGCGGACAATCAAGGCGTGGGATGCCTACATCCGCGAGGGCTATCGTGGTGGATTGAAAGCCGCGATGCAAGAGTCTACCCCGGCGGAGGGCGGCTATCTTGTGCCAACAGCCTACTCGCAGCAGCTTGTCGCAGGTCTGCACGAGCGTAGCATCCTGAGACGAGCGGGAGCGCGGGTTTTGCGCGTTGCGGGTACCGACTCGTTTAAGGTGCCGGCGATGACCCACAGCGCAAAGGCGACCAAGACGGGCGAGGAAGCCGCTTTTAATGAGGCTTCCCCAACGTTTGATGAAATCACCTTTACCCCAACCAAGCTCACTCGGTTGGTCAAGGTATCGGATGAACTCGTTGCCGATTCGCGCATAGACTTGATGCGCCAGGTACTCATCCCCGACTACGAGCAGGCGTTTGCTGCTGCCGAGAACGATTATTTCTGTTTTGGTTCAGGTACGGGCGGCGACCCGCAAGGGGTGACGGTGGGGGCTGCCAACTCTGGAATAACTACCGACACGTCAACCACGCTAACCGCCGACAACATCATAGACACCTATCACGCGCTTGGTTATCTCTATCGGCAAAATGCCTGTTGGCTCATGAATGACTCAACGATAAAGCAGATTAGGAAGCTCAAGGAGTCGAGTACGGGCAACTACCTGTGGCAGCCGGGCTTGCAGGCGAATCAGCCGGATACAATTCTTGGACGACCCGTCTTTACCTTGAACGCCATGCCGGAATTTGGTATGGCGGGTAGTCGGGTTATTGTCTTTGGCGACCTCAACTACTTTTGGATTGTGGACTTTGGGCAGGAGAGCATACGGCGGTTGGATGAGTTGTATGCGGGGACGGGGCAGGTGGGCTTCCGTGCCTATCGCCGTATCAGTTCCTACGTGATGTTTAGCGAGGCGATTGTCTACACCGCCACCGGTAGCTAAGACGATCACCCTTCCCCTTGCCCTGTAGAGACGTTGCATGCAACGTCTCTACAACCTAACCTCCCCCTGAAAGGGGAATGATGGCAATAAACGAATAACCCAACGAAAAGGAACAACCCTATGACCTATACCACCCTAGCTGATGTTAAAACCTTTCTCGGTATCGCCACTGACGAAGACGATACCATCCTCTCTAGCCTCATACCGGTAGCGCAAGCGCATGTAGACGCATGGTGTGGGCGCAGCTTTGCGGCAGATAGCGACACCACCCGCCACTTTGCCGCCTGTCCCCCGCAGACTATCGGGCAGGTGCTCTACCTTGACCAAGACCTGTGCGCGGTTAGCACGATTGTCAATGGGGATGACGAAACGCTTAATCCTGCCGATTACCTGCTCTACCCTGCCGATGCCCCCCACCACGAGATATACCTGACCATCACATCAGGCAAGGTATGGACACACAACGGCGATCCCGCTGCGGCTATAGCCGTCACGGGGCGATGGGCATATGCTACCAGCGCACCGCCTGCCATTGTCCACGCCACCAAAGAGATCATTGGGTGGCTCTACCGTCACCCCCAATATACGGCAAAACACCCCGATATGCTGCCGCCCCAGGCGACAGTGCTACTACAACCATACAGGAGGCTCACCTAATGGGTATCTATCTTGGCGAAGAACAGACCACGCCAGCAACTCCACCAAGCAACACATGGCGACTCTATCCCAAAAGCGATGGTTGGTATGCAAAGGATGCCAACGGCACCGAGTATAAACTGGTCTTGGCAACGAACAATGAACAGGCGGAGATAACCTTTGCTGCTGCTGGCAGTATAGTGCTAGATATAGACCGCAACGACACGGCTACCGACCAGACCTTTACCGTTCGCCAGCATGCAGACACTACACCTGCAACGCTGTTTGAAGTTCACGAGAGCAACGGCGCATGGTTTGCTACGGAGGTCAGCGCAACCGCATTTATAGACCGCACCCCCTTTCCTGAAACGCTAGAAATAGCCCGTGCTGCGCTTGATTCTATGCAACCATTGGTGCAGCGCGGCGAGCATGGCAAAGCTGCCCAACAATACAGCCAATCACCGGCAGCACCGTCAGCAGCACCGCCAGCAGCACTTGCCAATGGTAAACCCACGCTTGACCATGCCTGCTTGCACCCCTTTGTCGCTAGTACAACGGGACACCGCGACCTGAGCGCAACGGTGAGCGCATTGGTGCGGGTGGTGCAAGCACAGACGGAGCAAATAGACGCATTGCAAACGGCATTACACCATGTACAGACAGGGGGGTAATTATGGGCATATGGTCAATTATCGCCCCGGATGGCAGCACAACCCCATTGCATAATGTCAGTGTGCATGTGCAAACCACAACTGCCGCTGGTGTAGCCTCACAACACCACACCACGGTGCCGCTTGCCAACGGGATCATCTACCAACACAGCACGAGCCAACAACGCACCATTACCCTGCACCTTACCCCACGAGTGCGTGGGGTATTGCTGCCAGAGGTGCGTTTGATGCTGTTGGCTGCCCTCAACCCAGACCTGGCTACTGCTACCTCGCCTGCCTACATCCGCTATAGCGGCGCACACAAAACGCTCCAGGTGCCAGTGGTCTATACCAGTGGGCTAGAAGATGCGGGTGCAGGCGATAGCCTCACCCTCACCCTCACTGCCTACGATCCCATCTGGACTGCGACTACCGCCACCTCGCCTATGAGCCTAGCGATGAATACAACCTTGAGCAATGTAGGCTACATCTTCCAACGTTCGCCACTTGGTGAGTGGGGGTCGCCAGGGAATCTCAACAACCTGGTCTACGCGCTAGTACGTGGCAGTGACGGCATGCTGTATACCGGTGGGGCATTCACTGGCACTGCCGACTATGTGGCACGTTGGAATACCACAGCGGCAATGTGGGAAGCGGTTGGGGGCGGACTGGCGACTGGTAGCGGCTCCGCTGTGCATACCCTCTGTTGTAGCCCTAGTGGGATGCTGTATGCCGGTGGGTATATAAGCGGCGGTGTGCAGCAGTTTGATGGCACAGCATGGGCATCGCTTGGATTGACAGACAGTAGCGCAACAACTGTCTATACCTTGATTATTGGCAATGATGGCAAGCTGTATGCAGGAGGTGAATTGTATGGCAATCTTCATGGTCATCCTATCAGCGCGAATGTTGCCGTGTATGATGGCACTACCTGGGCTGAAGTGGCTGGTATCGCTGGTGGTTTTGCCACACGAGTATGGGCATTGACGGTAGGTCCCGATGGCAAACTGTATGCTGGCGGAGACTTCACTACACCCGGCGGCACGTATGGGCATGTTGCGGTGTGGGACGGCGAAAGTTGGTCGCCACTTGGTGCGGGGTTAGACGGCAATGTCTATGCCTTGCACTGGACTCCCGATGGGCTACTCGTTGCGGGTGGCGATTTTCCCGGCGCAGTGGCAGCGTGGAATGGGGTTGTATGGCGACAGTATGGCACACTCGAACGGGATAGCGGTAGCCCGGTAGTCTACGCGCTCGCCACCCACCCAGACGGCACACTCTACGCTGGTGGCAACATAGACCGCGCCGATGGGCAACTGTTGCCAGATCGTTTGGCGCAGTGGAATGGCTATACCTGGTTCCCGTTGGATGGCGATTTTCCCATTACCAGCGTTGCATCCTTGTGGGTAGATAGCGATGGGACGTTGACCTTTGGCAGCGCAGGCAGCGGTGATGCGGTGGTCGCTGGTGTGACGACTATCACCAACGCGGGCAGCGCGGCAGCCTACCCTCGCTTCACCATCACCGGTCCAGGGCGCATCTATAGCTTGACCAACTGGACTACCGGTGAGCATATTGTGTTTGATTTGGTGCTGTTGGCAGGTGAGCAATTGGTGCTTGACCTGCGTCCAACAGTCAAGACGGTAACGAGTAGCTTTCGTGGCAACGTCATCAGTGCTGTGCTACCCGGTAGCAACTTGGCAAGTTGGCGGCTTGTGCCAGGCGACAATCAGGTTGGGCTACTGCTGCTTGCCGACAGCGGTACCGCAACGGCAACGGCGATGATCCAGTGGCACGAGCGGGAGTGGACGTTGGATGCCGCTGGGTAGCAAAGTTATTACCCTCTCCCCCTTGCCCCCTCTCCCATAAAGGGCGAGGGGGAGGGACACCTGCTCGGTACCCCTTCTCCCGCGTAGTGGGGGAAGGGGCAAGGGGATGGGGGGATGCGCGGTGGGGGAAGGGGCAGGGATGGGGGCTTGTTTATTACCCTCTCCCCCTTGCCCCCTCTCGCATAAAGGGCGAGGGGGAGGGACACCTGCTCGGTACCCCTTCTCCCCTCGGTGGGGGAAGGGGGTAGGGGATGGGCGGACAACATCCGCTCGTTGACACTCGCGGCTCGTTTGGGGGGACGCGGGGCAAGGGGATGGGGGCTGCCCGGAGACATCCGCTCGTTGACACTTGCGGTTCCCCCAAGCCCCTGCACCCTGCGCCCAGACATCCGCTCGTTGACACTTGCGGTTCCCCCACGCCCCCGCACCCTGCGCCCAGACATCCGCTCGTTGACACTTGCGGTTCCTCCAAGCCCCTGCACCCTGCGCCCAGACATCCGCTCGTTGACACTCGCGGTTCGTTTGGGGGAACGATGGGCAAGGGGATGGGGGCTACACAGCAAGACGTTGCATGCAACGTCTCTACAACCAAAATTTACCCTTGAAGAACAGGGGAGAATGATAGATAGCTAGAAAGGACGACACTATGACCTACACCATATGGCTTGCATCCCCCACGGGGGAGCGGCTCGCCATCCTCGATCCCTTCATCCGCCTGGAGTATCGCCGGGTGGTGAATAGCACCGCGTTTGCTAGGGGGTTGTTTGGCAGGGTGAGCTACCCATTCACGCTGGTGCTGCCCTACTCCCGCCAACTATTGCCACTTTTGCAGCGCGATTACCGGCTGGAAGTGTGGCGCGATAGCAATGGCGGCTTGCAACATCTCGACACCGAAACCGTCTGGTTTATCCAGCGGGTGGCGCGTATGGTAACAAAGGATGGGGCGCATGTCATCGAAGTCCAAGCGGTGCCTGCCATCGCGCTGCTCGAACGGCGCATCATTGCTGCTGCCGCAGGGAGCAGCGGGGCAGACAAGATTGGCTATGCTGATAACCTCATCAAAGCGTTAGTCCACGAGAACATTGGGGACAGTGCCAGCGGTGACGGGCGCGATGTATCCAATTGGTTGACGATTGAGCCAGACCACAGTAGGGGCGCACAGGTCAGCAAGCGGTCTGCTTGGCGCAACCTCATGACGGTTGTGCAGGAGATAGCCGATAGCAGCACCGAAGCGGGGGTACCACTCTTCTTTGACCTTGTGGCATCTCCCCCGCATAGCCTAGCCTTTCGCACCTATGCCCATGTGCGCGGTACAGACCGCAGCATTGCCAATACCCGTGGCATCGCCCCGGTAGTGCTGTCGTATGAAACCGGTACTCTTACCAACATTACCCGTGAGACGGAATGGCGAGACGAGGCAACGCATGTCTATGTGTTGGGGCAGGGAGCGCGGGATGGGCGACAGGTGGTGGTCGTGGGGGATACGCCACGCGCTACGGGTGTCCCCTTTGGGCGGCGTGAGGTAGCAACGGATGCTCGCCATGTGACGACAGAAGCGGCATTGTTGGCAGAGGGGCAAACGACATTGCGTGAGCATCAACCCCAAGAGACCCTCACCGCAACGCTCATGAGCCGTGCGCCTGATGCCGTCTATGGGCAACAGTGGCAGTTTGGTGATGTGGTCTGTGCCGAGGTAGATGGCGAACTCTTCGCCTGTCGCATAGACGAAGTGCATGTCAGCATAGCAGCGGGTGAGCAGACCATCACGGCTCGCCTTACCGCCACCCGTAGCCAACAGACTAGACCATCCCCCACGCTGTCGGTTGTGCCGCTAACGCTAGGGCAGGGGCAGGAGACAGAGCGCACCTATCAGCAGGTGCAAGAACAGACTATTCCTGCTGGCGAATACCTCTATGTCCCCGAAAACACCGTATTGACGGTCTATGGCAGCTATGCGGTAGCGGGGGAATTGCAGGTTATGGGAGAACTTCGGGTGTATGCGTAGTCACGCGCACCCGCCACAACCCAATGAACCCCCAAAAGAGGATGGTCACATAGCTTACCGCCTGAAATAGCACAATGTAGGCGAGGGCTTCACTTTCGGTAAAGCCAAAGGGTGGCAGCACCGAGACCGCGACAAACTGGTAGATGCCAACATAGCCGGGCGTGGATGGCGCAGCACTAGACAACCCCAACGCCGCCAGCAACAACAGCGACTGTGCCAGCGTGAGGGAGAGGTCAAGGGCTTGGGCAACCTGTATCGCTATGACGGCATCTGCCAGCCAAATAATCACCGTCAGCACCGCAAACATTGCCGCCCTGCCGCCATGCTGAAACGCCTTCATCCCAAGCAAAAACCCTTCCATCACCTGCGCCAATCGCTCTTTCCAACCATCGGGTATGGGCAGCATATATAGGATTTTGCGAAAAAACCCCTCTAGCCGGGGAGCGACTACCAGACCCGCAATGCTGATCACCCCCATCACCCCCATCACCTTAGATGCCGTATTGAGCCAGTCGGGGATGCCCTCTAGCGTTGCAAGCGCAAATAGGCTAATCAACACCAGAGTCACCGCGTCGAGGATGCGCTCGGTAATAGCCGTAGCAAACACGTAGCTTTTGCTCATCTTGGCAGACCGCCCGATTGCCATTGAGCGCATTACCTCGCCTGCCCGTGCAGGCAGCAGCGCATTGCCCAGGTAGCCTACTGATGTTGCCCAAAACATCATCCCTGCGCCAATACGCCGCTCGGCACTGAGCAATACCCCCCAGCGTATGCCGCGTAGGAAGAGGGAGCCGCTCAGGATGAGGCATGCGGTGGCGATGGTGCCGGGGTGTCCACGGCTTAGGGTAGCGAAAAACTCCCCCCACGCGATATTGCGAAAGGCGAAAAAGAGCAACACCGCCGCCAGCAGTATGGCGATGATGAGCGACATCCGCGATGACTTCGGTTTTTCCTCTGCTAAGGTGGTATCTGTCATTGGTTACTTTCTATTTTTTAGAAGGGTATATTCTTGTATCCAGGAGTATGTATGAAGATATTAAGATTATTGAAAAAGCTCATGCTCAAACCAAGATAACAAAGAAGGACTGATTCGGATACCTTGATCTACCATTTGTCGTGTAATATCTATTGCTTGTTGCTTGGTAAGTAATTCAGCTTGTGTAGAAGCCAGTAATATACCGATAGTTCCGGTAAGAGGTAATTGCATTGCTAAAGCAACACGCCTCCCTAATCGTTCATCAATAACTACCCTTGCTGGTTGTTCTTCTCGTGCTAAAAGTAACACCTGTGCTTCTCCTGCATCAAGCCCAAGTAACAGTGGTTCAATCGTAGGAAGAGTGACAGGTGTTCGTATTTGAAGCCAAGAAGTTTCTGTAATAAGGGTAGCACCTGGACGATGGGTTCCGCGTGCCGTTGCCTCTTCATAAACGATATGTGGTATAAGTACATCATCAAACAACTGTCGTAATAAATCAAGTTGATTAACTTGTGCTAGTGCAATCAATGGAGAAGCATTGACAACAGCTTTCATGGTTGCTTCCTTTCAGAAGCTATCGCCTTTGCTGCTTCTGCCTCCATCTCAAGCTCTTCTTCTGGATAGTCAATCACAGAAAAGCCATGTTCGCTAAAGAGACGGTAGACTTCCACACGACCACACCCTAACACTTTTGCTGCAAACCCGGATGAAATCTTGCCCTGCTCATACAGGTGTCCAAGTGTATACAGTGTTGCATGACGAACAAAGGTCTCACGGTTTTCTTTTACTGCCAGCAATATCTCTTCTGGAAATTCAACGTGAACACTCATATATTCCTATCCTTTACGGAAAATAGTATCTCCATAGGCTTCACTAAATTATGCAACTAATGCACACCTACGAACATGGGCTATTTCGTCATCTTGAACAGTACGTACTTTATCTGCTTCCAGGGGAACAACCGCGACAGTATCCCTATTCAACGTCATAAACTCAACAACATACCCCTGTCCATCTTGGACTACTACAACAACGGTGCCTACATCACCTATTTGGAGTCCATGCTCCATAACATCTATTGTTAGCACAACGGTATCTAATTCGTGTATCATAGGTATCATCTCCTTTGAAAATAGCCCCTATGTTCAGTGGATATGCCTGTCCTACTCCTCCCCATCCCGCAAAAACTCAAGTTCTAGCCCATCACGCACCAGCGAATCTACTGACACCCCAAACATATCCGCTATATGCAAAACAAAAGTCAGGTTGGGGCGTTTTCTCCTATGTTCAATGTCGCTAATAAACGCTCCTGTCATGCCAAGTTGTTTGGCAAGGTAGCGTTGAGTCATACCCTTACCTTCACGCAAAAATCGTAGTTTTTCCCCAAACCGCTGCATTATCTATCCTTATCATTTCCCATTTCTGCTGAGTGTTGCTACTCCTCCCCATCCCGCAAAAACTCAAGTTCTAGCCCATCACGCACCAGCGAATCTACTGACACCCCAAACATATCCGCTATATTCATGACAAAAGTCAGGTTGGGTCGTTTTCTCTTGTGTTCAATGTCGCTAATGAACGCGCTCGTTATCCCAAGTTGTTTGGCAAGAGACCGTTGAGTCATTCCTCTACACTCGCGCAAAAATCGTAGTTTTTCCCCAAACCGCTGCATTATCTATCCTTAAAGGTCATAGATGTATTTGACACATACTTCATACTATGCTAATCTTACACAGTCAAGTGTAAGAAGGTGCCCTGCACTGCACCCGCCAAAGTAACAGTGCAGGGTCCACTCATAACGAGTAGGGGAAATACCCCTACTCCTATGATACACGATTTTTCATTGATATGTACAGAAAGGAGCGTGGGAAATGGGCATGCACCCAATGGAAGAACTCTTCCGCAAGTGGCAAAACGGAACGTTGACGGCGGAGCAGATGATCGGGCAGCTTATGCAGCATATAGGGGTACTGTATGAACGGTTACGCCTGGTGGAGCGGCGGCTAGGCAGCTTTGAAGCGCAAAACGCAGAGCGCAAAGCGCAAATCAAGCAGAGCACCCCACAAAGCTAGGTTGGTCTGAGCAGGGTCAAAAACCAACTTGCCCCCCTGTTGACCCTCTCCCATCCCTGGGCGAGGGGGAGCCGCGAGTGTCAACGAGCGGATGTACGGGCGAGGGGGAGCCGCGAGTGTCAACGAGCGGATGTACGGGCAAGGGGGGACACCTGCCCGACTCCCCTTCTCCCGCGTAGTGGGGGAAGGGGCGGGGGGATGGGGGCAGAGAGACGTAGCATGCTACGTCTCTACAACTCCCAAAGGATGAGGGTTAGACATCCGCTCGTTGACACTCGCGGTTCATTCCCGCAAGGGGAACACCTGCCCGACTCCCCTTCTCCCGCGTAGTGGGGGAAGGGGCGATGGGGCAAGGGGGGTAACAACCCTTGCCCTACTCGAACCGCAAGTAATAACGAGCGGATGTATGGAAGCGGGGGCAGCAAGGGGAGCGGGTGTTCTGTTTTGCGCTTCAGCTTTAACCGTCGCCGTCACCGTTGGCGTACTCGTCACAGAGGGGCTAGGGGTGGGGGTAGCCGTCAATGTTGGCACAGGGAGCGGCGTATAGGTAACAACACGATAGTTTGTCGGTATACCCGGCATAGATTGCGGCACACCCTGATACTGGCTGCCCCCCATGAAATTCCACCAGATAAAGGGAAACAGCACATGGGCAAACAACGCCCCCCCGCCCATAATCAAAATACCGCGCAACAGGAGCTTGCGATCATCCGGGTACTCATCAGGCTTTTTCATACAAACAACCAGTGTGCCAATACCGGCACCACAACCGCGGTGAGTGCGCCATTTAGCCCCATCGCCAAGCCAGAGAACGCCCCTGCCTGCTCGCTCATTTGAAAGGCGCGTGCCGTGCCAAGCCCATGCGAAGCTAACCCCATCGCCAACCCGCGAGCACTCGGTTCTTGCACCCGCAACAGGTCAAGCAATTCTTTGCCTGCCAACGCCCCGATAATCCCCGTGATAATCACAAATACTGCCGTAAGCGAAGGGATACCTCCAATCTGCTCCGTCACCCCCATAGCAATCGGAGTCGTCACAGATTTGGGGGCAAGCGAGCGCAGCGTCACATCAGAGACCCCCGTTACATAGCCAATGCCTACCGCCGACAGGATACCCGTTAGACAGCCTACTGCCAACGCCACCCCTAGCGGGACGATGAGCCGTTTAACCGTACCGGAGTAGATATACAGCGGCACTGCCAGCGCAACCGTCGCCGGTCCAAGCAGGAAATGGACAAACTGCGCCCCATCAAAGTAGACCTCGTAGGGAGTATCAGTCAGCATCAGCACCGGCACAATACCCACCACCGCCAACACCAGTGGGTGCGCCAGCGGCATCATATTGAGCTTCTTGTAGATAACATCTGCCACATAGTATACCCCCACCGTGACGGTCAGCCACAGTAGCGGAGTCTGGGCTAAATAGACCCATATATCAGTTAGTCGCTCTCCCATAGCCTTGTTATCCCTCCTGCCCCGGCTTGTTTGGCATACGCCGCACTATCCAGCACATCGTCACCCCCGTAACACCAATGGTAATCAACGTACTGATCACCAGCGTTGCCAGGATAGGCAACCATTCTTGTTGGATGAGCGCAAAGTGACGCATAATGCCCACCCCCGCTGGCACAAAAAGCAGCGATAGGTGCGCGAGCATCGTTTGCGAGGTCTGCCGCAACGACTGCGGAAGGGAGCCGCGAATTTTGAGCACAATAAACAGTAGCAGCATCCCTAGCACCGGTCCGGGGAATGGTACATCAAATGCCCGTACCAACACCTCGCCGATAAGCTGAAAGAGAAACAGCATTGCCAGCGCACCAATCATAAGCTAGGTACTTGCCCTTTCACCTTCACCTGAAACGACACCAGCGCATCTATCACCCGCTGCTGCTCCTCGTTGGTTAGCTCATAATAGAAGGGCAAGCGCAACAACCTATCGCTGACATCCTCCGTCACAGGGCAATCGCCTACCTGTCCGCCATAGCGTTGCCCCATATCAGACAGGTGCAGCGGCAGGTAGTGAAAGACGCTCAAGATACCGCGCTCTTTGAGGTAGCCAATGAGCCGTTGCCGTTCGTCTAGTGTGGGGAGCAGGAGGTAGTACATATGGTAGGCTTGCTCACACTCCGACGGTACAATCGGCAAGCGCACCCCATGTCGCTCTGCCCAATCACCAAGCGCAGCATGGTACATATCCCACACCTCACGCCGCCGGGCTTGTATCTGCTCACGGGTTTCTAGTTGGGCATAGAGAAATGCCGCTATCACCTCAGACGGCAGGTAGCTAGAGCCTTTGTCCACCCACGAATACTTGTCCACCTGCCCACGGAAAAAGCGACTGCGATTAGTCCCCTTCTCGCGGATAATCTCAGCCCGCTCAACCAGACGGGAATCGTTAATCAGCAAAGCCCCCCCTTCACCGGCACTAAAGTTTTTCGTCTCGTGAAAACTTTGGGTAGACAATGCCCCAAATGTCCCAAGATACTGCCCCCGATACCGCCCAAATAACCCGTGGGCATTGTCTTCTATCACCATCAGGTTGTGCTGTTGGGCAATCGCCATAATACTGTCCATTGCACACCCCACCCCCGCATAATGCACCGGCACGATTGCCCTGGTGCGTGGTGTGATGAGTCTTTCCAACTGCGACTCATCCATATTGAGCGTGTCAGGGCGACAGTCGGCAAACACCGGGCGCAGCCCATGCAGCACAAAGGCATTGATGGTTGATACAAAGGTAAAAGAGGGGACAATGACCTCATCGTCCGGCGCACTGTCGAGCAGAATAGCCGACATCTCCAGCGCATGGGTGCAGGAGGTGGTGAGCAGGGGGACAGTGCGCTGCCTATCGGTACTCAGCACCTCCCCAAGCAAACTATGGCACTTGCGCGTGAAACCACCATCACCAGAGATATGCCCGCTGGCAATTGCCTGCTGAATGTACTCTAGCTCCTTGCCGGTAGCATACGGCTTATTAAACGGTATTTGTATCATGCTATTCTGCCCTCAATAAACCGGTGCCATATCACCGTAGATTGCTGTAAGGTAAAGCCCAACCGGGTATACAGGTTGATACCCCCAGGGTTATTGACAGAGGTGCGCGTGGTAGCACTGGCAAAACCGCGCTCTTTCGCCGCCGCCAACACTGCACGTCCCATCTTCTTGCCAATACCTCGCCCCTGGTAGTGCGGCGATATGGCAACAAGGTTCAGGTCTATATTATTGCCCTGCTCCCGCGTATGGATAAAGCCGGCTATGGTTGCATGGTCGCCATCTTCATACACATAGACTATCTCGTTATCCTCCATTGCCTGCGCTATCCAATGGGCATACCGTTGGTCAGCTTTGTCGGGGTCTAGGTGTGGGTCTAGGTGGTAGCGGTCTGTCACAAAAACGCGGCTGGCAATGTCGAGCAATACGGGGACATCTGCTTGGGTAGCTTCACGCAGCAGCATCGGCAATCTCCGTTGGTTGCGTTGGATGTGTTCGCTATTCCCCTCATGTTGAGCAAGCTCCTGTGAAAAAGCCAGCTGCGTTTCAATCGGATAAAAGCCATAGTGGGCTAACAGTTTGCCCTGGGGCACCTGCTCCGGGGTGAGACGCACCGTGATGAGCGCAGCTGTGGTGGTATCTAGCACATCAAACCACTGTGCCATCGCCCGGTCCAGCGCATCAAAAGTAACGTGTTTACACTGCATCGTATAAAAAGGAAACCCGTAGATTTCGCTATCCCAGGGGATAAACGCATAGCGTAGCGGACCATCGGGTGGGGGAAAAGATTCAAATACTAGGGTAAACGCCATCTTTCTCTGTTCCATTTGATGCTACGGTATGCTCGTGGTAGGTAGCCCCATCAAGCACACGACGAACAACGTAGCTAGGGCGGTCCATAACGCGAAAGTGCATCCGGGCGAGATATTCGCCAATAATCCCAAGCGCAAAGAGTTGTGCGCCAGAAAAAATGGCAATAATTGAGGCGAGAAAGGCAAAGCCCGGCACGACAGACCCTTGAAGAAGATAGCGTCCCAACACATATGCCAGCACACTAATGCCAAAGATCGTAAAGACAAAACCAATCATGCTCGCCAGCTTCAACGGCAGCGTACTAAAACCGGTGATCATATTGAAGGCATGGCGCACCAGTTTCCGAAAGGTGTAGTTGGACAACCCACGGGTGCGCGGGTCGCGCCGCACCGGCACCGCCACAAACCGCGTGGTTGCCCACGTCAACAGCACATCTATAGAGACAAACGCCCCCCGATAGTCAGCAAACGCCGTCCGTAACTCAGTACGCAAAACCCGAAACGCGCTAATGTTGCGAGCAGTATCTGCCCCCATCGTGCTTTGCAATGCCAGCTTCGTTACCTGTGATGCCAGATCGCGCAGCAAGCCGTGTTGCTCCTGCTTTGGCGCACCATACACTACATCATACCCTTCGTTCAGGTGGGAAAGTAGCGTTGGTATCTCCTCCGGCGGATGCTGCAAATCATCATCCATGGTGATGATGGTGTCGTAGTGGGCAATGCGTATGCCACACAGCAGCGCGTTGTGCTGCCCATAGTTTCGCATCAAGTTTAAGCCATAAACCACCGGGTATGTGGCGACCAGCCGTTCTATCACCTGCCAGCTACTATCACGGCTCCCATCATTCACCAAGATGACCTCATGGTGTTCTGCCAACGACTCAAGCACCGGCACCAGTCGCTCAAGCAGCGGCTCCAGTGACTCTTGGCTATTGTAGACGGGTATGACCACAGACAACCCCGCCGGCAGGATAGTTTGGCTAGTTTCGGCAGCAACAAGCCTCCGAGATTCAGAAAATGATTGCATGGTTATCTACCCCAAAATAAGCAACATCCAATACGTTGACCGCAATCGTACCAGAGGTACACAGAATGGTCAACTTATGTGACCAAAACGGCTAATCATCCTGCACATCTTTATGCAAAAGGTCGTGCAAGAACTGTTCATCATACTGGCGTGGTGGGGGAACAGGCTCCTCCTCACGGGCAAAGGTGATATAGATAGCCAACACGATAGCCCCAGTCGTGATGCCACTATCGGCAACATTGAAGACGGGCCACCAGCCAACTTGGACAAAATCTATCACATAGCCAAAACGGATACGGTCTATAATATTGCCTACCGCCCCTCCCAGAATGAGTCCAATGCTCGCTTGCACAAGCAGGCTTTGATTAGGCAAATAGGCAATATACACATAGATAATCAACCCACAGATAATGAGCGATATAACGGTAAAAAGTGGCGAGACATTGGGAAACAGATTAAAGGCAATCCCGGTATTGTGGGAGTAGACCAACCGAAACCAATCGCCCATAATTGGGCGAAATTCAACCAATGGTTCTGGACCTAGCTCTTGGACAATCCATATTTTGGTGAGTTGATCACTGATTAGGGTAATGATACCTAGCACGAGCGGCAGCAGCCATCGATGTTTTTGGTAGAACAGCACAAAACCTCCATCGTTCTATCGGGTGGATTGCATACTGCCCAATTATAGCGCATATTTGCCAACAGGCGAACGGGGGCGAGGGGGATGCAACAACCCGCTACCCCTTGCCCCCTCTCCGGTGGTAGAGCCGTAGCATGCTATGGCTCTACCACCGGGGCTTTGCGCTTTACGCATAGCTCCCCCTTGCCTTTCCCCCAAAGATACGCTATAGTTAGGGGGAGATTCTGACCATTACATCACCTGGTATGGGAGGGGGAAACACAGCATATGTCTCACATCTTGTCACCCGGTACCGTCATTGAAAATCGCTACCGGGTGGTACAACTCATTGGCAAAGGCGGTATGGGGGCAGTCTATGAAGCCGTCCACATCAATCTCGGCAGCACGGTTGCCCTCAAGCAGATGTTTCTTGACCCAAATCTGCCCCAAAACCAAGCGGCAATCGTAGAGAGTGCCTTCAAGCGGGAAGCGAAAACTCTTAACCAACTCCGACACCCCGCGCTCCCCCGCGTAAGCCACTATTTTCTTGACCATCACAATGGACATTTCCTTGAAATGGACTATATCCAGGGAAATGACCTGAACGAATGGCTTACCCAACGGATGCGATCAACGGGTAAACCCTTTACGGGAGATGATAGGGATGGGAGCTACTTTGTTTCTCTACACCCCCATCTCTTTATGGATGCGCTCGTGGTATGGCATCGTAAGCCAGCAACCACAATTCCCCATACGGTTTTCACTTTTAACGAATGATTTAAGGAGTATTAAGCATGTTAGACAAAAGATTACTTGACCGGACTACCCCCACAACAAAGTGTACCCGATACCCCATGCTCTTGGTAGGGTTGCTTATCGGCAGTATCATGCTAGTTTTGGCAAGCTGCGGGTCTACCCAATCTGATCTTCCCGCACAAAAAGCAGCAACAAATAACCCCACCATTGCTGAAGAAGATGCCGATGCTGCCGCAGATACCGCAGATACCGCTGTTGTCATAGAGACAGCAGCGGCTACCGCCGCCGCCGAGCATACCCCTACACCAGAGCCAACCGCTCCCCATCCACTTGCTGCTATTTCGCCGGCTAATGCTGCCCAAATGCAAGAACTATACCGATCGGAGAGGGGACAGATTAGCGAAATAGGGTTCTCACCTGATGGGACTATATTGGCTGTTGCCTCTTCTACTGGGATATGGCTCTATGATGCGGAGACCTTACAGGACAAAGGCTACATTGAAACTGAGGATTGGGTCTTGAGTGTGGCGTTCAGCCCGGATGGGCAGACGCTGGTTTCAGGAATGTTTGATAACACGGTGCGGGTGTGGGATATGACCAGCGACCCGCCTACCGAACAAGCGACCCTCACCGCGCATGAGGATGTGGTCTACAGTGTGGTGTTCAGCCCGGATGGGCAGACGCTGGTTTCAGGAATGTTTGATAACACGGTGCGG
>CAYPHM010000003.1:41225-42499 GCA_964410555.1 uncultured Chloroflexaceae bacterium | reverse complement strand
GTGTGGGATATGACCACCGACCCACCTACCGAACAAGCGACCCTCACGTTTGAGGATTGGGTCTCGAGTGTGGCGTTCAGCCCGGATGGGCAGATATTAGCTTTGGGATCGGGAGATGGGACGGTGCGGGTGTGGGATATAACCATCGACCCGCCTACCGAACAAGCGACCCTCACCGCGACCGCACCTACGAGGGGCAGGTTGGTCACGAGTGTGGCGTTCAGCCCGGACGGGCAGTTGCTGGCTTCAGCATCGGGAAATAGTATGCTAGGGAGAGAGGTTTTTCCAGTAGAATCAGAATCAGAAAGCGAGATAGGTTACACGGTGCAGGTGTGGGATATGAGAAGCGATCCACCTACTGAATGGGCTACCCTAGAACATGAGGATCAAATTAAAAGTGTGGCATTTAGCCCAGACGGACAGACGTTAGCTTCGGGGTCGGATGATGACACGGTGCGGGTGTGGAATATGACCAACGACCCGCCTACCGAACAAGCGACCCTCACCGCGCATACGGATGGTGTCAACAGTGTGGCGTTCAGCCCGGACGGGCAGACGCTGGCTTCGAGGTCGGGTGATGGGATAATACGACTTTGGGATATGACCCGCGACCCGCCTACCGAAAAAGCGACCCTCACCGCGCATACGGATACGGGTGAGGTCTGGAGTGTAGCGTTCAGCCCGGATGGGCAGACGTTGGCTTCGGGGTCAGGGGATGGGACGGTGCGGATGTGGGATATGACTACCAACCCGCCTACCGAACGTGCTTCAGGAGAGCCAGCCCCTGCGCCAACCTCTGTGCAAGTCCCAGCCCCTGTGCCAAAAGAGTTTGCCCCTGCGCCAGCCCCTGCGCCAGCCCCTGCCCTCACCTCGCATGAGTATAGTGTCTACAGTGTAGCGTTCAACCCGGACGGGCAGACGTTAGCTTCGGGGTCGGATGATGACACGGTGCGGGTGTGGGATATGACGAGCGACCCGCCTACCGAACGCGCCACACTCACCGCGCATACGGATGTGGTCTTGAGTGTGGCGTTTAGCCCGGACGGGCAGACGTTAGCTTCGGGGGCGTTTGATAGGACGGTGCGGATGTGGGATATGACCACCGACCCGCCCACAGAAAAAGCGACCCTCACCTCGCATGAGTATGGGGTCAACAGTGTGGCGTTTAGCCCGGACGGGCAGACGTTAGTTTCGGGATCGAATGATACCACGGTGCGGGTGTGGGATATGACCACCGACCCGCCCACAGAAAAAGCGACCCTCACCTCGCATGA
>CAYPHM010000003.1:2249-41125 GCA_964410555.1 uncultured Chloroflexaceae bacterium | reverse complement strand
GTATAGTGTCTTGAGTGTAGCGTTCAGCCCAGACGGGCAGACGTTAGCTTCGGGGTCGGAGATTGGGACAGTGCGGGTGTGGGATATGACCACCAACCCGCCTACCGAAAAAGCGACCCTCACCGCGCATGAGGGTGGTGTCTTGAGTGTAGCGTTTAGCCCGGATGGGCAGATGCTGGCTTCGGGGTCGTCTGATGACACGGTGCGGCTGTGGGATATGACCACCGACCCGCCCACAGAAAAAGCGACCCTCAACGGGCATGAGGATGGGGTCGTGAGTGTAGCGTTTAGCCCGGATGGGCAGACGTTAGCTTCGGGGTCTTGGGATGGGACAATGCGGGTGTGGGGGGGCGTGCAGTAGCTGTGGTGAGGATTGCCCGGTGAGACGTAGCATGCTACGTCTCTACCACCAGACAAGGGCGAGGGGGGGAACACCTGCCCGGTTCCCCTTCTCCCGCGTAGTGGGGGAAGGGGGTAGGGGATGGGGGCTGCCCGGAGCGACCCTCTCCCCCTGCCCCCTCTCCCATCCCAGGGCGAGGGGGTAGAGACGTTGCATGCAACGTCTCTACAAAGGTAATTCCATCCCAGGGCGAGGGGAGAAGGGGAACCGGGCAAGATTCCTGACAAGAACGCAGAACCGCAGAGACCGGGCAACAACGGGCTATGTAGTCGTATCTTGACCGGAAATTATGTCCGGTATCTATATGCATCTCTGGTTGAATTTGTCCGGTAGGTGACGTTGACCTACCCTTGAAAGTAGGGGAGAGAGTGGTTGATCTGGCATAGGAGCGGGGATGAGGTGCGACTTAGGACTTTGACATGACCCTAATTAAAGTAGCACAGGATTTGAGAGAAAGTGAGGTTGTTTAATGCGACAAATCATCGTATATCCAGTAGAAGATGGTTGGTGGGGAGTATCGTGTCCGAGCTTACCTGGATGTCATAGCCAGGGTGAAACAAAGGATGAAGCCGTCAGAAACATCAAAGAAGCCATCGCACTGTATGAGGAATCCTTACAAGCCTATGGGGAGATTATCCCTGAAGACCACATGCTCTGTGAGGTGATGACCATATGACCAAGCTACCCCGTGGTATTTCTGGTCGTCAATGTGTCCAAGCCTTACAACGCATAGGATTTATCATTGATCGTCAACGAGGAAGTCATATTGTGCTCTATCGCTCAGACCCAAGAGCACGGGTGGTCGTACCAAACCACAAGGAGTTGAAACCAGGTATGCTCCACCAAATCATCACTGATGCTGGACTCACCGTTGATGAGTTTCTCGCTCTTTTGTAGCCCATGCCCGTTTGTAGAGCCGTAGCCATGCAACGTCTCTACGGTTCCCCTGCTCCCCACGGTGGGACGCGGGGCAAGGGGGATGCAACAACCCTCTCCCCCTTGCCCCCGCTCCGCTTGTAGAGCCGTAGCCATGCAACGTCTCTACGGTTCCCCTGCTCCCCTCGGTGGGGGAAGGGGCTAGGGGATGGGGGGCGTGCTCAGACTTTGACGTAGCCCTAGGGAGACCGGACGGCTCCTTTCGTGTTGCATACGATTACAAAAAATCGGTTATGATATGAGGTGGGGATAAGACCCCTTTCAACTAACTGAGGCATCCGCACAATCTTTAGCAGGCATGTGTGGGTGCCATATAATCTATAAGACATTGATATACCTGAGTTCGGGCTTAACATCCCTCATTGGAAAGCCATAGAGCGAATGGTTCTTTGTACTCCATACGCACTGCTAAGATCATAAACCCTAACGATACCAAAGATGTAATAATTGTAACCTAAACAGAAACCCTATGCATATAGCCATTAACGCCCACCTCCTCGCCCACACCCGCTCATTTCGCCGGGCTGGTGTTTCGCACTACATTGAGCAACTGTTGCTCCATTTGGCATTGATAGACCAAAAGAACAACTATACCGTCTACACAACTAGCGGCGTAGACGCGGCAGCCCTCGGCTTGCCTGTCAACTTTGATGTGCGCCCTAACCTGTTACACACCATCAATCCACGGGTGCGTATCCCGTGGGAGCAGGTTGTTGCCCCATTGCTACTCGCCCGCAACAACGCCACGCTCTTTCACGGTATGCTCAACATAGCCCCCTTCTTTAGCCCAGTCCCTACCGTCATCACCATACACGACCTCGCCTTTATCCGCTACCCCCAGACCTTCCGCTCCTACAACCGCACCTACCTCGATATGGCAACCCGTATTAGTGCTCAACGGGCAAAGATGATCTTGGCAGTCTCTGAGCATACCAAGCGTGAGGTTGTCGAGATTCTCGGTGTGCCACCAGAGCGGGTTGTGGTGACGTATGATGCGGCACGGGTCAACTTCAAGCCACCACAGGCAAAACTGCTTGCCGAGTTTCGCCAACGCAACAGCTTACCAGACCAATTTTTGCTCTATGTTGGTACGCTGGAGCCACGCAAAAATCTGTTGACGCTGCTCGAAGCCTATAGCAAAATTGCCAACACTGTTGGGGTGCCGCTCATTGTTGGGGGCGGCAAAGGCTGGATGTACGATGCCGTCTTCAAGCGGCTAGAGTCGCTTGGGTTACAAGACAAGGTACACTTTGTTGGCTACCTAGAAGAGCAAGACCTGCCCCTCTGGTATGCCGCTGCCACCGTCTTTGTCTTCCCCTCTATCTACGAGGGATTCGGGATGCCGCCGCTTGAAGCGATGGCGTGTGGTACGCCAGTTGTCACCTCCAACACCTCTAGCCTGCCCGAAGTGGTCGGCGATGCCGGCTTGATGGTCTCCCCAACCGACACGGATGCACTGGCAGATGCGCTGATGCGTATGCTGCAAGATGAAGCCCTCCGTCAAGCCTGCCGTGAGCGGGGGATTCAGCGGGCGCAGAGCTTTTCTTGGAAGGTCACAGCGCAAAAAACCCGAAATGTCTATGAGCAAGTAGCAAAAAGTCTGGTATAATCTATACGTAGAGATGGCAAGAATGCTTGAATACCCATAGAAAATCTCGTGCAGACAGGTTCAGAGACGAAAAGACAACCACCACTACCCATAAGCGCAGATGAGGTACCCCCGTTTCATCCCCGTACCCGCTTCTTGCGCTCGTTTAGCTTTTTCTTAGGGGTCGTTGTCCAAACATACATCTGGGACATATTCCTCCCACGGTTTGCCATATTTCGCTGGTATGTGCGGAAAAACGCCATGCAGCGGTGGGTGAAGGTAGCCCGTCGATTTCGGTTGATGGCAATTGAGATGGGCGGTATGCAAATAAAGCTAGGGCAGTTTCTTAGCTCGCGGGCGGACATCATCCCTGACCCAGTGCGCTTTGAACTTGCCGGCTTGCAAGACGAAGTACCGCCTGCGCCCACTTCGCATGTGCTTCAGCTTATCGTGCAAGAATATGGCAAGCCAGCAAATGAAGTGTTCTACCAATTTGACGAAGAATCCGTAGCAGCAGCATCGCTAGGACAGGTACACTATGCCACGCTCAAAGATGGGCAGGAGGTGGCGGTCAAGGTGCAGCGTCCCCACATTGAGGAGATCATCGGGGTAGACCTGCGTTCGCTCAAATGGATTATCAAGATCATCAAAAACTACCCCTTTATCCGCCGCCGTGCTGATGTAGAAGCCCTCTATAAGGAATTTTCGCGGGTCTTGTTGCGTGAGCTAGACTATGTACAAGAAGCAGAAAATGCCGAGGTTATCCGGGGCAACTTTGTCGATGTCTCTGGGGTGTACATCCCTTACCCTATCAAAGAGATGACCACCCGCCGCGTACTCGTGATGGAGCGTATCAGTGGCATCAAGATTAGCGACAGGGCAGCCCTCGATGCCGCCGGTATTAACCGCCGCGAACTTGCAGACCGTCTCAATCAAACCTATCTGAAACAGCTTTTTCTCGACGGCTTTTTCCATGCAGACCCCCACCCTGGCAATCTGTTTGTGCAACCAAACGCCCCGGTGACATTGGTCAATGGGGGCGCACCGGTAGTGGAGACTGCCGCCGTTGCCCCTGAACAGACCTCTCTGCGAGCCATTCAGGATACCCAACATACCCCCTTCACGCTCATCTTTGTAGACTTTGGCATGGTGAGCCAACTCCCCCCCAAGACTATGGATGTGGTGTTGAGTGGGATACTTGGGTTGGCGACCAACGATGCAAACCGCATTGTTGATGCCATGTATGACCTCAAGATGTTTTTGCCAGGGGTAGACAAGCGGGCTGTGACCCAAATGCTCAAGGTGATGCTCAAGCATACCTATGACCGCAGTATGCAAGAACTCAACAATATGGATGTAGAGTCGCTCATTGAGGAAACCCACGATATGGTCTACGATATGCCCTTCCAAGTCCCCCAAGATTTACTCTTCTTGGGACGGGCTATTAGCATGGTCGCAGGGCTGGCAACAGAAATAGACCCGAATATTAACCTCTTCCAATCGCTCTACCCCTTTGCCCAAAAAATGCTTGACCGTGAACAGAAGCTAGACAACTGGCTAGAACGGCTCCCCCAAGAGCTCCAACAGATGGGCGAAATCTTGCTCAACCTACCCCGCCAAATGGACGAGTTCTACAAGGTTGCCAATGAGGGCGAACTCCATACCCAAGCCGACTTTGGGCGCATGGAGCGGTTGCTCGTGCGGCTCGAACAGTCTACCAACCGACTGGCAGGTGGGGTCGTTGCTACCGGTTTGTTTATGGGGGGAGTCCAGCTTCGGTTGCGCGGTATGGACAAAGAGGCAAACCGCGTTTGGGCAGCAGCAGCAGTAACGCTGCTCTGGTCACAAATGCCTCGCAATGGACGAAAGAATGGCTTGTGACTACCCGTGGTTCGCCGTGGTTTATGAGTATTCCCCTGTTGCTCATCCTGATTGGCACGATGGCAGCATGTAGCTCGTCTTCTCCCACGACCCCTGTCCCCCCCACCCCTACCCCCACCTTAACAGACCTTCTAGCCGACACCGATACCCGTTTTGAGCAAGGACACTACTATGAAGCGTTGCAAAGCTATGTTGCCCTAAATGAGCAATACCCCGATACCGCGGCAGTGTTGCTACGGCTTGGCATGCTCCGAACGCTGCGGGGCGAGTATGACCAAGCAGAGCCACAGTTGCGGCGGGCGTTGTGGCTCAAGCTAGACGGGGAACCCTACGAGATAACCCTGCTCTACCTGAGCTATCTGTTGCGCCTGGAAGGGGACATTGCAGCGGCAGAACAGGCATGGGAACGGGCAGGCAATTCCCCTACGCTCGCCGGTCCTGCGCTGGTGCTGGAAGGGGAGTATGCGCTGAGTCAGGGGGATACGCAGGTTGCCCAAGCCCACTACAAAGAGGCGATACAGAAGCCGTTACCGTCTGATTGGCTGCCGTTGGTGGAGTATCGCTTGGCATTGTTCCAAGCTGCTGACGAACCAGACAGAGCATTGGCAGCACTCATCGCCTTTTCCACCCGCTATGCCCGTTGGGAGCAAAACGGGTTTCCCAAATCAAGCGACCAATTTACCGCTATCACCGATCCTGAGCCGTTTATCTCGCCGCTGCTTCCTAGCGTGACGCAGGAGGCAGAACAGCTTATTGCCATACTTGAGGCAGATAGCAACGAGCGATTGCAGTTGTTGGGGCAGTGGTATCTTCAGCTAGGATTGTATGATTTAGCGGCAGCACAGTTTGCCAGCATCCCACCTGATGCACCGGAGTGGTGGTTGGCGGCAGGGTATACTGCCTATACCCGCTGGCGAGCGGGGGAGCGCGAAGCGGGGATACAACAGCTTGAAACCCTCGTCCGTGACCAACCAGATGTGCCACAAATGCGGTTGTTGCTCGTGTTGGTCTACCTTGCCGAGCAGCGTATGGATGCAGCAAGGTTACAGCTTGATACGCTTGAAGATCGCTACCCGGATATGCCAGATGTCTACCTCTCCCGCGCAACGTGGTATGTAGTGCAGAGCGACTATGCCAACGCGATGTCCTCCTATGAAGAAGCCATGTCGGTTGCTGAACCAAACCGCAAGGGGGCTATGGCATTTCGGGCAGCTACCTTTGCCTTTGAGACAACCTACAATATTTGTGATTCTGGTTTGCCATTGGCAGAGTATGCGGTGTTACGTATGGTTGAGGATGCACAAGCATGGACAACGCTGGCGGCTATGCGCTACCACTGCCGCGACTTCTCCGGGGCAGAGCATGCTGCTCGCACCGCCATTGAGCATGGGGGCGGGGCAGAAACGTTCTACTATCTAGGGGCAGCATTGGTAGACATGCGCGAGTATGAACAGGCACGGCGAATACTCATCCAAGCAGCAGACAGCGACCCCGACTCGCGTTGGCGGGAATTGGCAGAGGAAAAGCTCCGTATGCTACTGTAAAAGGCTTCTGTGTTATAATTGTCAGAAGACCCACACCATATTAGTTTGACTCGTCTGGAGCTAACGAAGGGTGGGTAATCATTTGTAAATCATCCAGGGGATAATAGAGGAGCCACGCCTGTCCAATGATATGCTTGACATCCAACGAGTCCCACTTGCGTGAGTCGCTGCTATTCTCACGATTATCGCCCATCACATAGACAGTGCCTTCTGGGACTGTTACCGTCCCACGGTGACAAGCACTACCGGGGTCGCAGTAGGTGGGGTTTTCTGGCATGGTCTCTTCATCTATGAGGTAGGGTTCGTCGAGTTCTTTGCCATTCAAAAACACCTTTCCCTGTCGCACTTGTATCGTATCACCTGGTATCCCAATCACCCGCTTGATAAAATCCTGTTGGGGATTGTTGGGATATTCAAAGACAATAATATCGCCACGTTTGGGCAAACCTAGCGGATAGACAACCTCTGGTTCTTTCTCTTGAAACCCAGGTAAGAACCGCAAGGGGGCATTGAGATCAAAATGAAAATAGACCAGTTTATTGACAAGGATATACTGATCACTGTGCAATGAAGGCTCCATACTGGTCCCTTCAATCTTGAAATTTTGGACCATACTGCGAACAATGATGAAAACGAGCAGAATATAAATGGCTGTTTCTACTAACTCTTTTACCGCGCTTCGCACCGTCAACGAGCTACCCGTCTCTTGGTACTCCAACGATTCCCACGATAAAGCATCGGTGGGGGGGGATTGTGTCGCTTCTGCTCTAGGGGATTCTCCTGAAAGGGCAGGGGTCTCATTCCCTGTAGGTTGGCGTAGCGGTGTATCATTCATAACGCTATTGTTCATCTCCTTCTACCATCTTTTGATGTGCATTATACCTTATAGACTGGCAAAAAGCTAGTGTTGGGAGTTATCGAGACATGCAGTTCTCGCAATTCATGACAAAAGCCGAGGATGGGGCTATCCAATGTCAAGCCTGCCAGTGGCGTTGTACGCTGCAACCGGGCGAAGTGGGGAAGTGCTTGGTACGGGCAGGGCATGAGGATGGCATTGTCGCGCACAATCACGGATTGATCAGTGCCGCCACCGTTAGCCCCGTTGAGGAGTTTCGCCTCTGGCATTTCTTCCCCGATTCCCTCTCGCTTGCCATTGGCAGCTGGGGGTATGCCTTCCCCGCCGACCAGCAGCATGGGGCGTTTGCTCGCATCCCCGAAGCAGAAGAAAAACAACGTAACCTGCCCGCCGAAAAAGCGGCTGCCTTTGCGCTCAAACAGTTGTGTCGTGGCGTAATCTGGGCATATGGCGAGCCTGCCGTTGCCGCCGATTACGTTGTAGACCTGCTGAAAAATAGCCGCGCTTCTAGCCGCTATACAGCCCTCGTGACGACAGGTTTTCTTACCGAAGAGATGTTAGAGCAAATTGGTCTCTACCTGCACGGCATCAGCCTAGACCTGCGTGGCTTTGGGGATGTGGCGTATAGTCGTCTGGCAGGTATCCCCGATTGGCGATCCATTTTGGAGATAGCAGCATTGGCAAAAACCAAGTGGAATTGTCATATTGAAGTGACCACACGGATGCACTATGGGGTCAATGACAAGCAAGAAGAAGTCCGCGCCCTCGTAGACTGGATACGTGATACGCTTGGACCAACGACCCCCTGGCATGTGCTGCCGGGTGATGCCGGGGCGAGTGCTGCCCATGCGACCATGCGGGCGCGGCGTGTGGGGATGGAAGCCGGCTTGCACTTTGTCTATGGTGCCGAGCCAAACCAAGAGACCCGCTGCCCCAACTGCCAAGCAACGTTGATTACCCGTGATGATGGGGTGAGTCGACTTGTTGGGCTACAAGAAGATACCTGTGCTAATTGTGGGTTTGAAACCCAAATGTACCTGTCCATCTGGCAGAAGAAGTAATGGGAGAATATGGTAATGACAGATAGTGCTAATGGTCGTCAGCCAACGCTGCTCTCGCTGGAAGAGCGGCTCAAGGGCAGACCGTTGTTGTGCAGTGATTGTGGGATATGTTCAAGCAAGTATAAGCCGCTCATGGCGCAAAGCTGTACCTTTGTGCATAGCCATATGCGCGATACGGAGCTTCGGTTGCATGGGCGCACCCGTCAGCAGAATGATGAGCTGTTGTTTGGGGTCTATCGGGCAATGTATGCTGCCCGTATCCCCACCCCCCCCCCGCATGCCCAATGGACGGGTATTGTCACCACGTTGGCAGCACGGCTGCTGGAGCTAGACCTGGTAGATGGGGTTATCACGACCAAAGCCGTGCCGGGGACTCGCTATGCCCCCATGCCGGTTCTCGCCGAAACAGCCGAGGAAGTTCGTGCTAGTGCCGGCAACAAGCCGTGTATCTCACCGGGCTTGCGCGTGTTGGAAGATGCCAAAGCCAAGGGACTCAAACGGGTGGCGATGATTGGCACGGGGTGTCAGGTGCAAAACCTGCGGGCTATGGAGCAGGAGCTTGGCTTTGAGCGGCTGTATATTATTGGCATCCCCTGCACCGATAATGTCTCCCATCCTGATTTGCTGCGCTTTCTGAGTATCCTTTCCGATTCGCCGCACACTATTGTGCATGTTGAGTTTATGCAGGATTTTCGCGTGTGGATGCGGCACGAGGATGGGCATATTGAGAAGCGCAATTTTATAGACATCCCCATGGACCGGGTGGGGCATATCTTCCCCGATGCGTGCATGGCGTGTTTTGACTACCCAAATACACTGGCAGACTTGACCGTTGGCTATATGGGCGCACCGATGGGGTGGCAGTGGTTGCTCGTTCGCACGGAGCGCGGGGCAGAACTGTTTGGCTTGATTGCCCCCGACCTGGTGTTTACTCCTTTGATGGAAGATGGCAACCGCAGTGAGGGGATGAAGCGGTTTATCCAGATGCTCAAAAATGAGCCTGGTCGTCCCCCTGCGCCTATCCGCAAGATGGTAGCCTTTTTGCAACGCTGGCGTGGTCCGAAGGGGCTAGAATTTTCGCGCTCTATCATTGAGATGAAGCTGCTCCGCAATTTGCAGCATGTGCGAACGAAGTTTCCCCAGTTTGAAAAGCGTATGGTTCCCTATCACGTCTACGATGTGCTAGAACCCTATGCTGAAACGTATCAGGAGAACTTCGGGATACCCCTTCGTCCCCCGCTCATGGTACATCGTATGAGTGAGGAGAATGGCGTAGAGGTGCAGTAGGGGGCTGTGCCCAAACACCCGCTCGTTGCCCCTCACGGCTCCCGGTGAGTGAGCGGTTCCCCTTCTCCCGCGTAGTGGGGGAAGGGGCAAGGGGATGGGGGGATACCCCCGCTCGTTGCCCCTCGCGGCTCTTGGGGGACGCGGGGCTAGGGGGGAAACCATCTGCCACACCCGTGGCACCGCTCTGAGCGTGTCTGTTGGCAACACCACCTTGAGCGCAACGGTGGTAGAATGGAATCAGGTTGGGTTTGCAAACGAAAGCGTGAACCCTAAAAAAAGAAAGGAAATACTGATGAAAACGGTTCTTGTGCATATACACGATGACTCAAAGGTTCAGCTTTTTGTTGATTTTTTACGAGAAATTAGGTTTGTTCAGATTGAAGAAACAGCATCTCCGGTCAGGACAACAAAAAGAATGACTGCATTGCCTCAGTCTGTCCTCCATCCTATCAAAGTGGACCAGTTCAGGATATACTGTAGGGAGGAACTTCATGATATAACGAGTCTTTATTGATACGAATATTCTGGTCTATGCGTTTCTGGAAAACGATACCGTTAGGCATGATGTATCTGTCAAACTGATGTCGGATAGTATTGGGGCTGAGGTATTTGTCAGTATACAGGTGATGAGCGAACTCTATGCCGCTCTCTCAAAAAACGGGGTCGGACATGAGGAAATTACCACATATCTCTATGAGATTGAAGAAAAGATGAACATACAGCCGATAGACTTCGGCACGGTGAAACAGGGGCTGTTTCTCAAGAAGAAATATTCCTTTTCGTATTGGGACAGTCTGATTCTTGCATCATCTCTGGAAAGTACATGTACGGTTGTCTATTCCGAAGATATGCAACATGGACAGGTCATAGAACAGAAACTCACGATACTGAATCCGTTTTGTAAAAATGGCTAACCAATGGCTCAACGGTGGTAACGGTCTGGTGCAGACACTTCCGCAAGTACCCTCTCCCCCTTGCCCCCGCTCCCATTCCAGGGCGAGGGGGGATGATATACCCCCGCTCGTTGCCCCTCGCGGCTCCCGGTGAGTGAGCGGTTCCCCTTCCCCCCGTGGTAGGACACGGGGCAAGGGGATGGGGGGAAGCGACCCTCTCCCCCCTGCCCCCTCTCCCAGAGGGCGAGGGGGAGCCGACTCCCTTCTCCCGCGTAGTGGGGGAAGGGGGTAGGGGATGGGGGCAATTCGGTGAGTGAGCGGTTCCCCTTCTCCCGCGTAGTGGGGGAAGGGGCAGGGGATGGGGGGATACCCCCGCTCGTTGATACTCGCGGCTCCCGGTGAGTGAGCGGTTCCCCTTCCCCCCGCGGTGGGGGAAGGGGGTAGGGGATGGGGGCAATTCGGTGAGTGAGCGGTTCCCCTTCTCCCGCGTAGTGGGACGCGGGGCTAGGGGATGGGGGGGATACCCCCGCTCGTTGCCCCTCGCGGCTCGTTTGGTGGGACGCGGGGCTAGGGGATGGGGGGATACCCCCGCTCGTTGCCCCTCGCGGCTCGTTTGGTGGGACGCGGGGAGCGGGTGAAGCGTTTTGTGCTTAAAGGGCTACTCTCCCCCGTTTGTGCTGTCCAAGATACCATAGACCGTCACAGACAGCAGCATCACTAAGCCGTAGAACTTGAACGACACGCCCATCACCGTCAAGCCGCCCATAATATCGCCGAGGTAGTAGCTCCATTGGTTGCCATAGGCAATGAGCGCATAGGCTGCGCCCGTCAACGCCGCCGCCCAGCGGGGCAACCCAAGCTCGCTGGTATAGACCAACACCGCCACAAACGCCAAGATCGTCACCGTCTCATAGTGCATCCACGCAGCAGGCACAACCAGCACCAGCAGGATAACAAACAGGCTAAATTGCAACGCATAGCGGGGACTCGTGCGGTCAGCCGGGCGCAGCGACAACCACGTTGCCCCAAGTACCGTTATGCCAAAGGTCAGGTAGGTGATGGCACTTGCTACCGGGTGATGAAAGATAGTTGCGGTAATGTCTGGCGCAAACAAGCGGCTAACAAAGCCATTGACCGTTTGGTTCTCCACCCAAGATGTGCCGCCACGGATGAGCGGGATGACCTCAAATACGTAGGTAGCATGCAACTCCCACCCGACCACGGCTATGGCAATGCCATTGCAAATGAGCATGGCAACAGCAAAGCCAATCAACGCTCGCCATTGCCGTTTTGCCACAAAGAAGGCGAGTAGCAAAGCGGGGTAGAGCTTGAAGAGGGTAGCCAGCGCAATAGCCGCCCCCGCCAGTCCATCATGCTCGCGTTGTGAGGCGACCAGCGCAAGCGCAAGCAGCAGCAGCAGCATAATGTCAATCTGTCCGTAGGCGACAGTATCTGCTACCGGGCGCATGCTAAACGCCATCACCACCCCTGCCCCCACCGCCGAGTAGAGCGGCAGCATAAAGCCACGCAGTAGCGTATACAACACCCCCGCCAGCAACACCATATTCATAATGCGGTGCCAAAAGAGGATCATGAGTCCATCTTGCTCAACAAAGGGCAAGAAGAGCATGCCATAGAAGGGGGGGACTTTGAAGCTATGCCCAAAGTGGTTTTCAATGATGCCAGGGATATTGTACATGGAGCCGCCACGGAACCATTCGCGTGCGCCTTTGAAGAGTATCCAAAAGTCAGGACCACTACGCCCAAGCCACGGGTCAAACAGCGAAGCCAAGCCGATAATCACCAACAACCCTACGCCTGAAGCTATCAAGAGGTGCTTGCGGCGCAGAAAGGGACTAGCAGCAACGACCCCAAAGCCGATAATGATACAGATTGCTGCAACACCGGTATTGTCCATCACGAACTCTAGCATAATGATGAGCCGTGCCATTGCTGCTAGGGCAAATAGTGCCAATAGCCCCCGCCCCCACAGGTACCATTGCCCCCGCACTGCCAACACGACAATGCCGATAATTACCGCCAGGATCATCGCCCCGGCGACCCACAGCGTCGGTGGGTAAGGCGTTACATGTTCTACCCCGTCTATTGTCATGACGATTTGGTAGATAGGCATAAGCCAGTAGGCAACCCCCATAAGCAAGGGCAAAGTGGCAATAGAGACCCAATGTTGATTCTCTTTGAGCAGGGCTACTGCGCCGCCATAGGTGGCAGCCAACAGGCAGAGAGCTGCCACGCGCATGGTGAATGGGGCTATCTGCATGGGGAGCAAGGCGAGCACCACTGCCCATACCACTGCCAATATGCCCCCGCCTGTCAAGGCTACCCACCCCGAAGCCCCAATGCCACGCAGGGCAGCATACACGGCTAGTACCCCGATGATACATGCGGCTATTTGCCAGAAGGGGGGGATAACGGGAAAGCCACGGGTAGGCAAAAGCCGTGCCTCAACCAGCACTGCCCCCAGGTCGCGGGCATCGGTGGCAGGCATCACCGTGCTACTACGGATGGTGAAGGGTAGCCCCCATCCCATGCGCTCTTGTGGCGACAGCAAAATGCGATAGTGGCGACTTTGGCGTGTGGGGGCAAAGGACAACAGCAGATCATCGTGCAGCAGCAGATCTACCTCCGGGTGGTCTGCCAATTCATGCGGGTAATGGTTGATCAGGCTGATGTCGACAATAAGCGGTTGATGGGCAGCAGTGAGGGGCAATTCAACCTGCGACTCGCTGGTTGTCCAGCGCATCCAACGCCCGGTATCTTCAAGCGGTTCTAGCTCGTGTGTCCCGCTGATAAAGCGGGTGTCTTGCGGTCCTACAACAACCTTGATTGTCCCCATTGCTTGGTAGGCAAGCAAAATAAGCACGATGGACAGAAGCGTAAGGAGTGGTACCGCTACCATCGCTGATGGGAAGGTTTCTTCCAGCGCGTAGGGATGGTAGCGATAGGGTAATGGCTTGGGTGCAGACGATCTGCGTTCGATCATGAGTAAAGATTATCCCTTGTTATCATCGTTCCAGCTACGGAGTTCGGCGAAGTATTCGCCATTGGTATCTGGGGTAAGCACGAGGTAATCAAGTGCTGAGGTGTAGTTGTCTGGGTTGGAGAGATCATCCCAACTATAGGCATCCGGGCGGGCATTCAGTCGCGGAGTCCAGGTGCCGCTGTTGAAGAAATAGCCGCTGCGTCCGTCATTGAGCGTGAGGGGCAAGCGGTCTATGGCAAAGTGCGTATGCCCCATGATGACGGTACTAATCGTGGAGTCTTGCTCCATCACCTCACGGGCAGCCTGCTGGTATGCATCCTCTTTGTGCTCAGATTCTATCGAGAAGGAGAAGGATTGGTCATAGGGGGCAGCTTGTTGGGTGTCCCATACCATATCGGTAGCCCCTTGCTGCATTTCCTGCAACATCTGCTGCTCCTCATCCCCAAACTCCTGCATCTCCTGCTCAAACTCCTGGCGAAACGCCGGGTCTTGCATTAGGCGGCTGCCGAGGTGATCGCGTAATTCTTCATCCTGTACCGCTTGCATCACCTTCTCGGTGCTGCGCTCGTCGCTCTCTCCATCTACGCCGGGGGTACTAAAGCTCACCCCTCCGAAAAAGGGTGTCCCTTTGGTCAAAAAGAACTTTGCCAACAGAGCCATAGCCGTTGCCGTAAAGACAAAATCGCCACGCAAGCCCATTTTGATCACCCGTGAAATGGGTTTCACATTATCTATAAACCAGCATTGCTCTTCTAGCGAATTGTAGACCTTATCGACAAAGAGTGTCCCCCAACACCGCTTGAGCCGTTTTACGCCAGTGGCATCATGGACAAACGGTTGTTGCATCTGGTCGCCATAGCGGTTAGCACGATCATGCTCCTGCCCATGCTCAATGTACACTCGCCCACGGGCAGCACTACCGATGGTGTGGCTAAATGGTACCAGACGAAAGCGATCTATGGGGGTACCGGGGGGGCAAATGTTGTAGTAGAGCAGGAGCCAAACAGATGTCCAAAGGATGTCTATATCGTGATTGCCAGCAAGGATGGTGAGGATGTTGCCCTTCTCAATAAAGCGGCGCAGGGCAGCGAAGACCTCTGGGTGGCCAGTGGCAATGCTAGACTGTCCAAGCACAACGTGGGTGCGTTGGAGAGATTCCTGTTCGGTGATGCCAAGATGGTCCTTTGGGGCTTTCAAGCCAAGTTCTGGCAGAATTTGCAGGTATTCAATGAAATCACCAGCGATGACCAGTTCAACAGGCGTTTTGCCTGCGCTAATATGTTCAACAAAGGCGCAAAAGGTATCGTCAAAGCGAAAATCCTCAAGCACATGCCAATTGCCCGTTGCTATATCGCGCCCCTGCCCCAAATGCAGGTCGCTAATGACATATGCAGTGTGTGCTTGTGCCATAGGTGTCGTTATTCCTTTCTAGCAAACAGCGTGCCTTGCTGCCCGGAGAACATTTCGTATGTGGTATCAATATGCAGTTCAGCCTGCTGCGCCGCGGTATTTGACAGGCTGTCGCAGCGTTCGTTCTCTTTGTTACCCGCGTGTCCCTTCACCCAATGAAATGATACCATATGGGTTTCACACAGCGCGAGCAGTTCTTTCCAAAGGTCGGCGTTGGGGACTGGCTTTTGTTTGCGTTTCCAGCCTTGTGCTTGCCAGGTTTTTGCCCATCCCTTTTCTATGCCATCCACAACGTAGCGTGAGTCGCTATAAAGGGTAACAATACATGGCTTTTTGAGCACTTGCAAGCCAACAATAGCCGCCATAAGTTCCATACGGTTATTGGTCGTGCGGCGAAACCCTTTGGCAAGCTCTTTGCGGCGTGTGCCGTGCATCAGCACGACCCCATAGCCGCCGGGGCCGGGGTTGCCTATACAGGCTCCATCAGTGTAGATTGTAACATGTTTGCGTTCAGTCATAGAAAGTTTGCCATACCCTAGACTCACCTCAATGTCTGTATATCCTTCACCATCCACGTCCCCTCGGCTGTGCCATCACTGCGCCATAGCTCCGTCCCGTGTACGCCGTCATCCCCCGTGAGGAACAACACTCCCTGCCCCGCTACCATCAAGCCAGAATCGGGGGATGTCAACCACCCACCCGATACCTCGCGTATGAAGCGGGTACCTGCTGTTGTACCATCGCTGACCCAAAGTTCAGCACCGCTAAACTCCTGATGTTGGGCAACAAAGAACAGGGTATCCCCCACCGCTATCAATGAGCGAGCTTCGCCCGGTACGTTGGCAATGAGATTGGTTTGGGTAAAGGTTAATGGTGCTTCACTACGCCATAGACTACTCTTGCCATCCTCGCTGTTTATATGCAAAAAGTAGAGCGCACCTTGCATGCTGGTCAGACAGCAGGGCAACATCTCCATCACCCGATAGGTGTTTTCAGGGGTACCATCACTGCGCCATAGCCCCGCCTCTTCGCCGCCTACGGAAAAATACAGCACACCATCAACGGCTATTAACCCGCCTATGTGGGGATACACACGCAACGGGGGACTTACACCGGGGGGGAGCCGCTTAGTGAACGAACGCATCATACGAGTGCCATTGGGGGTACCATCGCTACACCATAGTTCATAGGTCAATTTGCCTGTACGTGCCACAAAGCAGAGGTGATCCCCTACTGCCGTCATCTCGTGATACTCGGTGGGGGTTGCGCCAGCGTTTATGTCTTTCAGCAGCATAGTGCCATCGGCAGTACCGTCACTCCACCAAAGTTCATCACCATGCACCCCATCATCAGCGTGAAAGAAGAGCCCCCCATGCACAGCAGTTAGCCCATAGGGGATGTAGCCCATTGGCATAGCATCTCGTGGGTACATCCCTGCTTCACCAGCGACACTATCCTGGACCATGACCGTCCCCTCGGCAGTGCCATCGCTGCGCCATAACTCTGGACCGTGTATGCCATCATCTGCCACAAAGAAGAGCGTATCGCCAGATACCGTAAGCTGCCACGGACCAGAGCCGTAATGCTGCTCAACAACATCTTTTACCGGTCTCGTGCCATTGGCAGTGCCGTCACTACGCCACAATACTGCATCCCCATTGCTGCCCGTTTCTGCCACAAAGAAGAGCGTATCGCCATAGGGTACTAGTTCAAATGGACTAGACGATTCCTTGCCAGGGATAATGTCCTTTACCAGTTTGGTACCATCAGTGGTGCCATCACTGCGCCATAGCTCCTTACCGTGCTCGCTATCCTCTGCCACAAAGAAAAGCGTATCTTGCACCATTGTCAATTGGTAGGGATAGGAGCCAGACGAAACGGGTGGTGGTTCATCAGTTTGGGGTATCGGTGTGGGAGAAGTAGTCAATGTTTCCCTGCCAAGCAACCCGCGCTGCACATGGTAGGGCGGCGAAAACTGTGGGTGGTATTCAAACCGTACCCGTTCAAACCATTGGACAGTATAGACTTGGTATTCCCCATTTACCAAGATAAGCTCTTCTACCTCGCCGCTAATGGGCAAGCCATACAAAGCGAGACTCTCTGCTGCACTTATCCCCTCTTTCCCATCTAGTTCTATCCCATTGGCTTGCCATGCTGCCAAGAAGTCACCACAGACATGCTGGCGGGTCTCGGCAAAATAGCGACAGCCTGGTTTGGGGGTGTTATTTTGGTTATCCTGGGCAAAGGTCTGCCAATCACGCCCCTGTTGGGCTAATCGTTCTTTGCCAAGATGTCCCAAGAGGACATCATAGGGGGGCGTGTTGGATGGGTGCAATTCTAGCCGATGGCGTTCAAACCACTGGACTTGCCGAGGTTGTCCATCTATTACCTTTTCCTGTTGTGGCGTAATGGGAAAGCCAAAGATAGCTAACCCACCGTGGGTTTGCCAAAACTCAAGGATACGTCCCGTTAGGCAATAGCCCGTCTCAGGAAAACAGCGATACTCTTGCTGTTTCCCATGTTGCGCGTGTGTTGGGATAGTGCCAACACTAGTGGAGAGCATGGAAAGACTCAGTAATAGGGCAACAACAAGCAAAGGGAGGAAGTCTTTTGCCTTTTTCATAGTATATCCTTTTCAATTTCACGAACCATACTTGGTCTTTCTCTATCGCTATCACCATCTCCATCTCCATCGGGGGATGCTGCTTCATCCACAGGGTCTATATCTGGTCTATCAGCAACAAGGTACTCCAAAAGTTGCGCGATGGCGGTATCCTCTTGGACAATGGTTGCAGCATAGGCTTCAAGTACGCTGCTACGCCGCTGTCGAAGTGCCAGCGGTGCCAAGCGTTGTATATCCTCTGTGATTACTTTACCCCGAAAATCTGCCGCAGCACGGGCGCGAGCAGCTTCTAACAGGGCAATTTCGGCACGGTGCGAGGGAATTTGTAGCTCTTGGACAAGCTGTAAGGTCATTTCCTCTAGCTCCGGGGGAACAACAACGTGGGGGAGTATCTCGCGGGCAACGGCGACTTCTTCGCGTAGGGCTTGGGTTTGGGCTTCGTAGCCGGTGCGAAAGTTGGCACTATCTATAGCGAAATCCCGACTGCGCCGGTAGATTTCCAGACGGTCTTGGCTTTCCGTAAGCGGAGACACCCACACCCGTAGCCCTAAGCGGTCTAGTATCTGGGGGCGGAGCGACCCTTCTTCCGGGTTCATTGAGCCAATCAATACGAAGCGTGAGGGAAACAACCGCGTGACTGCCCCACGGCGTACCATCGTCTGTCCCTGGGCGGCAGCGTCAAGAATAACATCTACGACCTTTGGATCAAGCAGGTTTATCTCATCCACATACAGCACGCTTTTGTGCGCTTTTGCCAGGATACCCTCTTCCATTACGGCACGGTGCTGCTCTAGGGCGATGCGCTCATTGATAGTGCCTACCACATCCTCTATACGGGCGTTGAGGGGGAGCTCAATAAGGCGCATGGGGGAGGGGATGTATTGGGTGTGCCCTTCGCGGTCTTCCATTGCATATTCTACCTCCGGCATAATATCAAGTAAGCCGCGTACTGCGGTAGTTTTGCCCACGCCGTAGGGACCACTGATCAGGATACCGCCAATGTTTGGGTTGATCAATCCCAGGATGAGGGCGGTTTTGAGTTCGGGTTGTCCAACAAGCGCGAGGAGCGGGAAGGGACGTAGCTCATCCATAGGATACTACCCCTTCCCAGGGTGGTGTCAATGTCCCATTTGCCTCCATCCCTTTGCCTGCCGTCCTTTCAATGGGAAAAGTTGCAACGTTGCTATGACGAGGGGAAAAAATCTGTCACACCTGAGATAGCCTTCTTGTACCGGGTATTCTGGACATGCTTGTCCAGAATACCCCGTCTTGTCTTGTCACCCGGTACTACCAAGCATCTGCCAAGGATGCTGGGTATATCACTTGGGATAAATAACAATTTTGCGGCTAGAGCCTTCGCCCGTACTTTGCGTATAGACGTTTGCATCATTGCGGAGCGCAAGATGCACAATCCGCCGCTCATAGGCTGCCATAGGCTCCAACGTGATAGATCGTCCAGACTGACACACGCGCTCTGCCATGCGGTGCGCCAACCCCTCCAGCGACTCGCGCCGTCTCTGGCGGTAATTTCCCACATCTATAACAATATGGGGCCATCGGTGGACTTTTCGGCTGACCAGCATATTGAGCAAAAATTGCAACGAATGGAGCGTCTCCCCACGCCGACCAATCATCAACCCCATAGCCTGTTCATCTGCCCCTTCAATGTGGAGCGTGACGGAATCCTCTTCCGTTTTGCCTTGCTGGTCTGGCACACGCGAAGTTACCGCGGTAACATACGCATGAATATCCATCCGTTGGAGCAATTCTTCGAGCATAGTTCGGGCTATACCGACTATATCATCGGCATCTGGCAGGCGAACGGGGGCTTTTTTGGTTTCCTCTTCATCTTCCTCAACCACGCTTACTCGGACTAAGGCTTCCTCCCCATCCTCACCAGATTCCAGCACCGCAATGGCTACTTCATCACGATCTCGCCGGAGTTGCTCTAGGGCAAGCTCCACCGCTTCGGCAACGGTACGCGCACTAATCTCAATACTTTTCATACTCTCTTTTTCCCTTGTACTCACGTCGGCTTTCAGCAGAAGGGGCTAGGGGGTATCAGTTTTCGCTAAGCGTCTCCCCTAGCGTAGTTCCCCCATACTGAATAGTATTTTAGCGACGACGGCGCGAACGACGTGGCGAGGATGACCTCTGCTGCTCCGATTTTCGCGCTTGCTCATTCGCCTTTGGTTGTTCCTTTTTCGATTCTTCTGTTGTTGATTCCCGTGAAGATTCATATTCTGCATCGGTGAGGGGAGTCATTACTTCCCAAAAACCGGGGCGTTTGGTTGCTGCAACAGCTGCACCGCTGACGGATTGAGCCGTATCAACGGGCAAAGACTCCAGTGCTCCAGCCGTGGCAGCAGCGGTGGCAGTAGCCATCTTTGAGGTACTTTCAGCAGGTAAAAACTTGAGATGATTGGCAAGCGACCCCCAACCAGAAGTAAAGTATTGTTGGATAACCCCTACCGTACTGCTGGTCAGCCAATAGAGAACTGCCCCTGCGGGAAAGATAAGCGTGATGTAGGCAAAGAAGAGCGGCATAAAGAGCATCGCCCGTGACATAGCCTTTTGCTGGGGGTCTTGCACTCGTGGCATAGCCATAAGCTGCTGAATAAACTGCATCGCAATAGAGAGAACGGGAAGCACAAGATAGAGCCCCCCGTTAAAGTTTTCCAAGCTAAACGAGCCATCTTCAAAGGGTTTTCTGCCCAAATCTATGATGCCGAGGAAGGGACGAGCAAGGATTTGTTGCACTTCCGGGTCGGCAATGGCTTGTTGGACAGCGGGGCTAAGTTGTTCCCGATAGGCAGGGTCCATCAAATGGAGCACCCCCCAATAGACCCCAATAAAAATGGGAAGTTGGAGGAGCATGGGTAAACACCCACCAAGAGGGTTTATTTGGTATTCTTGGTAGAGTTTCATCGTTTCTTCTTGGAGTTTCTTTTGATCTTTCCCATATTTGCGCTGCAATTCCTTAATGAGTGGTTGCAGCTCTTGCATCTTACGACTAGACCGTATAGATTTAAGGGTCAGTGGTAGGATAAGCAGTCGGGTACAGATGGTAAAGATAATAATCCCTGTCCCTGTACTGCCGGTCATAATGGCAAGCCAGAGCAATGCCTGCTCCATAAAGCCTACGAATGTCCCCCATATTTCGCCCATAGTTTTACCTTAATTAAATTTCATACATTGAGTGTAGTTAGTAAATACCACGCCGGCTGAAGAAGCTAATCCATAGGTGCTTCGGTATCTGATTGGCGTATAGGTTCGTCTTGCTGTTCGTCTTGCTGTTCGTCTTGCTGTTGGTCTGGTTGGTCCCAAACTCCAGCCCGATGCAAGAGTTGCTCAACCACTTCCCGTAAGATTACAAAATCTTCTGTTGCTACCTCCGGTGAACGGACCACAAACACCAGGTCTACGTTTGGCTGAAGCGAAGGGAGCATCAGACGCACGATTTCACGCACCCGCCGCTTAGCCCGATTCCTGACTACGGCTTTTCCTACGCGTTTGCCCACGACAAAACCACAGCGTACTCGTTTCCCGTGGTTTGTGGCGACATTTAGCCGCAATAAGTGATGAGATACTGTATGCCCCTGATGACGGACACGCTGAAACTGATCGGGGCGACGCAACCGATGAGATCGATTCACAACCTATGGAAACAACCCCTTTATATCCAGCATGTACTGGTCTTTCACAAGGAGACGTTCAGCTATAGCTACCACCTACCAGAACGGGCAAGCCGGCTGATTGCTGATACCTGAATAGCTGAACGTCTTCCTATGGTACGATGTGCTTTTCCCTATTCCGTGGGCTATATCGTGCAGAGGGAATGGGAAACCCCCCATTATCGATGTCCTCGCCGCACTGCCCGCTTTTCATCGCTAACTGAGAGCTTCCAACGGCCCTTGAGTCGTCGTCGTTGTAACACCGCTCGTCCATCTTTGGTCTCCATCCGTGACAGAAACCCGTGCTTGCGACGACGTGGGATACGCTTTGGTTGCCAGGTTCGTTTTGTCATCTTTTCGTTTTTCCTTACCAGGATATGCCGGGCACATATGCCCGTGCTTGGCTACAGTTGTTCTGTTCCCCAACAAGATCGGGGTATAGGTATACGAGGACTCTCGTCCAAGAATATAGCGTTGCTTACTCGCCAGAACGCAAGACCTAGGGTTGCGGCTACAGCAAAGACACCTTGCGTATTCCACCGCTAAAACTGGTGAGCTTTACGGGCTATCTTTGTAAAGAATAGCATAGCCCTAACGTCTATGCAAGCAGCAATGGTAGGTAGTTCGTGCTTATTCTTCATCATCACGCCGCTGCAAGGTGCGCTGGATTGCCTCCCGCTGTTTTTTGCGGCTTATAAAACGGTCTTCTTCGTCAATGTCATCATCATCATTATCATTGCGACGGCGGCGATCCTTACGGCTATTTGTGCCACCAAACTTGGTCAGCAAATCTTCTAGCGTAGCGTTGCCCTCAAATTCCTCTTCGGTATCATCGCCCGCTACGTAGGTCTCCAAAACGGGTGGGGAGGGGGTATTCCCACGATTCCCACGACCACCACGCTTGCCCTTACCTTCCCGGCGGTTGTCGCGCCGTGGCGGGGGATAAGCGGCTTCCATAGCAGCTGGAGAAACAGCTTTTTCTTCTCTGACCGCCGGTTCTGGCTCTTCTGAGATAGGCTCTGGTTCTGGCTCTTCTAGCCGCAAGGTGAGGCTAATCCGTTTGCCCTGGGTATCTACCTCAAGCACTCGCGCAGTGATAGGATCGCCAATTTTGACGACATCTTCCACTTTGCCGACCCGATCATGGGAGAGTTGCGAAATATGCACCAGACCATCACGCCCTACGCCTATGTCTACAAACGCGCCAAAGGGAGCAAGACCGCTCACTTTGCCCTCGACAATATCGCCGGGCGAAAGCTGCTGCATACGCTCAATGCGCTGAGCGCGGCGCAAGCTGAGGCTGATACGTTTGCCTTCAGGGTCAACTTCAAGGACTTTGAAGGTACGCTGACTGCCCACTTGTACGGCTTCTTCTGGTTTGTGAACCCGGTTTTCTGCCAGTTCGGAAATATGGACTAAGCCATCTTTGCCTACCCCAATGTCTACAAATGCCCCAAATGGGGCAAGCCCTGTGATGGTTCCATTGACCACATCACCAACATGCAGTTGGGCTAGAGCATCACGGTCTGGCTCGTTGCGGCGAAAGCGTCCGCGTGGGGCTTTCTCTGGCTCTTCCCGTGGTTGCCGCATGGTGAGGCTAATTCGTCGATCTTCAAGGTCTACTTTTTTGACAAAGACTTTCACACTATCGCCTATGTTTACCATATCTGAGGGCGAATCAATGCGTTTGTCACTCATTTCTGAGATATGCACCAACCCATCGCGCCCAAGCCCAATGTCTACGAAAATACCGTAAAGCGCAACAGATGTTACCCGTCCATCCAGTTCCATCCCAACCTCAAGGTCTTTGAGTCGGCGTGGTCGTGAAGTGGTTTCCTGTGGGGTAAAACTTGCCTCTGGAGTTTCGGTACTGGTTTCTGTGGTTGCCTCTCTATTGGCTTCTGTACTGGACTCTAGCTCAGTTTCCACCGGGGGTTCTGCTGCAGGCTCAGTTTCCACCGGGGGTTCTGCTGCAGGCTCAGTTTCCACCGGGGGTTCTGCTGCAAGCTCAGTTTCCACCGGGAGTTCTGCTGCAGGCTCGGTTTCCACCGGGGGTTCTGCTGCAAGTTCGGTTTCCACCGGGGGTTCTGCTGCAGGTTCGGTTTCCACCGGGAGTTCTGCTGCAGGCTCAGTTTCCACCGGGGGTTCTGCTGCAGGTTCGGTTTCCACCGGGAGTTCTGCTGCAGGTTCGGTTTCCACCGGGGGTTCTGCTGCAGGTTCGGTTTCCACCGGGGGTTCTGCTGCAGGCTCGGTTTCCACCGGAGCTTGTTCCTCACCAAGTTGTGCTCCATCTGCAGCAGCTGCAGCTTCGAGTTCTTCCCCCGCAGCTTTGGGAGTAGCAACTGGTTCCCCTTCGGCTCCATCTTCGGGGGCAGAACCTTCCTGCTCCGTTTCGGGGGCAGAACCTTCCTGCTCCGTTCCCTCTGCACTTAGAGTAGTTCCATCCGTTCCATTCTGATACTCTGGTGGTGCAACAGGGATGGTTTCTGTCCCTGTCTGATCTTGCCCTAGCCCCAAAGACGGTGCGGGCATTGTAGTTGGTATACTACTGATGGGGGGTGTCCCCGTTGAAGGTTCGGCTGTCTGTTGCAACATATTCCCCGATACCTCATTTTCGATCTCTTGCTCTCTACGGTACAATTCCGTCATCACCAACATTCCTCCTGATACTTGCTTGTTGTGTTCAAGTCCCCATAATCAAAAAAATATCCCAACGCGCAGAAAAATCAAATCTATCTTGATAGCCTGGTACGGACCATATGGACAAGACCATCTTCGTTGAGTTCTTCCAGGCGATAATACTCAGCTTGAAGATAGGTAGCAAGATAGCGAGCCATCCCTTGCTCCATATGCGAAAACCGAAGATGTGCTCGTGATGCATGGGCCGAAATCAAAGTATTTGGCGCTGTATCACTGCCGGCATATTCGGTATCAATGACCACTGCTCGCATATTGTTGTGGGCAATATAGGCTGCAACACGGTATGCCTCCTGTTGGGGGGGCATGCCGGTCATAGCCACATTTGCTTGCCCATCGGTCAACAACACCAGGAGTGGTATCACCTCTGGATTGCGGCGACGGGCTTGGTCAAGCACTTCATATCCCATGAGCATGCCGCGGGTGAGGGGGGTTTTGCCCCCGACGGGCATGGTTTGCAATCGTTTTTGAGCCAGTTCAACACTATTGGTCAAAGGCAACAGTAGCGTGGCATAGGTTCGCTGAAAGCTGACTAGCCCTACATAGTCACGCCGCTGGTAGGCATCACGGAGCAGCGAAAGGATGGCGGCTTTGGTGGCACACATACGCTCTTCTGCTGCCATGCTCCAACTGGCATCTACCACAAAACAGACGGCGTTACGGGTACGGCGCATACGCACCTTTTGGCGAAGATCGCCCCGGTACAAGATAAGCTGTCGTGGCGGTTTACCATTGAGAGCTTGGGCTATTCGCCGCTGTTGCTGGTAGGGGGCTGCCTCCCGCAACGATGCATCAAAGGCAAGGTCTGTCACCCGTTGCACCCGCCGGCTGGTAATATACCGTCCCTGTCGTTTAGCTGAGCAAGTTTGGCTGCGTCGTCCAGAGGCTTGCCGTTGACGTTGGTCACGTTGCCCTTCAATACGGCGTGGCTGGATAATTGTACCTATCTCATGGACGAGATCATTGCTCTGCTGCTGCTCATCGTCATGGGGAGCGGTACTGGCTTCATTGAGGTTGGTCGGGGCAGAGATGCCAACAGTTGCCTGGGAGCCGTCCCATTCTGCATGGGGGGCAGCTTCAGTTATGGGGTCTTCGTCAAAACCGGGCGTTTTTTTTTCCCCTTGCGTTTGATCTTGCTCCGATTGTCCATTGATTGCTTGGCTGATACGTTGCAAGGCAGACTGGAGATAGCTTCCATCCATTCCTGGCTCGACAAAGGGTTGACGCCGCATACGATGGGGGAAGGCAAGCTCGGCAGCGAGAAGTATATCTTGCTGTTTGATAGTCTTGCGACCTTCCCATGCTGCGTGGGTACGGGCGGTTTCTAGCACGGTCAAATCAGCGCGGTGGCCATCTACGGCGAGCTCTAGGGAAAGGTGCGCGACCATTTCCATATCTTTTTTGCTGATACGGACGCTGGATAAGATGGTTTGTGCTGAGACGATACGCTTTGCTTGGCGTGCTTCTTGGGTTTGCCACCGTTCCCTAAAGGCTCCTGGGTCTGCTTCATAAGCCATCCGCCGTTCTATGACGAGGGTGCGACTACGGACATCTGGCAATCCCTGGACTTCTACGGCGAGACCAAACCTATCGAGCAGTTGGGGCCGTAGCTCACCTTCTTCTGGGTTCATTGTGCCAACGAGCATAAACCGGGAAGGATGGGAAATGCTCATCCCTTCGCGCTCAACGGTATTGACCCCCATGGCTGCTGCGTCAAGCAAAAGGTCAACGAGGTGGTCGTCTAGGAGGTTGACCTCATCCACATAAAGCACCCCGCGGTGGGCGTGTGCCAACAAACCCGGTTCAAAGCGGCGGCTCCCTTCGGTGATGGCGTGTTCAATGTCCAGCGAGCCGACCACGCGATCTTCTGACGCAGAAACCGGTAGTTCTACAAGGTGGGTTAGGCGTTGGTCTATGGCGAATGGTTCGCCGGTTTCCCGATGTGTGGTGCAGGTAGCGCATAGCCCGGCGGGTTGGTCTGGGTCGCAGTGGTAGAGGCACCCTTGCACAACGGTGATGGGCGGGAGCAACCGGGCTAATCCGCGGACTGCGGTAGATTTGGCTGTTCCCTTTTCTCCCCGTATCAAGACCCCGCCGATACGGGGGTTTATGGCGTTTAGGATTAGGGCCTGTTTGAGGTACTCTTGACCTACTATGGCACTAAATGGGTAAACTGGATAAGCTGTTGGAATAGTCATGACGGCAAAAAACTGGCACCTGATGCCAAGCATGCAAAAAGCTATGCCTTTGCATTGCTTCAAACAATGGCATGGTTTGGGTACCAGTAGATATTTGAGGATAAAAAGATTGTTGTACTAGCAGGGGCAACCTCAAAGCGTGACAGTTTTACGTACAGATAACAGAACAATTGTATTTTTTATGACCTGAAACCTGGTACGTCCTTCATATTTGTGAAATTCAAGTATAACGCACTTCTGATAATACCATATAACGGCTATAGGTGCAAGCGGCAATTTTTCGGGGGGGGGGCAGATAGTTTTCCCATCCTTTGTCTCCTTTGGGCAGCCCCCATCCCCTCGTCCCTTACCCCCGCTACGTTTGACACAGCCTTCTCTTGAAGCAATAACCCTGTGCTATGTTATAATGCACAAGAGATGCAAAATGCTGGGGTGGAAAGCAAGTGTAGCCATGCGGTGTCCCTTCTGTCACAATTCCGATACCGACGTAGTAGATACCAGAAAGATCAATGTCGGAGAGACGATACGCCGACGGCGCAAGTGCCGATCCTGTCAACGGCGTTTTACCACCTATGAATATGTAGAACTCAACCTCGCCGTGGTCAAACGCAACGGCGAACGAGAGCCATATAGTCGGGAGAAACTCATGTCGGGGGTGCGAACGGCGTGCTATCGTCGCCCTGTGGCAGCCCAACGTCTTGAGCAACTTGTCAACGACATTGAAGCCATCCTTATGATCCAAGATGGACACGAAGTTCCATCAACCACCATTGGGGATGAGGTGATGGCACGATTACGCGATATGGATGCTGTCGCCTATATCCGCTTCGCCTCGGTCTATCGCTCCTTTGCCGACATAGGCAAACTACGCGAGGCAGTCGAGGAACTGCTGGAACATACCACAGAGACAGAAGCTCGCCAGCAGCAACAAGAACGACAATTTCCCACTACGGGAGCTAAACCTACAGAATAGAAAGTAGCAGAAGTCTTCATGAGTGTTGATGTGCAGGAAGATAAGCAGCAAGAAGTTACAGAAGAAGAACGACCCCAACGACCCCAACGACCCTCGTTATTGGCACGATGGAAGGCGATTGAATGGGGCGATGTCCAATGGCGCATAGTACTGGCTACCGCGGTTATTATGGCAGTTGGTTGGTGCTCGCTCTTTGCTGCACAAGGTTGGATACAGTTTCTTGCTGGTATCGTGCCGGTATCGGCAGGCTTGTTTCTCGGCGGAAGGGTAAAAACCCATATCCTGCTGCATGGACTACTTTTGGGTATCACCGGCTTTACGTTTGGCTTACTCTTTGTGGTCATCTATGGGATGCTTGGTCAGGCTGGCGTTGTGGCTATGCCAGAGTTGGCTATCACGCCTGATGCCCCTCCTGTCATTTCTAGTCCAGAGCAACTGATTACCTTTTACATTAGCTTTTCCCTCTTTGCCATGATACCCTTTCCCGCGCTTGGGACCGTCATTGCCCATCAGAATGAACGTCGCCGTAAAGATTTAGAGGCAGAAGTTGCGACACGCGGGGGCAACCTAGATAAGCCAGGTACCGTCCGCACGCTTGAAGACTTGCGCGGGCTATCGCTGCCACAGCTTGGGGGCTACGTACGTAATCTCTATGTGAAGTACGGATTTACCTACAAAGATTACCGGTTTCTGGATAAAGACAAGCATCTCGATGTGCTCTTTACCTACAAAGAGGAAACCTACCTGATGCGGTTATCTGTGGCAGACAAAGTGCGCTCTGGGACGGTAGAAACGCTAGTCCAAGACATGCGCCAACAGGACATCCCAAAAGGGGTCGTGATTACCTCAACCGAATTTACCCCCGATGTCCACAAATCGGCAAAAGGACGACAGAATATTCTGCTCATTGATGGGCAAACGCTCTTTGATATGGCAGAACGCTAGTACCCACACTTCCTAGTCATTATCCTAATTCCATTCCATTGCGGAGCAAAGTTCACAAGATGTTTAGCAAAATATTAGTAGCCAATCGGGGGGAAATAGCCGTTCGGATAATCCGGGCGTGCTCTGAGCTAGGAGTACGCACCGTTGTTGCCTATAGCGAGGCAGACCGCGACTCGCTGGCAGTGCGGTTGGCAGACGAAGCCGTCTGTATTGGTCCCGCCATACCTGCCCGCTCCTATCTGCATCCCCCCGCCTTGATTAGCGCAGCCCTCATTACCGGCTGTGATGCCATCCATCCCGGCTATGGCTTCCTTTCTGAAAATAGCTACTTTGCCGAGATGTGTACAGAATGTAAGCTCACCTTCATTGGCCCACATGCCGAAACGGTACGCTTGATGGGCGATAAGCCCACAGGCCGCAAGACCATGCAGGATGCAGGGGTGCCAGTAGTCCCTGGCTCAGATGGTGAGCTACGCAATGTGGATGAAGCCGTAGAATTAGCCCGCACCATTGGCTATCCTGTGCTGCTCAAGCCGAGTGCTGGTGGGGGAGGACGTGGTATGCGTGTGGCATACCAGGAAAGCGACCTCATCAAAGCCTATCCTACCGCCCGTGGCGAAGCGGAATCGGCGTTTGGACGGGGCGATCTCATTATGGAGAAGTTTATGTCCAACGTTCGCCACATTGAAGTCCAGGTGCTTGCCGATAGTTACGGTAATGTGATACACCTCGGCGAGCGCGATTGCTCTGTGCAGCGGCGCTACCAAAAAATCTTGGAAGAAGCCCCCTCGCTGGCAGTGAACGAAGATATGCGCCAACAGATGGGGGCAGCAGCTATCCGTGGCGCACAAGCCATTGGCTACATCAATGCCGGGACATTTGAGTTTCTGTTGGATACCGAAGGCAACTTCTATTTTATCGAGATGAATACCCGTATCCAAGTGGAACACCCCCTCACCGAAAGCGTCACCGGGGTTGATCTGGTAAAATGGCAAATACGCATAGCCGCAGGCGAACGCTTGACGATGGAGCAGAAAGACGTTAGAATACGCGGGCATGCTGTTGAATGTCGCATCAATGCAGAAGACCCAGAGAGGGATTTTCTGCCGATAGCCGGCGAGGTCGAGTTCTTTCTTCCCCCAGGGGGCCCAGGAGTACGGATAGATTCGCATTTGTACTCAGGGTACATCTTGCCAACAGCCTATGATTCGCTGCTGGCAAAGGTCGTGACATGGGCAGAGAATCGGGAAGAAGCCCTTGATCGTATGCACCGAGCATTGCATGAGTGTATTATTACGGGAATTAAGACAACGATACCGTTTCACCTTGCCCTGCTTGACGACCCATTGTTTCGGGCTGGAGCTATCTCCACCGGGTATGTTACCGAATTGTTGCAACGTAAGAAAGCCCAGTCTTAATAGCGTTGCCATGAAAATAGCGAAAAGGGGTCGGGTGTGACAGGTCAGCGTCACCGTGTTCGGGTTGCGGCTCTCCAAATACTCTTTGAGGTGGCTGCTACTGACCACGCCCTAGAGATAGTCCTAGAGCGTCGGCTTCAAGAAGAGTCGTTACCTATGGAAAGCAAACAGTTTCTCCGTTACCTTGTCATGGGGGTATGGGAACATCGCTTCCAACTAGACTATATGATTGAAGAAGCAGCTCCAAATTGGCCCGTTGACCAGATGCCAGGAGTAGATAAAGCTGTTCTACGCATTGCGCTTTTTGAACTGATTATAGACCATGTAGAACAGACTCCAGCTAAAGCGGTGATTAACGAAGCGGTAGAACTTGCCAAATATTATGGAAGCGACAACTCCAGTCGCTTTGTGAATGGAGTACTTGGGACAGTAGCCAATCGCTATGGGTAGCGTATGTGTGTCCCAGGTTCTTTTTTTGCCAGTTTCAAGACCCGTTCAAGATGCTGTAAAAAAGCAGAACACCAGACCCCAGGGGGAACCAAGCCTGTGCCCCCCCGTCTTGAAAGGTTGCAGGGGTTGATCTGAACGATGCGCCAAAGCGAACCCGCTAAAGTGCCAAAATAAGGATTTTCTTTATTTTTATGTATTTTCAAGTGAATGAAAGGTGGTATGTACAATGGCTTCAATGGAAGAACGTCTGCGAAAGATTATTGCTGAACAGCTTGGGGTAGATGAAGCAAAGGTTGTCCCCGAAGCAACCTTTGCTGGTGATCTTGATGCAGATTCGCTTGACCTCGTAGAGTTGATGATGTCGCTTGAAGAGGAATTTGGTGTGGAAATTCCCGATGAGGATGCTGAAAAGTTGGAGTCTGTCAGCGATGCCATCCGGTACCTCAATGAAAAATCTGCCAGCTAAGGCAGCTTGCTGGCAATTGCTCATATGATGTGATGAGGAACCAGCATTGACATACCATGTCAATGCTGGTGTATAGACATGAATTTTTTTGGTGTTGGCGCAGGTGAACTGCTTTTTCTGCTCATTCTTGGACTGCTTATCATTGGTCCAGAACGGTTGCCAGAAATTGCTCGCTCGCTAGGACAGATGATCGCCCGGCTCATGGTATGGCAACAGTCATCGCCTGAAGTCCAGATGTTTACGTCCCTTCGTCAAGACTTTGAGCGTGAGATTAAAGAAGTGCGGGATGAGCTTGTCCAAACGCAGCAAAAACTCCAACAGAATTTCCAGGCTCTCCAGACGGAGAGTCAGTCTATGCAGCAACACCTTAGTAACCTTGCGGTAGACCCCACCCGCCACGCCAGCCAACAAGAACGTCCAACCCCTGTCCCGACCAGCAAACGTCCCAACCAAGCACAACAACCGAATCGTCTCGGTGAAGCTCAACCTAACCTAGAGGTTTCGCAAGCAACCACACAGCACAATGGGACATCGGATGAATCGGTAGCTAGTGCATCAGATAGCCCACCAGCTAGTGCATCAGATAGCCCACCAGCTAGTACATCTGATAGCCCACCAGATAGCCCAACACCAATGGGGCAGCCAACATCACTTGCCCAACAACCATCCAATGTTGCCAGTACTGCCATTGCCCACGACCCGGATGTACCGCTCCTGCAAGCGCAAATCCAGACGCTATACACCGAACTCCATAGCCTCAATGCCCAACTTCGTCATACCGGTTTGCTGGATGGGGAATGGAACCCACGCCTCCAGATAGAGACGCTCATGGCAGATGTGCATGCTCTCCAGCAACAGCTTCAAGAGCGTGGGTATCTCTCGCCCGAATGGAAACCGCCGTCCCATATGAGCCAAGCGCATACTAATCATACCAACGTAGCCCATGACTAACCAGACAAACCCACCCAACGAACAGCACAAGCAACCTCCCCATACCGAAGGTTCAACCGTATTTCATCTCTTCAAACCCCACCTGATAGAGCTGCGGGATAGGTTGGCTCGCGTTGCTATCAGCATTGGTATTGGAATGTTGGTTGGGTTGTTTCTTGTGCTAGGACCAGCGCGGTTGGTGGAGAAGATTATCATCTCCTTTGCCCCTATGGACAACCCCTACCCCCCCCTTCAAGCGGTGGGGACTGCCGAGGTGTTCACTAGCTATATGCTGGTTGCGCTGGTTGTGGGAATCATCATTGCTATGCCGATGATTATCTATCAGGTGGTCGCTTTTATCTATCCTGCGCTTGAAGAGGATAAGGAAAGACGGCTCTTGAGTTTATCGTTGCCTGCTATCACGATCTTTTTTCTGATGGGTATTGCCTTTGGATGGTTTGTGACGGTGCCGGTAGCCATTCGCTTTTTGATAGGCTTTGGTAATACAGAGCTTATCGCCAATCAGCCTGCGCTTGCCGATTTTCTCCGCACGGTAAGCCTGCTTGTGTTGGTGAATGGCATTGTGTTTGAACTCCCGGTGTTTATGTACCTGTTGGCACGCTTGGGTTTGGTGACGGCAAGGCAACTGCGCTCCTACCGCCGCTACGCGCTAGTTGTCGTAATGATTATCGCTGCGGTTGTTACCCCTACGGGTGATCCTTTCAATATGCTGCTGCTGGCTATCCCGATGTACCTGCTGTATGAGTTTGGTATATTCGTGTCGTGGCTGTTTGTGCCACGCCAACCGGGGGATAAGTCGTAAGCGCATATGGCTAGAACCGCTCCCCCCTGCCCCTTCCCCCACCAAGGGGAGCAGGGGAACCGGAGAGACGTAGCATGCTACGTCTCTACAAGCGGAGCGGGGGCAAGGGGGAGCCGTTCGTTCCCCTTCCCCCCTTTTAGCAGCAGGCGACCCCGATATGCTCATAGAAGGGGGCGGCACTTGGGGTACTGTGGATGACCAGCGGGTGCGGTATCTGGCGATATACCCACCTGAGCAATGCCTGCCCCACCCCAAGGCGGCGATAGGTTGGTAGCACCTCTAGCCACAGTAGCGCATCATCGCCGGTGTCGCTGAGGTGGACGACACAGGCAATCCCCATAGCACTCCCTTGCTCATTGACGGCTACCCCCCACACGCCCTGGTGTTTTTGCCATGCGACAAGGCGGGCATCGCTGTCTAGCTCGCCATAGTCTAGCTCGCTGTGGATGACCATCGAGAGGACGATGTGGGTATGAGTTTCGCTCATTGGGTCTAAGGGTACGATATACATGGCTTTGCCTCCATTGGTTAGTTTTCTGTTGCAGTCACGAGTATCTTCTCGTTATGTTTTGCTCTGTTTTCATGCTATCATGTGGCTTTGCAAAGGGGAATGAAGACTACCATACAGTATGATGACGGGGAGATGAAGAGGAGATGACGAGAATAAACGAGCCGCGAGGGTCACCGAGCGGATGTTCGGTCAGCCCCCATCAGAGAGGGGCAGGGGGAAACCAGCGGAAAAGAATCCCATTTGAAAAGTCTCTTTGGACAGTGGTACAATAAAATAGTCTATCCTTGTGGGTCGCTACCCTGTACTCTCTAGTGCCTCTTTGCTCTTGGCTTCATAGCGTTTTTACCGTATCTCTACAGCATCTTCACAGGAGAGCAAACTCACATAACCTAATCCATCGGCAAGATATTCGTGTAGGCAACCAACCTGACAGTGTGTACAAAACAAAGATGCTTATGTACCTAAGTCAAGAGACCAGAAAGGACATGCTATCATGAAAGGGACACCTTCTTTTGCGAACAGTTCGCAACGGCAGCTTTTTTGTGTATCTCGTTTGTTTACCCACATGGTGCTTATTCTTACCCTCTGTGTTACCCTCGTTCCGATTATTCCTCCACCGCCGGTAGTACATGCCGAAAACCCTACCTTTACCACTCGTCGAGCTTTTGGGCGCACCAACCCTCACGCATTGGCAGTAGCCGTGGGGGATATGGACAATGACGGCGACCTCGACATCGTAACGGGAACTAATGGACAAGATGTGGTCTATCTCAATGATGGCGCAGGGAATTTTGGTGTAGACCCCCTAGGGGAAGTCTGCCAAGATACCGCGGAAATCCGCTGCTTTGGCAGTGGGGGAGAGTATACCCGCAGTATTGCTGTGGGGGATATGGACAACGATGGCGACTTGGATATTGTCGCAGGTATGTCGCAGCCTGAGTATATGATGCAAGGGGACACCTCCGATATACCTACTCAAAATGTCATCTATTACAATGATAGCAGTGGGCATTTTTCCGATGCGGTAGACTTTGGTGAGGAACAGGGGAAGACCCAGAGCATCGCCCTGGGTGATCTCAACAACGACAGTGCGCTTGACATAGTGGTTATCAATATCCGCAAACCACCAGATGATACCTCTGGTGTTCCCCCTGACCCAAGCGATGGTTCTCCCACAAAGATTATCTACTACAACGATGGTGCTGGCGGTCTCTCCACCGGGATACCCTTTGGGAGCAAGCTCCAGGGTGCGTATACCGCCGCCATCGGGGATATGAACAACGATGGCGCACTCGACATTGTAGTGGGGACAGTCCAGCGCAAGGAAGATGATACCAGCAATGATGTAGATTTTGCCGAATACACCAATCCCAAAGTGGTGTACTTGAATGATGGCACGGGCAAGTTTGCCACTGATGCCTTCTACTTCCAAGATGCTGGTGAGCAGGTGTCGTTTGGGGAGCACCCCCCAACCAATACCTATGGGGTTGCCGTTGGTGACATAGACAATGATGGCAAGCTAGATGTCGCTACAGCCAACTACTACGGGGCAAACAAGGTCTACCTGCAATCCCAACAGGGAAAAACTACATCATACCAAGAAAGCCCACTTGAAGGGCGGGAAGACCCCACAATGAGCGTTGCGCTTGCAGACTTCAATGGCGATGGCAACCTTGACCTCGTGATGGGCAACTACCGGCGGGAAGATACCGTCTACTTTAGCGACGAAGCCGGGCGGTTCAGACAACAACGCTCCTTTGGCGGCACCTCTGGCACCACCCAGGCAATCGCGGTGGGAGATGTCAATGCTGATGGCGCACTAGACATCATCGTGGTGAACGATACCGGCAGTGCCGTCTATCTCAACAGCGGCGATGGTATCGTGACGAGTCCTGGTGATTTTGAGCGCACCTTTGGCTCGGACTGGTCCGTAGCCAACAGCGTCATCCTCACCGATATGAATGGGGATAGCCACCTTGACCTCGTAGTTGGTCTGGAGGAAGAGGCAAACGTGGTCTATCTAAATGATGGCAAAGGGTCTATGAATCGGATGTTCCCCTTTGGCGATGAGATGTCTACGACCAGTCTTGCTGTGGGTGATGTCAATGGTGACGGCAAGCCAGACATCTTGGAAGGGAATATGGAGAACTACCTTTACTTTAACCAGGGTGATGGCAAGTTCTCTGATCCGTTTGCGCTTGGTACAGACAGCACACTGGCAGAGGATGCGACCTCTTCAGTAGCGATAGCTGATGTCAACAACGATAACAAACCTGATCTGATCGTTGGCAATGTCTCACAGCAAAACAAGCTCTACCTCAATACGACGAGTCCATTTCCCCCTGACCCGAAAAACCCTGCTCCACCAACATTTCAGGTGATCTCTTTTGGGGCAGAAAGTAGTGCCAATGGGACAACACAATATGGAGCTACGGCAAGCATTGCCACAGGTGATGTAGACGGCAATGGCTTGGTAGACATCATTGTAGGCAATTCAAGTGTGGTCGCTGGCGAGGAAGATGCGATTGTTGCCAACAAGCTCTACCTAAACCTACAAGGTGACGGCACCTTTGCTGAAACACGCACCTTTGGGACAGGCAGCGATGACACAATGGCGGTGGTGATGGGGGATGTCAATGGCGATGGACACCTAGACATCATCACGGGCAACTACTACCAGCAAAACGTCATCTACTTGAATGATAATGATGGGAGTGGGGCGTTTGCCAATAGTAGTAATGGTGCGACAACCATTCGCACCTTTGGCTCTGGCTCCGATGCCACTACAAGCCTTGCCCTACATCATAAAGATGGTGTTGTAGATGCCATTGCTATTGGTAATGAATATGAGCCAGACTCTATCGCCAGGAAAAACACCACAGGAGCCTTTAGCAAAGCGCGGTACTTTGGTTCCTATGATGGGGCTACGTTGAGTATTGCTCTTGGCGATTTGAACCACGATAACTTGACAGATATAGTCGTTGGGCGATGGTATGAGCAGGGGAAAATCTATCTCAGCGAGAAAGAAGACTTCCTCCCAGGCAAAAGCCCCTCAACGCGCACCTTTGGCAGTGAATATGATGGTATAAAGTCTACCGTTATGGCAGACATCAATGGGGATAGCTACCTTGACCTCATTTCCAGTGGGGAGTATAGCTCTATCCACCTGAATGACCAGAGCGGGGCTTTTTTGGCTGAAGATCGCCTGTACATTGAAGACGGCATGCCAACGTCGAGCATTGTTGTTGCTGATGTAGATGGTGATGCTGACCTCGATGTCATTACCGCTGGCGGCAGAAATGACGATGAATCCTATATCAATATTGAGGATGGCACCATAGTTACCGATTCGGGTGCCGATGCGGTCTATCTCAACCCTGGCAACCTCGATGGAAATGGGGAGGCTTTCTCTGCTGCTGGTCAACGGCTCCTCTTTGCCGGCGGTGATTCGGGCAAGATTGTACGGATGGCAACCGGTGATGTAGACAATGATGGCGACCTTGATATAGTCGCGGGGACTAAGCTCACTACACTGACCGATGCCGATGGCAACGAACAGACTGACGAATACGGCGAAACCCTGTATGAATCCTATCATATGGTCTTTTTCAATAATGGGAAGGGAGATTTTTCTACAAGCACGACCATCCAATCCTTCCAGTCTTGGGATGTGCCGATTACTAGTGTGGCACTTGGTGATATAGATGGAGATACAGACCTAGATGCGGTGTTTGGTATAGCTGGTGATTCCAACATCATCTATATCAATGATGGTTCCGGTGGGTTTTCGTCTGATAATGCCGTTGACTTTGGCACCGGCTATGATAGGACAGAATCGCTGGCATTGGGGGATATAGACGGCGACAGTGACCTCGATATTGTCGTAGGCAATGAGCGTGAGCAAAACGTTGTCTACCTCAATGATGGCTCTGGGACGTTTGCTAGTGGTATTGTGCGCTGCGAGGATACCGAGCTAGTACGTTGCTTTGGTTCTGGCTCAGATGCAACCTACAGTATTGCGATTGCCGATGCTGACCAAGATGGCGACAATGATATAGTCACGGGCAATGCTGCTGAGCAAAACATCCTGTACATCAATGATGGGACAGGCACTTTTGCTGCCAGTCGCCCGCTTGGGTATGACCCGGATACGACCTACGGCATCTCCGTAGGCGACATTGATAATGATGGCGATCTGGATTTTGCTGCTAGTAACGACTGGCAACAGAGCATCATCGCACTAAATGGTCTGGTAGGGCGCAGGTATCTGCCCAACACTCCGCCATCTGTGACAGTCACGCGCCCTGATAGCACACCGGCTGCCCCAGGCTATACTACGGCAAACGTGCTTAGTAATCAGGTTATCCCGATTGCATACACGATTAACGATGCAGAAGGGGATGATGTTGGGTTTGTTCGGGCGTTCTACTCAACCAACGGCGGCGGGAGTTGGCTACCGGCTATAGCCTCTTCTGGCACCATCACTACCAACCTTGCTGCCAATGCTACCCATACCTACAAATGGGACACCTTCGCCAGTGGGGTGTTTGGGCGGTCTGATAACGTGGTCTTCCGTATTGAAGTCTACCCCGGTACCTCGGTAACAAACTCTGTTCCTGGTCCCTTCCAGCGTCCCTATGCTGCGGCACAGACCTCCCCCTTCCGGGTGGTGGGTACGCAGGTGCGGGTGCTGCACAATACGGAACCTGTCCCAGATGCGCTGGTCTATCGCCTCTCTGAAGGCAAATCATCCGGGGGGACGTTCTTTGCCAACGCCGGTGGTTATCCCTTCACAACAGATAGTCAGGGTTATCTCCAGGGGAGCGGTTCTATCGCCAATGGCGACAAATTGCTTGCGCTTATGCCAGCGGTCATCAGTGATACCTACACACTCTACTACACCAATGGCACCCCAACATCTGACACGCTCAAAATGCATGAAGTGACGGGACCGGGTATCCAGACCATCAACGTCTCTGCCGACAATCCGCTGCTGCTCTTTGACCTGTATATCTCGTTGGAATGGGATTCGAGCACAAACCCATCCTACTTGGAGCAGTTGGAGTTCAATGTTAAGCAGGCTTCACGTTACCTCTACGACTTTACCAATGGGCAGGTTGCTTTGGGGAATGTGCTCATTACGCAAAGCAGCGAAAACTGGGATGAGGCAAATGTGGTGGTGCAGACAAACAACCGATTGCGCCCCTACGCCAACCAGGGCGGAATTGTCCTCACTACTACCCTAGAAACGCATAATCCCAACATCACCTACGACCCAGGGCAGGTAGTCATCGGGTCTTCGTGGAACCGCTATGGTACGCCTGGTAAGTCACTGGGTGACGATTGGTCTATTATCTTGGCACACGAACTGAGCCATTACCTCTTCTTCTTGGATGATGTCTACATTGGGTTAGATGAAAACGATTTCCTCGTCTCGGTAGACACTTGCAAGGGGAGTGCTATGGGGGACATCTACACCGACCCCAACAATACGGAGTTTATCGCTGATGATGATTTCTGGCAGCAGAACTGTCAGCAAACGCTGACCAACCAGACGCTTGGACGGGATGAGTGGGAGACTATTCGCAAATGGTATCCGTGGCTCAAGGAGCCAACGGCAGTTAATGAGGGACCACAGCTTGTCCCATTTGACTTTACCTATGTGGAGATACTCGAACCGCTCACGCCAACCAATGCGCTGGAAGACCCGACCTTCTACCTGGATTATGCGGATGGCGGGGTCAATTCTAGTGATGCTAGTGCCTACCTCTTGCGCGATGATTACGCAATAGACTTGGGTAGTGCGCTTGGTGGGCAAAACCGCATCATTGCCTATGGCGCAACGCCGGGCGATCAGATATGCATTTTTGACCGCACCCGTTATCACTATGGCTGTGAGATCATCGAAGAGGGTGACGACCATATCTATCTGGAAGAGGACACGACATGGAAGCCGGTTATACAGATGAGTCCAGTCAACTCTTCGACGATTACCCTGCTGGTGAGCAATCTCCCCACCGGGCTAGACCTTCGCGCTCGCCTCTTCCCGGTAGATGGCTATGCGGAGGAGATTGTAACGATGGTCGAGGCGAATGGTACCTATAGTGGTACTATCTACCTCAGCGATGTGTCAATGGAGGGCAAGGTGCGGGTGTGGGTTGAAGAGGAAGCTACCGAGACCAACCCCCGCCGCGAAACGATGATTGACTACTCCATCGGCGGTAATCCGGGCTCGCGGCGCAGCCACGGGTCACGGCGCAGCCACGGGTCACGGCGCAGCCACGGGTCACGGCGCAGCCACGGGTCAC
>CAYPHM010000003.1:0-2149 GCA_964410555.1 uncultured Chloroflexaceae bacterium | reverse complement strand
GCCGCAGCCATGCTCCGCTGGTTTCACCAGATGGGCAGCTTATCCTCTTCACGCCAGACGAAGTGACGTTTGATGTGGGTGAGTTCTATACTATTCAGAGTATGGCGGATGTCCCCAACTTACCATCAGGCAAAACGATTGTTGGTAAGGTGTACAACATTGTGGCATCGCCGGACTCACCAGAGATTGGCGGCTCGGTGAGCTTCCAATACCTGACTAATGACATCCAGGTGGCAGGCGTAGATGAAAAAGAGCTACAACTCCACTATTGGGATGGAGAGCAATGGCAAGCCCTCAAGACGGTGTTGGATATAGAGTATGATTTGGCGGCAGCACTGAGCCAGGGGGCAGGCGTGTATGCACTGCTTGCGGGTGATGCTACGCCACAGGTGGGCAATATCTCCCCGGCTATGAGCACCAATGGCATATCGCAGCAGGTGGTCATCAGTGGGACAGAATTTCTGGCACCGGTACAAATCTTCTTGGTCAACGAAGATACTGCCCAACAACCGTCATTGAGTGCCAGCAGCGTGTATACCCTGCCGGTGTTGACGACAAGTCCCCTATCTGTGACGACAGTTATATCTGCCGGGTTGTCGCCAGCAGAGTATCGGTTGCGCGTGGTCAATGGTGATGGTGGGGTCTCGGAGACTTCCCTGACCTTTGCTATCTACCGTGAGACTTCGCATATCTTCGCTGATTTCTTTGAGAGCGGCGTTGGACGTTGGGTACGCAGTGGTGAGTGGGATACGGTTATCTTGCCAAACGGCGAGTATGCGATGACGGACAGCCCCCAGGGGAACTATCGTAATGCGGTATCTGCCACAATGCGGTCTACGTCTTCTATTACCTCGACGGCGTTTAATCTGGACCAGGTGATGACTCCAACGCTGGTATTTAGCCATTCGCATGTGCTTGCTAGTGTGGGGGACAGCCAGGATATAGCACGGGTGGAAATCTCCACCGATGGCGGCACAACGTGGCACACGCTGGCGACCTACCAGGGCGGCGGTACGGCGAAGTCGGCACTCCAGGCGCAGCAGGATATGAGCCAGGAGTGGAAGGACATCACCTGGAAGGGTGAGGCGATTAGCCTAGAAGACTACTCCGGCATGGCGATGCTGCGCTTCACGCTGGATGTAGACGAGTCGCTGTCGGATAAGGGGTGGGTACTCGACAATGTGCAGGTGGTGGATGAGGATGTGACTATCGCCACCAGCAATCCGTTGGTGTTCCTGCCGCTTGTGGTGAAGTAGGGTTTCCCTCGCTCCCCCCTGCCTAATGCAACAAGCGTGGGCGGGGGGGGGAGCCGATTCCCCTCTACAACCATGAACTATCTTTGAAAGACAAAAAGACAAGAGGATGCAAACAAATTAAGCGGTTCTTTTTGCCTGTGCGTTTTTTACCCACATAATCGGCATTAAGGAGTGAGCCAATGGTGCAGATGCATATTTACCCACTACACCTTACCAACCAGCAGTTCTTTCAGTTTTGCCAAGATAATCGTGAGATGCGCCTAGAACGTACAACACAAGGAGATATGATCGTGATGACTCCAGCGGGTGGTGAAACAGGTAAGCTCAATCTCAGTATTGGTGCTCAATTGTGGAACTGGAATCACGACAAAAAATTGGGAATTGCCTTTGATTCATCCACGGGTTTTATTCTTCCCAATGGAGCTACTCGTTCTCCTGATGCAGCTTGGATACCTCTAGCTCGTTGGGATGAGCTTAGTCCAAATGTAAGAAAACGGTTTCTCCCTCTCTGCCCTGATTTTATTGTAGAACTTCGCTCTCCAAGCGATAACCTCATGATGACCTGCGACAAAATGCAAGAGTATATGCAGAATGGCGCACGCCTCGGTTGGCTCATAGACCCCCAAACTCGCCAAGTAATCATCTATCGCCAGGGGTATTCCCCAGAAATTCTTGATAATCCTGCTACCCTATCAGGCGAAGAGGTGCTACCAGACTTTTTCCTAGATGTAGAAGCAGTATGGGGATAGCAGGGCTATGGCAAAGTTGCACCATGATAAAGATTATAGCCCGTTTTTATTCCCGCTCCCCTCTGCCCCCCTACTCCCATTAGAGCGACACCCTCTCCCCCTGCCCCCTCTCCCATAAAGGGCGACACCCTCTCCCCCTGCCCC
>CAYPHM010000002.1:53472-97137 GCA_964410555.1 uncultured Chloroflexaceae bacterium | reverse complement strand
GCGTCCCCGCTCCCCTCCCGCCCTGCCCCTTTTCTCAGAGGGCGAGGGGGAGCCGTTAGCTGCCCGGTTCCCCTTCTCCCGTGTAGCGGGGGAAGGGGCTAGGGGATGGGGGGATGCGTAGTGGGAGCGGGGGCAGGGGGGAGAGGGGCATAACGTGGTGGGTTTTGTCCGGTAGACCTACCCTTGTACGTGGGGCTAGGGTGGAGCGGGTTATTTTGTATCTCTGTTACCCAGAAAAGCACACCACAACCCACACCCGATGGATGGTCTCATCCCCGGCAACAAACCGCGCATCTGCCCGTAGCCCTACCACCCACACAATCTCATCCGTTGGGGTTGTCAAGATGGGCAAATGATCGCGTAGTCCACGGGGAACCTTGCGGTCTACTAAAAAATCTTGTACCAGTCTGCTTCCCCGCCCCCCCGCCGGGCGAAAGCGATCTTCCGGCTGTCGTTTGCGAAGGCATAGCTCCCTGCCTACCTTGTTTGCATCCAACACTACCCACCAACGCCAACCAGTTTGTACGGTTGGCAGGGGTTCGGGGGCTCTGGTGCTGGCAGAGAGAATCCATTGGGTAGGAGTATCGCTGGTAGGTATAGCTATATCGCCAGGAATGGGGAGCGTAAGGGGTGAGTCGCTGGTGAGTTGCGGTATGCTATCACCGCCGCGCACAAAAACAGTAGCGTCCCGTTGGGCATCATTTGTGCTGGCAAAAATAATCATTGTATCATACTCAACCCGCAGGATAAGCCCGCCCCCAAGCGGGTATAGGGTGCCAGTAGGTTTCCCCCCTGCTGCTCTCCCCAATTCTATTTGGTCAAAGAGCGGTTCGTGGTCTGGGTTGAGCCGCTGGATGGCATATCGTAGGGCATACCGCTGCAAGGTGGTAGGCAGGGCACCAAATGCTGCAGTAACAAACCGTACCCACTCCTCCGTCACTTGCACAAGGTCATCGTTCCATACGTTGGCAAGTTGCTGCTGTATCCAAGCATAGTCATCGGCACAGAGTTGGGCTGTGCGCCCCAAAGCTGCCACAATATGCGGGTTGTACTGCTGCATAAGAGGCAAGAGATCATTACGCAACCGATTGCGCGTGTAGGTGAGCGAAGCGTTCGAGGAGTCAAAGCGGGGTTTGAGACCATGCTGCTGGCAATAGTCCTCTATGTTGGTACGCGATAGGCCCAACAATGGACGCACAAGGTAGGGCATACTGCCTGCCGCTATGCTGCTCCCTTCAGACAGGGGATGGGGATGGGGATGTTGTGCTTCGCTCTCCCACTCTTCCCACCCCACCAGCAAACGCATACCCCGCAACCCGGCTAACCCCGCACCGCGTAACAGGTGCAACAAAACGGTTTCCGCTTGATCATCGGCGTGATGGGCAACAGCAACGGCATGTGCGCCAGTCTCTGCTGCCACCCGTGCCAAAAAGTGGTAGCGCACTCGACGGGCAGCAGTCTGTTTGTTGAGCCGTTGGGTATGGGCAACGTGGGCTACATCGCTCGTCTCTCCTGTGGCAGGGATGCCCCATGCGGCTGCCGTCTCTGCAACAAACACAGCTTCGGCGGCAGACTCTGCGCCACGAAAGCTATGGTCAAGATGGGCAACGTGCAGACGAGGACCGCCATATTGTTGGATACCCACGAGGGCATGCAAGAGGCAGAGCGAGTCGGGACCGCCAGAGACCGCTACAACAAGGAGCGTTTCTGGCGAAAACAACCGACAAGCGGTAAGCTGTTGGGTAACGTATTGGGGAATAGATGGCATGTCTCCCCGTCATTCTGCATAACGTCGACTAAAATAGCCCCACACCCGCTCAGAAACAGCTGTCGCATTGTTGTAGGATACCTGCCAACTCCCCCCATAGCTGCCGAGATAGGCAAGCGCATAGGCATAGGTATTTCCATTGCGATCAAATTCCACAATACCAGCATCATTCCATGTGTTGTGGGGACCATACAACTGTCCTACCTTGTGGTAGAGTCTCACGTCGACGGGCAGCGGTGCGCCAAATGAGTAGTTCATCCACGCCGGCGCAATCGTCATACTCTGGAGCACATAGGCAGTACCGTGCGGGGTGAGCATTTCGCCATGATAGATTGCCTCTAGCATCATAACCAGATCATCTGTGGTCAAGAGGTTGTCTCGTACCCCGTGACTCACAGCATAGCCATATTCTTCACCAGGGTAGCCGGGCGGGTGGGTGAGAAGCGAACCGGTTGCCCCCATATCCCACATAATCTGATTGACACGGTGGACTCCCCTGCCGATGTCTCCGCCACCAGTAATGCGTAACAGTTCGCGGGCAGGGTAAGTATTGCTTGGTCCCATCATAGATTGCACCAACCCCGCCACATCGTTTGCGGTGTAGAATCCCCGTTCAATGTCCTGTGCCACCGCGACCATAATGCCAATTTTGATGGTGCAAGCTGCCAATTGAGGACGTGCGCCGTTGATAGAAAGAAGTTGTCCTGTCTGAAGGTCTATCACGCTGACCGCATTTTGGTTGCCCCAACTGTTCACCATTGCCGCAAGCTGCGCGTGGAAAGCAGCAAAATCTGCATCCGGTGTGGGTATAGGCGTAGCTCCTGGCGGAATTGCGTCAGACGGAGTAGGCGAAGGTGGCAAGGTAGGGGTTGGTGTAGGTACCGGAGACTCTTCGTCCCCCGTTGGGGGGGGTGGGGGCCGCGAGGCTTCGCCATCCTGATCTGCTGTCGTGGTAGCCGATGAAGGCGGCATCGTAGAGGGGGTCAGAGTCGGGAGAGGGGTATAGTCGGTATCTTGCCCAAGCTGACGGGCAAGCGGTGCGGGGACAGCTTGGGGCAAGAAGGTCTCAAATGATTCAAGAATACTATCTGCCTCATCTTGGACATCTTCGGGAATATCCAGCGATTCATACTCAGCCGAAACATCGGTAAGATAGGCAGTCATGACTAGCTTACCTAGCGATATTTCCGGGTGGTCGTTGTGGTAGTAGACCGCTTTAACCCGGTCTTGAGAGATTAGCTCGCGCCGCAAGATAACTTTATCTTGAAAGTGTATTGTCCCCTGGGGGGTTAAGGTTCCCCTGAGATTGCTTATGTCGTGGGGGATAGGCGGCTCGGTAAGCCAACGATAGCTAACCTGCAACAAGGCTGTCCCCCGCGAAAACTGGACAATGTGAGCGACCTCTTGCACATTCCAGCCGGCAGGGTAGCGCAACGAGAAGCCATAGTGATCGTTTGTGTAGCTCTTGGGAGATTGGGCTAATGGCGCAGCATGGGCGATAGGGGCTGTCTCGCTAAAGGGTAACGCAGACTGCCAATGGTCAGCGATGCTTTGACTAACAACACCAAGTACCAGCAATAAACAGACAAGAACGGTTGTCGCATACCGTGGTTTCATAGGCTACCTCACAGTCCGTACTTCAAGATTATCAAACTGAGCAATGGTGACTGCATCAGACGCAGCCGCGATAAGTCCATACTTATTGGTAGGGGTAAGGCTCTCAATGTGGTGAATGGTCACAGGTGTGCCATTGATGAATACTTGGACAAGGTTCCCTTCTAGCAACAGTTCTAGCCGATTGGTCGCGCCTTCGCCGGTATTCAGCAGTGGGCTTTGGTTCTTTGCCAAGATCGTTGCTGTTCCCTGTTGATAGTGGAGCAGTTGATAGGTCCTCTGGGTGGGGTCTATGAGTAGGGCAATATAGGTTTGCTCATCCAGCACATGGGCAACTAGCCCTGCTGCTCCCTCATCGCTTACCTGCATATCTGTCTGTACCCGATATTCTGTCCCCTGGGGCGATGTTTGGTAGCTCCAGAGGGAGCCATTACCGGGCTGCATACTGATGCGATAGGCACCATTTTCTACCCCCACTGCCCATCCGTCCCCACGCTGCGTTGTCCATGTATCACTGTTGCTAAAGTCATAGGAGATGAGCAAAGTACCGTTGGCTGTGGTAGCGTTTGGGTCATCTTGAGCGGGGGCAGTTTCAGGGGTTGGTTGTTGGTTAGGGATAGGCGTATCGGCAGGAGGATCTGCAACAGCTTGTGTGGGCAACATAGCCGTGGGAATAGCCGTTGGCTCAGCATTGTTGGCACTCTTTGCCTGAAATTGCTGCGGCAGCACAAAAAAGAAGAACGCCGCAATGCCAACAACTGCCAACACCCCAAGACCGGCTATAATCAATGGGACACGGCGACGCTGGCTTGAAGGGGCATCATTGGCATGGGATTGACGGGATGATGGTTTGTCCTCCATGCCCGCTTTTGCCCGTGCGAGTAGGGATGCACTATCCCGGTAGAATGGGTTGAGTTGTTGGAGTTCTCGCAGCGTTGCAGTCGCCTGCACAAACCGTCCGGCATTGAGGTGTTCGCAAGCCTGTTCATACAATTCTGCCTGGTAATCCCGCGATCCTGCGGCAGAGGATTCCTGGGTATTGCGAGCTTGTTCTATGCGTTCACGACTGGCTGCTGTTCGTTTTCTAAGTTCAACAATGCCATCATAGGCTTGATTGATGTGCTGTGTGCGCTCACTGGCATAGGCTTGTTCTGCTGGTGATGCGTTGCTATAATGATCGGGGTGATAACGGGCTATTTGTTGACGATAAGCCCGTTTGATTTCGTCAAGCGGAGCATCATGCGATACTCCAAGCAACTCATAGGAACTGAGATGTTTAAAATCTTCCATATGTTTTTGCTGTAAAATCACCAGGATAGCATTAGAGCGGCTTATCTGGTGAAAGGTTATCCTGGCTTGCTGTTGACAAGCATACCCGGTTATGATCTCTACCGGTGCTATTATAGCATAGGTCGTAGCCAGGGGGAAAGATTACCCCAAAAAAGGGGGGCAGATAGGTTTCCCTCATCTATCTTGGCAAAATTGAAAAAACCGTTGGTTGGTGAGATCTAATGAGCAAATAGCAAGCGGTATCATCACGTACGCTCCTTTGCCGTTACCCGTCCCTACCCCTTCCCCCCATCCAAGTCTAGCTCATCCAATACCAGCACGTCTCCTGTTATCCCAAAACTAGTGGCAATCTTCAACATCAATGCATTATTCCCACACAGCTTTTACGTCTAACACAAAGTCTGGGAGTACTTCTTCCCCCGATACATAGGCGGGGTTATCTAGGATTTCCGGGGCATATGCCTGACGATAGATGATGACCTGACGAGTCTGGGGGGCTATGAGCCAACCAAGTCGTGCGCCATTCTGCCTATATTCCTCCATCTTTTGTTGGGTTATCGTGAGGGTATCGCTTGGCGAGAGCAGTTCAACTACGAAGTCGGGACAGAGTGGGGCAAAGTGGTTTTTCTCGCTTGAACTGAGTGCATCCCAACGGGCTTGGGGTATCCATGCTGCATCGGGAGAACGCATCGCTCCATTGGGCAGGATAAACCCGGCTGATGAATCAAAGGCTCTCCCTAATTTTTTCTGGCGGTTCCAAAGCCATAGTTGTGCGCTAATGCTGAGATTGCGACTGCCGGTTTCACTACCCGCCGGGGTCATCATAAGCATAGCTCCTTGCGCCGTATATTCTAGGCGTATATCACGATTATCTTGGCAAAATTGAAAAAACCGTTGGTTGGTGAGGTCTAATGAGCAAATAGCAAGCGGTATCATCACGTACGCTCCTTTGCCGTTACCCGTCCCTACCCCTTCCCCCCATCCAAGTCTAGCTCATCCAATACCAGCACGTCTCCTGTTATCCCAAAAATAGTGGCAATCTTCAACATCAATGCATTATTCCCACACACAGCCGCTTGCGGACGAACAAACGTATGGATGATGTCCCATATCTGGTCTATAAATTGCCCCTTGTCGGCAAAAAATTCGAGGAGATAGAAGACCACAGCGGCAATAACTGGCGGCGAGGCGAGGATATGAAAGACCTACATCCGTCACCAAGCCATAGCGAATACTTAGCCCCTTCCTCCCTACTGCGAGATTCCCCAAAGCGACACCCGCTCTTGTTGGAGCACGGCGAGGTACCACTGCACCGGCTCAATAGCGATGTCCTGCACTGCCCCAATGTTCAGGTGGCGTACCATCTGGCTATCACTAATGCGATAGAACGTCACCCCCTCTGAGCTAGAGGTAATCAGCATTTGGTTGCTTGTCGTGAAGAGGAAGCGGTCTATCCCGCCGGTGATGATATTGGCGATAGGCTGTTTTTCCCCCACCCGCCATATCACGAGGATGCCATCTACACGGTGCGCCCCAAGCAGGGTGGCATCGGGGCTAAACGTTAGGGCATGCACCTCGCCACCGGCTTCTACCGTATCAAAAAGAAAACCCGAATCGCCACGGAGTAACTGAATAGTGCCATTCTGTTGGCTTACCGCCAACAACGTCCCATTGTCGCTAAACTCTAACGCAGTAAACGGTCCAGGATCGGCAACAACACGAACCGATTCCTCGCCGCGCTTCATGACCACCTGGTTGTTGCGATTGATCCATGCTGCTGTTTGCACCGCCGGGCTAAAGGTCCAATACTCTTTGCCAAAGGGAAAGCTCATACTATCCATTTCTGTTAGGTTCCAAGCCTCAAAACCTGTGCTCCCAGAGTCCCTTGTCCAAGTGGTGGCAGCCACACTGATAGCCGCACCATACTGCTCTATATCCTCTTCCACCGCGAGCCAGCGTCCATCGTGCGAGAAGCGGACGGCGAATGGCTTGCGGTTGTAGGACATCCCCCACGAGGCGACTTTGTGCTGTTGCAATACGCCATTTGAGGTTCGCCAGAGGTCTACCACAGGACCGTTGCTGCCCGTGGCGAGCAGCTGTCCATCGTGGTTGAATGCCACACTGGTATAGGACGGCAGGTTGAGGTCGTTTGTTTCACCTGTGGCAAGATTGACAAACCGCACCAGTCCATTGACGGTCACAAATGCTGCTAGACTACCGTCATGGTTAAAGCTAACCAATCGTTGCTCATTGTCGTAGATTTGGTCAGAGAAGAGCACTTCTGCATCTTCATACAGGATGGTACCATCTGCTACGCGGATGAGTTGTAGCCCAAGCAGCATGCCCTCGCCGCTGTTGAGAAAGTGGACTAACACCTCATCTGATGTACCCGGTGTGCCGTTGACGCTCATATGGCTGACTATCGTCTCACTTTCTCGTTCCCAAATGTGTAGCCCATTGTCCAAGATGCGGAGTTCTTGCCCATCTGGACTAAACGAGAGCGTTTCGTTGGACAGGTCTGGCTCAATCACCTGGGTGCTGGCAGCACCGCCCTCGCGCAAATCCCACAGTTGTACCCTATTGCCCTTTGCATTTGCCAACCATGCGCTATCTGGGCTGAAAGCGGGTGATCGCCCGGCGAGGTCACGCAGTAGTGCGCCATCTTCCACCCGCCAGAGCAACGTCGCCGGGGTGGCAGACTCGGCATCTTGGACGGTACAGATCATCTCCCCATCCGGGCTAAACTGTGGAGCACTGCCAACAAGCGTGGCGTGTTTTGCCCCATCGTTCGTGTTCCATATCCAAGTGGTATACTCGCCGCTCTCGGCATCTTGGAGCGAGGTAGCGACAAACTGCCCATCGGGGCTAAACGTGGGAGTTATCCCCTGTACTGTTGCCTGGTATGCCCCATCAGCACTGCGACTGATGCGCGTTTCGGGGGAGCTATTTTCATTCCAGGTAGTCGCCATCTGTTGCCCATTGGGGCTAAAGACGATGCTATTCAGGATGTTCTCTGGTTCGCTGGTTTCGTCAAAGCGCATCACCTGCAACGTGGGTAGGTCAACCCACACGATACCTGCTGTCGTACCCACCGCGAGCACATTTCCCGCCGGCATCATCGCTACGAGATATGCTCGCCCATAGCCGATGTATCGCTGTGGTTGCAATTGTTGCAGGTTCATATCGGTAATGATCGTTTGGGGGAAACCAGGCGTTGCCGTTGGGGGGGCAAGGCTGATGGGCGCAGGCGTAGGGGTAACGGGGATGGGGGTTGGGGTCGGCGTAGCAGTGGGGGTTGGCGTAGGTGTGGATGTCGGGGTTGGCGTGGCTGTCGGGTCTGGCACAAAGACCGACTCGATTACCACCGGTCCTAGCTCTTCCTGGGCTTCAGCAGTAATCGTAATTTCAATGGCAACCGGGTCGGGTGGGGGGGGGGCGAGGTTGCATCCTGCCAGAGCCAAAACAAGACAACAGAAGAACAGTAGTCCTACAGTGTGTAGGAGAAAGGGGGCTTGGTGATTCATGCGTATCCTCGCTGAGTAGCTAAACAGGTAGAGCCGGTCATGTTATGCATATTGTACCATAGCCTAGCGTAGACTGTCCCCCCCTTCGAGTAGTCTGTTCCTATGCCATTCCAAGGCGAGGGAAACAACCCACTCCCCCCTGCCCCCTCTCCCATAAAGGGCGAGGGGGAACACCTGCCCGGTTCCCCTTCTCCCGCGTAGCGGGGGTAAGGGGCTAGGGGATGGGGGCTGACCTAAAGGGAAGTGGCTAGGGGGACAACAACCCTCTCCCCCTGCCCCCTCTCCCATAAAGGGCGAGGGGGAACACCTGCCCGGTTCCCCTTCTCCCGCGTAGCGGGGGTAAGGGGCTAGGGGAGCGGGGGGTTGCTCGAAGGAGCTGGGGGCTAAAATGTGAGCATCAGACGATTGTCTGATTGTCTATCTCTCTAAGATAAACACCGTGGGGGCTTGGCTGCCCGCGGAAAAATACCCACTGAGGACCATTTGATTTCCCCGTATATCTACTTCCGCGTAGATTTCAGCAAGACCAAAGACCTCTGGGGCAATTTCTATGGTTATATGAGACGCATCAGCAAAGGTATAACTCCCAGTGTATAACTGCGGCTCACCTTCGATGGTATTGTCGATCACAAGCATCGTACCATCTTGCTGAAACTCGATGATTTGCTCTTTGCCGCTCACTTGCCACGTATCGATAATCGCCTCTTCTTGGTTGGTACCACAGCCAGCGATAACGAGCAGCAGCCCCAAAAACACGGGTACAAACAACCAATATAGGGGACGTACCCTATGGGTTGTAGCGATAGTCAAAGGGCGAATGAGGTATTGCTGGAAATGCACTGCCCTATTCTTCTTCACGTTCTTTACGGATGAGCGCAGGTTCAGCCTCTTTGGGTGCTTGCTCTTCCACCACATCCTCTTGGGATTGATAGACCCCCGTTAAGGACACAATTACCGTGTCTAGCGGAGTGACAAAGCGGTATTCCTCTCCAACAGGCAGGTCGCCTACACTGATAGACTTGTCTATGCTGTCCAAGTTGCTAATGTCTACCTCTATATGATGGGGGAGATTGGCTGGCAAGGCGTGTATCTCAACCGTGTGTAACATATGGTTGACGATAGCATCATCCCGTGCGGCTAGAGGAGATTCGCCAACCAGCACGATTTGGATTTCCGCATTCATTTCTGCTTTCAGGTCTACCACGAGGAAGTCAGCATGGAGAATATCCCGCTTGACTGGGTGACGCTGTACATCCTGAATAAACGCTTGTTGTGGTGGTTTGCCTTCAATGTTCAGCGTGATAAGGGATGATTTCCCTACTTGACGATAGGCTTGGGTAAAGGAACGTTCGTTAAGCTGTATAGTAAGTGGGTCATATCCTTTGCCATAAATGGTTGCCGGGATGACTCCCTGGCGGCGAAGGGTTTTGACTTTTTTTCCCGTTATTTCCCGTAATTGAGCATCAATTGTGCTACTCATCAGTTCTCGATTCTCCTTACTGTGACAGGGTTTCCTGTTGTTTGTCCACTGCTCGTAGAGCAGAACTCTCTCGACGCATAAAAATGTATCTTACCTTGATACCGTTTTTTTGGGAATTTGTCAAGGGGAACATCAGTACTATTTGGGGAATAACCCGCTCCCCCCTGCCCTTTTAGGGGTAGGTTGGGGTGGCGAGCCTACCCCCCCAACAGCTCGCGCAGATCCTCCGCACTCGTCACCGGCATCTTGCACGACTGCCCCTCGCACACATACGCTGTCGGTTTGTCGCCCTGCATTGTGCGCCCCGCAAAGAGCGGCAGGTCATAGATAGGTGAATGTTGCCCCGTTGTCCAACGGTAGGCGAGCAGCGTTGTGGGACGGTAGGATTGATAGATAACCTCTAGCATATTCTCAATCCCTAGCGTATCCTCTGCTACCAACACTACTTCACGCGGTACCCCAAGCGCGTTATCTGCGGCACACAGCCACCGTCCATACCCATACGGGTTGTGCTGAATCATCGGCACGAGCGAAGTGAGCAACTGCATAGCGCGACTGTGGTAGGTGTCGTTGTTGGTCAGCGCAGCCAATCGCAACAATACATCGGTAGCTACTGCACTGCCAGAAGGTATCGCGTTGTCTCCCACATCACGCGGGCGCATGAGCAAGGGTTCATGGTCGTGGGGCGTATCGTAGAATCCCCCAAGCGCATCATCCCAGAAGAGATCGAGCAGCCTATCTGCCAATGCTATCGTTTCTTCAAGCCAGCGGGGATTGCCATCCACTTGGTAGAGTGTTAGTAACCCATCGGCAAGCTGCGCGTAGTCTTCCAGGTAGCCAGCAATGGGGGTAGGCGTGGGGGTATCAGCATCGGCTGATGAGGGGGTGTCCATCCAACTCCGTAACACTCGCCCATCAGCTTGGCACAGCCGCTCTAACAAAAACGTGGCATTGCGTTGGGCAATCTGGAGATAGTCGGCTTGGTTGAACACGACAGCAGCCGTGGCAAACGCCCGCAACATCATGCCATTCCACGCGGTAATGACCTTATCATCACGCCCCGGCTTGATGCGTTGCTCACGTAGGGTATACAGGGTGGCTCGACAGCGGGCAATGATCGCGGTTAGCTCTTCTAACGATTGTCCCATTGTGTTGGTTAATTCTTCAAGCGGTGTTGCTACAAAGAGTCCATTAGCCCCTTCAAAATTGCCCTGCTCTGTCACCCCATAGTGCTGGCAAAACAGGTCGGCATCCTTGCCCAGTGCTTGTTGTAGCTCCCCCCGTGTCCAGACAAAAAACGCTCCTTCGCGCCCCTCGCTATCTGCATCCTGCGAGCTATAAAATCCACCGTCTGGGTGGGTCATCTCGCGTGCTACATAATCGAGTGTTTCTTGGGCAATGCGTTGGTAAAGGGGGGTATTCGTTGCTTGATAGGCTTCAGTGTAGATACGGGCAAGGAGGGCTTGATCATACAGCATCTTCTCAAAGTGGGGAATCTTCCATTGGGCATCTACACTGTAGCGGTGAAACCCGCCCCCCACCTGATCATAGATGCCGCCATGCGCCATACGGTGCAAAACGGTTGACAGCATATCCAACGCATAGGTGTTGCCTGTATGGGCTAGTACCCGCAGCAAGAACTCTAACACCATTGGTTGAGGAAAGCGGGGCGCACCCCCAAACCCACCATCCTGGTCATCGTAGAGACGCTGGAGATTGGCAAAGGCGCTATCTAGCACTGCTTGGGTTAGTGGTATCGTCTGCTCCCCAACGTCCGGGGTGGCATACTGCTGCATAACCGTAACTATCTGGTCGCCTGCCTGCCGCAGTTCTTCGCGGCGGGTGCGGTAGGCTTCGGCTATCGCCAGCAACACTTGCTTGAAACTGGGCATCCCATAGCGTGCTGCTTTGTCATCCGGGGGAAAATAGGTGCCGCCATAGAAGGGGGTGCCATCTTCTAACAGAAAGGCATGCAGGGGCCACCCTCCCTGCCCATGCAAGGCGACAATAGCTGTCATATACAGCGAATCTAGGTCTGGGCGTTCCTCACGGTCTACCTTGATATTGATGAAATGCTCATTCATTAAGGCAGCCGTGTCTGGGTCCTCGAAGTGTTCATGCTCCATTACATGGCACCAATGGCAAGCACTATACCCAATGCTTACCAAGATTGGCTTTTGCCCCTCGCGGGCTTTCTGGAGCGGCTCATCCCCCCACGGGTACCAGTCTACCGGGTTGTAGGCATGCTGGCGTAGGTAGGGACTCTGAGCATGGATAAGCCGATTGGAGTTGCGGGGCGTATTTGGTGCTGTCAATACGAGCTCCTATCTATTGGCTATGTGTTGCATAGCCGCTATTTCTGTTTGAGTAGTCTCAACCCAGCGGGCAAACTTGAGTTCTTGTAGCAACTCTTTGCCCCGTGCATCATCTGGCATGGAGAGCAACGTTTGCTTGATAGCCTCCTGGTGTGCCAGCGCTTTGTTGCCAACCAGGATACTATGAAAGGCGACCTGCTCCTGCGAAGTGGCAAACGCCTGGACCATTCCCTTGCCCTGCACAGACAGTTCATCATAGGTGTCTTTGTAGATGATTCCAAAGGAGACTTCGTTGCGCCAGACGCTGGAGATAACCCTTGTCCACGAGTCACAGTTGACTATCTCGGCGGGGGTTATCTGCTCCTTTGCCAGCATATGTTGGGCTATATTGGTGGGGAGCATGCTCTGCACACTGGCAATACGTTGGTCTTGGAGCATCGCTAGGGTGGGGTTGGCTATGTCTTGGTTTGCTACCAAAACTGCTTCGTCATAGACTTCGGCGGGGCGTACCAGTGAGACAAACTGCTGCTCGTGTATTAGCTTCAAACTATCCAGCGGGTTGGCGTAGATTATATCGGCTGCTTGCATATGCTGGTGAAAGTCGGCAAAATCTAGCATTATTTCAAACTGGATACCCCTATCGAGCTTCTGTGATAGGTACTGACCGAGCAGTTGCCAGCGAATCGGGTTGGTTGCGGTGTCGTGCGGGCATATCAACAAACTGAGCGTAGATGCCATTTTGCTTGCCTTTCAAAAAATCGTTGGTCTCTTCGCTATGCTGAGATGACCAACGATTTTTCTTGTTGTACCAAAAGTACCAAAAGCAGTCGTTTACTTCGGGGGTTAGTAGCTCTCCATAATCTTACGGATGCGATCTATATCATCTGGGGTGGTTGGGAGCCACTGTTCTACATGCAATTCTCCCAACACTTCTTTACCATGAGCATCTTTGTGCATATCCAGCAATATCTGCACAAAGGCTTCTTTCTGTGCAGCAGCATTGCGACCTATCAAGATGTTGTGGAAATTGATCTGTTCATCGGAAGTATAGAAAGCATTGACCATGCTCTTGCCCTGGTCGGAAAGCTCGGTATAGGTGTCTTTGTAGATAAGCCCATACTGCGCCTCACCCCGCCAGATGGTGCTAATGACGCTGGTCCAGGATTCACTGTCGGTAATGCCTGCGGGGGTTATGCCCTTTTCTTGCAAGATGTGTAATGCTAGTTTGGTGGGTTGGAGTTGCTCTACACTGACCAATGCTTGACCATTCAGCGATTCTAGGGTTGGGTTGGCTATCTCTGTATTGGCAAGAAAGACGACTTCATCATACAGATTGGATGGTCTCGCTACTGCTTCTAAACCATCTTCTAGCATTTTGAGCGTATCCGATGGGTTTGCATACGCTATTTCTGCTTTGTGCATATTGTCTCGAAAATCAGTAAAATCTAACGACATCTCAAAATTGAGATGGGTATCGAGTTTTTGTCCAAGATACTGGATAAAGCGAAACCAACGATCTGGGTTCGAGGCGGTGTCGTGCGGACAGACCATCAATTCAAAGGTCATGTGCGGTATCCTTTCTCTAAATGCTCCTGGGTGTAGTCATTACGTTGTGGTAGAAGCTATTGCCTACCTAAGCTCTTGGCTCTTCCGTTATGCTTGTATTCCCCTACGCATATTCTTCATTTTCCATTTTGGTTATTATCTCTAGCAGGGTCAGCAATACTTTTTTGACACTCTCTCGGTCTGTTGCTACACAAGGTAAGACCGGTATGGAGGTTGAAAGCCCCAACCGCCGGCGTATATAGGCTGGTGGAAGTGAGGCTGGGTCGTCTTGCTTGTTGGCTGCCACAAGGAAAGGGGCATCTGTGATATGGGTGAAGCGTTCCATCAGGCTTATCGTTTCTGGGAACTTGGCAGGACGACAACTATCTACCATGACGATATACCCCAGACAACCAGTGGCTAGATGTTCCCACATGTAGTCAAACCGTTCTTGTCCGGGGGTACCAAAGAGATAGAGGGTTAGTTCTTCATTGATGGCTATGGTGCCAAAGTCTAGCGCGACTGTGGTATGGGTCTTCATCTCTTTCTCTTCGTCCAATGACGTTTCAAAGTCTGTACTGACTGTTTCAATGTCACTGATGGAATTGATAAACTGTGTTTTGCCTGCGGCAAAACTCCCGGTAATTACAATTTTCAACTGCTGCATCGTGTTCCTTCCCCTGCGTTATAGATCACGAACGCGGCGCATGATGGCGTTCATCAGGCCTCTGCCAACAGATGGACGACGGGTTTCTGCACCACTTTTTATACCAGCTTTGCTGAGGGTCATCTCTAGTGCCTGGCTTTCCGTTTGGTTGAGCTCTTGGAGGGCTTCTGGTTTTTTGGGTTGTGCTTGATGGGTTGGCGGGGCAATTTCTACCAGCCCTATGGAGAGCAGTTCTGCGACTATACGGATGGCTTTTTCTGGCTTGATACCGGTTGCGTCGCAGATGGCTTGGATGTCCTGACTGCTGGCTACTTGGCTCAGGACTCGCCATTGATCGACATCTAAACTTACCCCACTCTCGGCACTACTTGGTAGGGCTGCGAGTTGGAGTTCTGTGTCGAGGGTGATGGTGTGGTAGGGCATGGAGCGGACGGGATCAGCGCGGCGGCGCATCCCTTCCAACACGAGCCATTCTTCATCATGTTGCATGCGTACCGGGCGTTGGTCGGTGGCGATTTCGTGGCGAAAGACGAAATTGCCACCGTCCCAGGTCAGCATTTGTATGACTGATTCATCGCTGGTCGCTACGACCTTTCGGTCTTGACCACGCACTATGAACGCATCAATCAATCGCCCATCTGAAACATAGATTACGCCTCGGTCTTCATCTTTGTCAAGGAGCAGGACCCCCGATTTTGGTCCCATACGAAAGACCTGGAAGAGGTCACTCAATGACATATCTTGAAGCGTGCCTTCAAGTGCCATAATTGCTACCCTTTATATCAGTCACTAATGATCATACACCCGCACAGAGTTCCCCCTCTTGCTGAGGTAGTGGCTGACTTCCCCCCTATGCCCTACTAGATATATGATCGGCTTGCTACGTTGACGACGTTCGGTCACTCATCCTATGAAATATGCCTACCTTAGCCTAATAGAGAGGCGTGTATGCTCTCCTAGCGTGGTTCTTGTACAATGCTTGCCTACCTAAACGATAAATAGGGCAACTTTCCCATCTTTTTTGGGCAGGGTTTATGGCAAAATCTCATTTGTCCCCTGCCCCCGCTCCCCCTGCCCCCTCTCCCAGAGGGCGAGGGGGAGCCGCCCGGTGTTCGTTCCCCTTCTCCCCGCGGTGGGGTAAGGGGTTAGGGGATGGGGGGATGCCCGGCGGCATTGGCTTCTACAACCTACCCTACTCCGTGCCCGCACATTCCCCTCTCCCCCTGCCCCCTCTCCCAGAGGGCGAGGGGGAACACCTGCCCGGTGTTCGTTCCCCTTCTCCCGCTTGCGGGGGTAAGGGGCAGGGGATGGGGGCTGTCTGGAACACCCGCTCGTTGACACTCGCGGCTCCCCAAACACTCGCTCCCCCTGCCCCCTCTCCCAGAGGGCGAGGGGGAACACCTGCCCGGTTCCCCTTCTCCCGCTGGGGGGGAAGGGGCAAGGGGATGGGGGGTTGCCCGGCGGCATTGGCTTCTACAACCTACCCTACTCCGTGCCCGCACATTCCCCTCTCCCCCTGCCCCCTCTCCCAGAGGGCGAGGGGGAACACCTGCCCGGTCTCCCTTCTCCCGCTTGCGGGGGTAAGGGGCAGGGGATGGGGGGATGCTCGGTGAGACGGTACCGCCTCACCAAGCGGCATTTCCCATAGGGCAAGGGAGGGAAGTATGATTGCCTATCCTGCGCCAGCCAGCAAAAGCCGAGCTAATCGTTCTCCCCCAACCAATTCTGAGAGATGCTTCAGTTGGTTGTTTTCGTAGGCTTGATTGAAGACTGCAACGTCTAGCGCAAGCAGCTTACGAAAAGCCACCACAGCCTTGTCTGCTTGGTCGCTTTGCCTGGCTACATCCTCACCAAAGGGGATTATCACATCAAGCATTGCCAATGGGTACCGCACTGGCAACCCAATATGCACATGAATTTCGCCAATTCGCAACCGTTGTTTGGTGTATTCAGCATCGTACTTCCCGCTAAACAAGCCGACAAACCAATCACCAAGCATAGAATGCATCCGCTCCGTACTCAACCCTTGCAAGTACTCGTTGGTGTTTTGGTGGGTTGTCAAGCGGGCATAAAAAGCCTCGGTCATCTTTGGTGCGGCAGCCTTTGCCTGCGCTTCCAATTCCCCAAGTAATGCATGCTCTTCCGCGCTTATATCCATCAGCGTTACGAGCTCGTTGAGGATGGCATCATCCTTTACATTCCAACTTTGACGTTCTTCAGCCAAGTTGAGCCTCCTTTCATGCTGTCTTGTGTTTGTGTTCCGAGGAGTGCGAACACTTATCAGCCACGATTTGTCGGTACCATTACAGAACAGTCCCAATTTCCTTTGCCGCTTCGCGGGCTTCCAGACGAACCATCCCCAGGTTTGCCCCTTGCTTGAGGTTGATAGCCAGCAAACTCTGCTCACCAGCGGGGAGTACCATAAATAGCCCCCCATCCGCATCAATAATGGTCTCTTTGGGCATCCCAATCTTCAATTCCCCTGATACCCGACGAGTGACCCCCATCATCGTTGCTGCGACTGCCCCCACACGATCTGCATTTACGTCTGCGGACATGCGGGAGACCAACACGATACCATCCATCCCTACTGCTGCTACGCCTCCAACATCAGTGCCTGCATTTGCGGTAAGTTTCTCCAGTATTGCGGCTATTTGTTCCTGTCGTGTCGCCATGTGATGCGCTCTACCTTTCTACGTCCTCGTGACGTTCTAAAAGAACGGTGCTCCCTGCTGCCAGTTGATCACGGGTAGCTAGAGGTACCTTCCTTCTCTCTTCTTCTACAATAATCCAACATATCCCTATTTGGTCTTCCTGCATTGGTTTTTTTGCACTCCTTTTTAGTGGCGATAGTGTTGTTCATATTATATAATAGAATCGTGGCTCTTTTCATAGTATATGATTTGAGAAAAAATAGCAACCCCTATCAGGGGTTGTCCAGGCTAGTACAACCAATCGTACTCCCTACCCCGTAATCTCAGATTGAAGGGCGGGTCGTGTAGAATAGCCCGCGTTTTATGGTGGAGCAGTGAAATGAAACAAGAAGAACTCCAGCGTCTTTCTGTCAATGAACTGGTCGCTATGATTTTACAGTTGCAAAGCATGAATGAAAAACTGTTGAATGATAAAGATCAAGCGTATATGGAAAGTACCCTGGACGAACCCGAACAAGAAGATGAACCGCTTTTTCCAAAGCCCCCGGAACCAAGCCGAGAAGAACATCCTAATTTGGATGAACAATTGCAACGGGCATCGCTTCTCCTCCAGTTGTCTATCGAGTTCCGTGAGACGCTGGAGCCGCTCGTTATTGTTGAACGGATGCTCCACGTCATGGTGAGTAATCTTGGTATAAGCAATGCGAGTGTAGTGTTGATTGCTTTAGATGGGTCGGTTGATCTGGCTATGAGCCTGCGAGATGGCAAAGCCCATCAGGTTACGTCTATGGTATCGCGGGCTGTGCTAGACCGTGGCTTGGCAGGGTGGGCTTTGCGCCACGGACGCAGCGTGGTGCTGCCCGATGTCTCCCGTGATAAACGGTGGATACCCTACACGGAATGGCAACGGAAGGGGAGTGCTATTGTGCTGCCCATTCGTCAAGCCCAGACAACGCTAGGGGTGATGACGATCTTTCACCCAGAACCAAACCGCTTTGCCAGCCGGGATATGCTGCTCATGGAGGGGGTAGCGGCGCAAGCTGGGGTGGCAATTGGGGCGGCACGTAGCTACATTGAGGAGAGTCGGCGGCGGGAGCAGGTCTTGTCGCTGTTTGCGATGAGCCAGTTTCTGACGAGCGAACGCTCATTTACCGACCTGGCTGCGCTGTTACAGGAGAAGAGCGTGGCGATCTTTGGTATGGATTATGGGGTGTTGTTCAAGCATGATACCCCCCAAACCCTCGATGCGGTGTCCATTCCCGATACCTTGCAGCATACAGCACAGAAACCGCTGATACGGCAGGCGACCCTGGCAGTACGCAAGGCATGTGAGCAGCACAACATCATTATGGATGAGGAGACCCCCGATATGCCAGGGCGTACCGTGATGGCCCTGCCGCTGGTGCATACGAGCCAGTGTATAGGGGCGGTGGCGCTTATCCAAAAGGATGCCACGCATCGGATGAACTTCTCTGCGAATATGTGGACGTTGCTAACGACCTTTACCAACGTGATTACGGCGGTGTGTGTCAATATGCAGTTGGCGGCAGAAACTCGGACGTTCTCTGACAAGCTGGAAAAGGAGGTTCGCAGCCGCACCCATCTGGTGCAACATAGCCGCGATGTGTTGCGCGTTATCTTTGACAACATGCCAGAGGGGTTGGTCTTGCTGGATGCCCAAGAGGTCATCTTGGCTGCCAACAATGGCTTTTGCTACCCGATAATCGGGCGGCATCCGCGGCTCATCGTTGGTCAGGGTATGCCAGAAATTTGGGAGGAGCTCGATCAGCGCGGTGATATGCAAGTGGAGATGCGAGCGAAGGCATCTATCCACATGCCCCTCGGTAAAGAGGCGAGCACGATGCGCGTACAGTGTGCTACCTCTATTGGGCAAAAACGTTGGTATGAGGTGAGCCGTTTTGCGGTGCTTGATGATGAAGAAGAGGTGGAGTATTCCATTGAGCGTTGGCTCGATATTACCCGCCAGCAGGAGCTAGAACGCCACCTCATCGCCCAAGACCAGCGCAACATCCTGGGACACCTGACGGCACGGGTAATCCACGACATACAAACACCATTGGAGCAGATAACCGCGCATTTGAGCAGCTGCACGGAGTATACCCAGGATATTGGCGACCAGGGGAAAGAACACTTGACGCTGGCGCATGGGGCTATCCACCACATAGACCGAACGCTCAAGAATTTGGGGTACCTGTACCAATCGCCAAGTACCAGTTGGGAGTGCCTAGACATCAATGCGCTCTTGTATGAACTGGAGGAGCTTACGGTGCAGCAGTTTACCCACTATCAGGTGACGCTCACCTTTGCGCTAGACGACCACATCCCGCTGATCTATGCCCAAAAAGATGCGCTACGGCAGGTCTTTCTCGGCTTGATCTTCAATGCCCAGGAGGCAATGCCCGATGGCGGAGTTGTGACGATTAGCAGTTTTTGGGACAAGGGGGAGCAGGGGGCACTCGCGCCGCTGTGTCGGGTGTGCATCCGTGATACGGGGGTTGGGATGACGACAGATGAGGTGGCAGAATTGTTTGAACCCTTCCAATCAAGCAAGCAACAGGGGGTGGGGATGGGCTTATATTTGAGCAACCAGATTATTGAACAGCACACCGGGCGTATAGAGATCAGCAGCGAGCAGGGGGTCGGGACAACGGTAGAGGTCTTCTTGCCCTGGGATGAGCGATGCCGCGATAAGCTAACCCAGTAGCGCATGGTTCCTAGTACGCTTGGTCACGAAGAGGTACCAAATTTATGGATAAACCGGAGTTTTGAGAAACTATGCAAGAGTTATTTCACGGTCCCAATGCTGGCTATATGCTAGAATTGTATGAACGCTACTGTCAAGACCCATCAAAGGTTGATGCGGAAACCCGCGCCTATTTTGACCAAATGACCGCCGATGCTGCACCTAGCCAGACGCAGCCTGCGGTATCTCCCTGGCTTTCGTCTCCCCCTTTGCCCGCGAAACCAGCCCCAACAACGGCACCCGCTGCCGATTCGTTTACCTATCCTCTATCGCTACCACCCCAGCCCCAAGCTGATACGCAAACCGATGTGGCTACTGTAGAGGAGCGCGAGCTAGGCGAGGTGGTGTCGTATGATCTGCCAGATGTGGTGAGTGCCGCTCGCCTGACCCGCTTTATCCGCGAGCTAGGGCATTTGGCGGCAAGGATAGACCCGCTCGGCAGTGAGCCGCCGGGTGATCCAGGGCTGGAGTTGGAGACGCAGGGGTTGACCCGCGAGAAGCTGGCGGATATGCCAGCCGAGGTGGTGCGTAGCCCGGTGGCGCAGGATGCCCAAAATGGGCTAGAGGCGATAGACCGTATGCGGAGCGTCTACTGTGGCAGCATAGGCTATGAGGATGACCATGTGCAGGTCCACGAGGAGCGGGCGTGGATACGCAAAGCGGCAGAGACACGCCGCTTCTTTGATGACTTTGATACCGGGTTCCAACGCGAGATACTGGAGCGACTCGCAGAGGTCGAGTCCTTTGAGCGGTTCTTGCACCAGATTTTCCCTGGGCAAAAACGGTTTTCCCTTGAGGGAAACGACATGCTCATCCCCATACTCGATGCTATCATTCGCAAAGCCTCGCTCTCTGGTATCCTCGAGGTGGTTGTGGGGATGGCGCATCGCGGGCGGCTCAATGTGCTTGCCCATGTGCTTGGCAAGACCTACAGTGCTATCCTAGCCGAGTTTCAGGGACCAAATTACTACAACAAGGGAACCTACCTGGGTTGGACTGGCGATGTGAAGTATCACCTGGGCGCACGGCGAGCATACCGTGAGAGCGGGGTGTTTGAGATGCCGTTGACGCTGGTACCCAACCCTAGCCACTTGGAGGCGGTTAATCCGGTGGTGTTGGGGCGGGGGCGGGCGGTGCAGGAGCGGCGTGACCAACCCGGCTCGTGCATCCAAGACCCCACCGCCTCATTGCCCATCCTGATACACGGCGATGCTTCTTTTCCTGGGCAGGGGGTTGTGGCTGAAACGCTCAACCTTTCGCGGCTCGCTGGCTACCACGTTGGCGGTACCATCCACATCATCATCAACAACCAGATAGGTTTCACGACCAACTGGCAGGACTCGCGTTCAACGCTGTATGCCAGTGACCTAGCCAAAGGGTTTGCCATTCCCATTCTGCACGTCAATGCAGATGACCCGCATGCTTGTATTGCGGCGGCACGGATGGCGTGGGCGTATCGGGAGCGGTTCAACAAGGATTTTCTCATAGACCTGGTGGGCTACCGTCGGTGGGGACACAATGAGGGGGACGAGCCATTTTTCACCCAACCGCTGATGTATGACCGCATCGCCAATCACCCAACGGTACGCGAAATTTGGCAACACAAGTTGATTGAACAGGGTATGTTGCGCGAGGATGAGGCGGAGGCTCTGATGCGCTCTAGGCAATCCCGCATGCAGCTTGCGCGGCAGGAGGTGGAAAAGCGGGGACGAATTGAGGCGACTATGGCGATGTCGGTGACGAGTTTGGTGCATCGCCCGGTGCGTGAGCCGTTGCAAGTCTCCCGTGAGCAGTTGCTAGACCTCAATACTGCCTTGACCACCGTGCCAGATGGGGTGACGATATTGCCCAAGTTGGAGAAAGCCCTACAACGGCGACAAACAGCATTGCACGAGGGGCAGAGTATAGACTGGGGGCAGGCGGAGATGCTGGCGTTTGCGACTATCCTAGCCGATGGTATCCCCATTCGGCTCACGGGGCAGGATGCGGAGCGTGGGACCTTTAGCCATCGCCACTGTGTGTTGCACAACGTCCAAACCGGCGAGCGGTATATCCCGCTCCAGTCGTTTCCCCAAGCGCAAGCATCTTTTACCATCTACAATAGCCCCCTCTCAGAAAATGCTGCGCTTGGCTTTGAGTATGGTTATAGTTCGCATGCGCCTGATGCGCTGGTGTTGTGGGAAGCACAGTTTGGCGATTTTTGCAATGGGGCGCAGGTCTTCATAGACCAGTTTATCGTTTCGGCATCGGCAAAGTGGGGGCAAAATCCTGCGCTGGTACTGCTGCTGCCGCATGGTTATGAGGGGCAAGGACCGGAGCACTCCAGCGCTCGGCTGGAGCGGTTTCTCCAACTTGCTGCCGACAACAATATTCGCGTAGTCAACTGCACGAATGCTGCCCAATACTACCACCTGCTGCGGCGGCAGGCGGCTATGCTCCAGAGCGACCCTCGCCCACTGGTTGTCATGACCCCCAAGAGTTTGCTCCGCAACCCGGCAGCGGCATCATCGTTGGATGATCTGGTTGAGGGGCGATTTCATCCGGTACTGCCGCCAGTGGTTGGTGGCGATTTGATCAGCGAGGTAAAACGGCTTATCCTGTGTAGTGGCAAGGTGTCCTTTGATATTCTTGGGCAGGGAGAGGTCAAGGATCAGGTGCTCCCATCGTGGGTAGCGGTTTCCCGTATTGAGGAACTCTACCCATTTCCGGGAACCGACATAGAGGTCGTCATTGGCAATTATCCCAAACTGGAAGAGATAGTCTGGGTCCAGGAGGAACCCCACAATATGGGGGCATGGAGCTATATAGAGCCGCATCTCCGCGAGTTGGTAGAGCGGATGGTTGCCCATAACCATAGCCCCATAGCCATTCGGTATTGTGGGCGAGCAGATTCTGCCAGCACCGCGGAGGGGTCGTTGGCGCAGCATCAGCAGGAACAGGCGCGTATTGTCCATGAAGCCGTAGCAAGTCGTAATCATAGCTAGAGTGTGGAGATAAAAGAAGTTATGTCTGTAGAAGTACGAGTCCCAACCCTGGGCGAGTCTATCGTTGAAGCAACGATTAGCCAGTGGAACAAACGCGAAGGAGAGCAGGTGACTGCTGGTGAGACCCTGCTAGAGCTAGAAACGGATAAGGTCAATCTGGAGATACCCGTTGAGCATGATGGGGTAATTGTCTCGGTGGCGAAGAGCGAAGGCGAAACGGTAGCTATTGGTGATGTGCTGTGCATCATTGACGATACGGGGGGCAATGGGGGGGGGGATGAGCAATCATCCCCCAATACTGATGCTGCCCCGCATGCCCCACCAGCAGAGCCAGCAGAGCCAGCAGAGCCAGCAGAGCCAGCAGAGCCAGAGGCAGAGAGCCATGCTGCCGCTACGCCTGTGGCACAGCGGATTGCGGAGGAAAACAACCTCGATATACACACGATTGTGGGGAGTGGTAGCGGCGGGCGCGTCACAAAGGATGATGTGATGCGCCATGTTGAGCAACACCAAGCTGCGCCACAACCAACAACACCCCCACAACCATCTGCTCCATCCCATCCTACGCCACCTACACCACCATCTACTACACCCCCTGCCCCTTCTGCACCAGCAACAAAACCTGCCCCTGAGACGGCACGGTTGTCGCCGCAACGGGAATCACGGGCAGAGGAGCGTATCCGTATGTCGCGGCGGCGACAGACAATAGCACAGCGATTGGTTGAGGCGCAGCATACTGCCGCTATGCTTACCACGTTCAACGAGATAGACATGGGGGCTATTATGGACGTTCGCAAGCGGCGCAAAGATCAGTTCAAAGACCGCTATGGGGTGGGGTTGGGCTTTATGTCCTTTTTCGTGCGAGCGGTAGTAGGTGCGCTCAAAGCCTTTCCCCTGCTCAATGCCGAGATACAGGAGGATGAGATTGTCGTCAAGTACTACTATGACATTGGTATTGCGGTGGGGTCTGAGCAGGGGCTAGTCGTGCCGGTGTTGCGTGATGCAGAGCGCAAGACGTTTGCCGAGATAGAGCAGGGCATCGCGGAACTTGCTACCCGTGCGCGGAACAACACGCTCACGCTTGAAGACTTGCGCGGGGGGACGTTTAGCATTACCAATGGCGGCATCTATGGCTCGCTGATGTCTACGCCTATCCTCAATACGCCCCAGGTGGGCATACTCGGCATGCACAAGATAGAAGATCGCCCAATGGTCGTCAATGGGGAGATAGCCATCCGTCCGATGATGTATGTTGCCTTGAGCTACGACCATCGCATTGTAGACGGCAGCGATGCGGTACGCTTCCTGGTACGTATCAAAGAATTGGCAGAGGACCCAGAGGCACTGCTGCTGGAGGGGTAGCAAAAGGCACCGGGCAGCCCCCATACCCCTCCCCGTGTAGGGAGCCGCGAGTGTCAACGAGCGGAGGTATCCCCCCATCCCCTAACCCCTTCCCCCACTACGCGGGAGAAGGGGAACCGGGCGGGTGTCGCCCTTTATGGGAAAGGGGGCAGGGGGGAGAGGGGGTTTGGGGAGCCGCGAGTGTCAACGAGCGGAGGTATCCCCCCATCCCCTAACCCCTTCCCCCACTACGCGGGAGAAGGGGAACCGGGCGGGTGTCGCCCTTTATGGGAAAGGGGGCAGGGGGGAGAGGGGAATAAACAAGCCCCCATCCCCTAACCCCGCGTCCCACCGATGGGAGCAGGGGGACGGATCGTTCCGGGCATTCTAGGGCAAGGGGAAGATACTACCTCTTGCCCGTTTGTTTTGCCTGTTGTGCTTCTGATCGTTGGGTGATTTGCCCTTGGCGTTCTGCATTGTGCGCTTTCTCCAACAACCGCAACCGTTCATACAGCACCCCAATGTGCTGCAACAATTGTCCTATCATCTGCTCCGCCGTCAGCTTCTCATGCTGCCACTTGAGCATGAGGTCATCGAAGGTATGCATACCCATATGCTTTACTCCTATTCTTTCCCTTTGCACACGATCATGAAAAATCGGGTATCATGAAATGTGGTAGTGGGAATGTCTCGCTACAAGAATGCTCTCCACACTCATAAGTTTGGCGACTGTTGCAGTGTGGAAGAAACGCCTGCTACAAGCAGGCATTATAAAAGAACACCGTTGAAGTGTCAAGTAGCAACATGGTGAAATTTCCAGAGAAAATACGATTCCTGCGCGAACAACGTGGACTGTCACAACGACAGCTTTCGAAGCAACTAGGTACCGCAAAATCATATATAAACAATTTGGAAAATGGTGAAAGGAGACCAAGTATAGAACTTATTGTGGAAATTGCTGATTTCTTTGGCGTTTCTACCGATGTTCTCATACGCGATGAACTCGACCTTGACGCGGATGACCAATCTTCGTAGGGGCGCATGGATGTGCGCTCCCTACACCCGCACATACACCACACGCGGGGGCAATTGACAATTGGGAATAAATGTAGCACGGTTTTTTTGCTTGTGTCAAGGGTTTTTATATTAGAACGATTCGCCGAAAAAATGCGTTGGTTACGTACTGAACGGGGCATCACACAAAAACAACTAGCAGAAGAACTTGGTGTTGGCAAGTCACACATTAACCAAATTGAAAGTGGGAAGAGAAGACCAGGGGCAGAACTGGTTTTCAAGATAGCTGATTTTTTTGACGTGTCGGCAGACCTGCTTGTGCGGGATGAGCTTGATGTAGAAGAGAAGTAACCCTGCCCCCGCATCCCGCCCAAACATCCGCTCGTTGACACTCGCGGCTCCGTTATCCGCTCGTTGACACTCGCGGCTCCGTTATCCGCTCGTTGACACTTGCGGTTCATTCCCCCCTTCCCCTAACCCCGCGTCCCACTACGCGGGAGAAGGGGAACCGGACAGGGAGCGGCTCCCCCTGCGCCCTGGGATGGGAGCGGGGGCAGGGGGGAGAGGGGAATAAACAAGCCCCCTTCCCCTAACCCCTTCCCCCACTACGCGGGAGAAGGGGAACCGGGCGGGTGTCGCCCTTTATGGGAGAGGGGGCAGGGGGAAGCACAGGCATTTTAGAAATGGACAAAGCGTACTTTCGAGTACATTTGAACACAAAGAAAGTAGAAGATATGCTCCCACATTTGGATGGTATCACGATTCGTATGGTCGAGACCTCGCGTGGTTGGGTTCATGTGCTTGAGTACGGACCCGCCGATGGCATACCGGTGCTGTTTGTGCATGGCAATGTCTCCTCTTCGACGTTTTGGGAAGAGATGCTGTTGGCTTTGCCAGAGGGGTTTCGCGGATTGGCTCCCGATTTGCGCGGCTATGGGGAGAGCGAAACCTTGCCCGTAGATGCTACCCGTGGCTTGCGCGATTTTAGCGATGATCTGCATAGCCTAGCCCAAGCACTTACCCTAGAGCCATGTTGTCTGGTGGGACACTCGTTTGGGGGCGGGGTGGCGATGCAGTATACGATAGACTATCCCCAAACAGTGCGCTCATTGACGCTGGTTGCACCGGCTTCGCCCTTTGGCTATGGGGGCACGAAGGATGTACAGGGAACTCCCTGTTGGCAGGATTACGCTGGTTCTGGCGGCGGTATTGTCAATCCAGAGATTATCCGACTGTTGGAGGCGGGGGATAAGAGCGAGGAGAGCGATTTTTCCCCCCGGCAATTGCTTAGGAAACGGTATGTTGCTCCGCCATACCGCTCGCCCCGTGAGGATGTTTTGGTTGAGGCAATGCTGATGATCAGCACGGATGAGGGCAACTATTCGCGGGATATGGTTGTTTCTGCCAATTGGCCCTTTGTTGCACCGGGGACTCGTGGGGCAAACAATGCGCTCAGTCCCAAGTATTGCAACTTTAGCCCGCTGGCAGATATTTCGCCCCGCCCCCCCATTATCTGGATACGGGGAACGGCAGACCAGATTGTGGCGGATGGAGGGCTAGGCGATCCGGGGACGCTTGGGTCGCTAGGGTTCCTTCCAGGGTGGCCCGGTATGGAGGTCTACCCCCCACAACCGATGGTAAGCCAGACCCGCTTTATGCTCGAACGGTATCGGGCAAATGGCGGCAAGGTGGATGAGTGTGTGATAGAGAAGGTGGGGCATGTGCCGTATATGGAGGAGCCAGAGGTGTTCTTGGCTATGTGGCTGCCCTTTTTGCATGCGGTGTGAGGGGGGCAAGGGCAAAGCGACCCTCTCCCCCTTGCCTTACAAGGGTAAGTCTACCGGACAAAACACACCACAAAGGTACAGAGACACAATGTCCGGGCAAGAGATTCCCGACAGAAATGCAGAGACACAGAAACGCAGAGACACAGAAACGCAGAGATTCGGACAACAAAGGAACTTGTCGTAGAACTTGCCCGGAACTCCTGCCTGGACTCTATTCAGCTTGGTTCACGCTGTTGAGTTCGTATCAGTAGCAGATCCATTTGGGTTTGCCACAGGGGCAGCATCTGCACCCGGTCATGTCTCTGGCATGCGCTTGGCAATAAGCCTCCCCACTATCCCATAGGTAAAAGGTTTCCCATTCCACGCTGCCCATGCACCGAGGATACCATAGCCAATCCATGTAAGGATGCCCAATATGAGCAAGATACCACACAGCAGCGCAAGCCAGAAAGAGAGCGGGTATTCAGCACGATAGAGCGATGGACGCATCATCATAGGGAGCATCGAGACTACCAGACACCCCCCCCACGTCAACCCCATCAGCATAATGAGCAGTAGCCCTACCCCCTGAAAGACTAACGCATGGAGCGCGTGATGGGCAACATACGCCGAACGTTGGCGTTGGGTGATCCAGATAAGCGCAGCGGCTATCAAGCCTAGCAGATTGGCAGGATTGGCAATAATACTGGCATGGGCAAGGGCTGCCAGAATACGTTCTTCATCAGAAGGATTTTTGGTAAGCATACATCACCTTGTCACCAGGAACTAAAACCAGTACAATAGAGAAAATAGCAAGAGAGTAGGGGTAATGATAAACTATAACCTATTGGTTGCCATCTTAGAATCTTCGTGGGATGAGGTAGGTTTCCATGAGCATGAACTTATCGAAAGCGTCCAACCCGATTCGCTTGATCGGGTATATAAAGCGGACTTATTCCCGGAACATCCTGAGCCAATGCAAGAAGAAACTATCCCCCCCTGGGTAGAGGTCAGTTTTGCTTGGAGTGCCAAGCATGAGTTGATTTCCGAAGGATATAGCATAGACGGCAAAAAAGATGTCCCTCTTGGACTAACATGGATGTATAATGTGCTCGTTCGTGGTTCCATGACTGAATATAGCAACCACGAGTTGGTACGAACCTTCCAACGATGTGTGCAAAAGGCTTTGAGCGATTTCTACATGTCTGATGTTATAGAATCTGTGCCGATGGTCGTTGATCTTCGACACATCTATCATTGTTACGAGCAAGAACAAAATTTGGCTTATGTGCAAATAGTTAGTCCAAACTACACCGATCTGAGTGAACAATGGCAAGAGACCAACCCCCACAACTTCCGTGATTTTATTGTCAGTGAGTTTGAACTAGCCTATGCTGTGGTACAGTCTTTATCAGAGTTGTTTATTCCTGAACCCTCTGCATCACCGGTTTCTTCTGGAGGACTCTACCGTTCCGTAGATACCGCATAACATAGGGGAACTATCGTCGTCCTTCTACTGCCAATTCTTGTTGGCTATAGCGGCAGTTGTCGCAGTATGCCACTCGATAGCCAGCTACCGTTGAACGGCGGAGAGCGTGTCCACAGTAGGGACACTTGAGCGGCAGATTGCTGATAGGTTTGATATGATCTGGTTGATCAGCGGACGAAGGATGGCTACTAGCATTGGATAGGGGGCTAGTAGCGTGTGCTGCAGAGGTCGTATGCGCTAGGTACCTTGATGGTGTTGCAGGTTGGGGTTGGGGTACTGGTTGGGGAGGATGTTGTCCCCCATTGGTAGGTAGGTGATCTGCTGTTGCAGGTTGGGGGGGGTTGCTCGCTTTTGCCGGTGGCTGAAACTCCCATTGTCCACTTAGGGTCTTCACGAGGCGGGCATAGTCTACTGCCCCACGGGAGTGGGGGTCATATTCAAAGATCGTTTTGCCATGCCACGAGGCTTCCGATAGCCGTACATTGACCCGTACTGGCTCGCCGACAACTGAGCCGTACGTTTGCTGGATATGTTTCAGCATGGTGCGGGACTGGTTGAGCCGTGGGTCAAACATTGTGGGGACAATCATACGAATAATGCTACTGCCTACGGTAATACGGGCGATTTGCTTGAAGAGCAAAGCCAGCCCCTTGATAGACAGGTGTTCTACGGTGGTGGGTACAAGCACTTCGTTTGCTGCCATCAATGCGTTGACATTAAGCACTGAGAGGGAGCCTGGCGAGTCTATGAAGATGAAATCGTAGTTTCGTTTGAGAGGAGTGAGGGCTTGCTCCAACACACGCGCCCAGTCTGCACGGCGCGAGATGGTCGGTTGTGCCCCTAGCAGCGTATCATTGGATGCGAGGAGGTCAAGGTTTGCCCGGGCATTGATGATACACTTTTCTGGGGAAATGCCATCTACGATGACATCATAAATCGTGCGTTTGGGTGTTACCCCAAGCGCAATAGCGAGATTGCCCTGGGCATCTATATCTACCAACAGGACACGAGCACCCATCAAAGCCATACCAGCACCGACATTGACAACTGTTGTTGTCTTGCCAATGCCACCTTTTATATTGGTGACAGCGACTACGCGCCCCATATTTTGCTACTCATAGTTTCTCAGCAATAATCCTACCATTAAGTGTAGCGGATAGGAGAGCGGGTGTCAAGGTTTTTTTCCCCTATTACCCAGGGCTACGTCAAAGTCGCACAAGCCAAGAAAATTTGCCCTTTTTGTCCACCCGCTCCCCCCTGCCCCCGCTCCGCTTGTAGAGACATAGCATCATGCTACGTCTCTCCGGTCTCCCTTCTCCCCGCGGTGGGACGCGGGGCGAGGGGATGGGGGGGGCTGCTCGGACTTTGACGTAGCCCTGCCATCCCTGCCCTATTACCTTGCCCTCTTGCGTTCTTTCTGCTACACTATATTGTGACAACTCCCAATCCTCAAGGATTGGGCTTCTAGCCCTCCCCAACGGGAAGGTTTGCGTCTGAAGGCGGTGTCCCCGCCTACGAGATTCTCTTAGATGAAGCGTACGTACGCAATTTCATCTAAAGCGGCTGAAGCGAGTGAGCCCTTGTATCCCACCGCTCGAACTGGTGGGTTTTACAGACTATCTTTACGTTACTTTGTACACACCTCATCGTTCTTTTAGGTGTTATTCATGGCGAGATATGCCCATTCAGATACCATCCTTCCAAGAGTTTGAAGACCAGTGGTACAGGGTAAAAACTTGGCTCCAATCACTTGTTCAAGTACCAAGTCTCTTTCTGCTATACCGTTGGATTGCCTGGGGTATTGCTGGTATAGCCCTGTTTGTCAGTAGCCACAACATCTCATCTCTCCCTATCGGATTGTTCGCCGTCACAGGTGGGATCAACGTCCTGTTATCCCTGACCATACATAAGTATGTATCTGTGGTCATTCGCCAAACCCTCATGATGATCCCAGATATACTCTTCTGTGTGGCACTCCTTTGGCTTACCAATGGGGCTTTTTTGCCCTTTCTGCCCTATGCCCTGAGCAGCCTTGTTATGCCAGCACTGCTCACGGGTTGGCGTGGGGGATTTGTCGCCGCCGCCTTTTTCATTGTTCTGAGCCAAACCCAACTCGGCTTCTCTCCCGAAACCATTTTTCAATCTCCCTGGCTCGTCATCGCCACAATGATTACCCCTATCATCTTTGTGACGATATGGGGATATGTCTCCCTGATCATAGATCGTTGGGAAGAGCAGCGTATGATGATAAACGAGGGCAATTTGGCAACATTCCTAGCGGAACATTCCTTTGACACGCCCTATACAGAACCGTCCTCTGAGCCATTTTCGTTTATCAAAGAACAGCATGAAGATGAACCTATCCTAGACCCCCCTCACCCCCGCCCATCCCCAGACAAATCTACGTGGCGGGTCATGCCGGGCGAAGCCCACATGGTCGCTCACCAGGATGAGCAAAATTTGCGGCGGGTGCTATATGAGCTTACCCCGGAATCCAATGTAGCCCTATCTACCGCCTTAGATCGTTTGGTCAAAGACTTTAGTATCCATAGTGGTATTGTCATCAGTATGCGGTCTATTGGCAAAAACCAACCGCTTCAACCAGTACAGTACATTACCCTCTTTCGTCTAGCCCAAGAAGCCCTGATCAACATTCAGCAGCATGCCCATGCCCGTAGTGGTTTTGTAATCCTTTCCTATGCAATAGATAGTGTGCGGTTGACGATTGGCGATGATGGTGTTGGGTTGCTTGATGGGACATATGAGCGGTCAGGGATACATGCGCTTCGTTTGATGCACTATCGTTTTGCTGAAATAGACGGCGAATTAGAAGTAGTAGACCAACAACAAGGTGTAACCGTTTGCGGGACGATCCCGCTCCCATAGCGAAAAGTACCCTATGCGTTCAGGAATACAAACAACGGTTTTGCTCGTCTCCATTGCCATACTTGGGTATGGCATCATTCAGCCAGTAGACCAAGATGCCCGCTGGATTGCCTGTCTTTGGATTGCCGCCCCCCTGCTTGGACTAGCGGCGTGGTTTAGTCGTTCTCCCCTGCCTCGTGGCTTTCATCGGAGTGTCCATAATCTCGGCTTGATTGTCGCCATTGGTTTTGGGTTGCTTGGGTTGCAGCTGTTGCGCCAGCAGATGGTTCAGGCTGATGCTATCGCTAATCGGGTCAATATTGATTCGGAAACGGGACAGATTACCAGCAATGTTCGCCCGGTGCTCTCCTCGCAGCGGGTGATGCGGGGCAAAATTTTTGCCCAAGACAACGTGCTCCTCGTTGCCAGCGAGGTTGTGCAAGATGGCTTTGTCCGCCGGGTCTATCCCTTTGTAGATATGTTCTATGATGCGGGGGCGTTTAGCAATATCGTTGGATTCTTTAGTACGCGGTTTGGGCAAGCTGGGCTAGAAGCTACTTATAGCGAGTTTCTCAGCGGCGAGCGGGGCAGCGAGCTTGTCCGTTTGCAAAGCGAACTGCTCGGTGAGACACAGGTGGGGAATGATCTCTACCTTACCCTCAATGCCCATCTTCAGGCACACGCCAAAAACCTGCTTGGCGGCAGGACAGGCTCCATTGTGGTTCTCGACCCATCCAGTGGCGCGGTGCTGACAATGGTTAGCAATCCAGGCTTTGACCCTCGCGGGTTGAGCTTTGATTACGCTACCCAAGATTGGGAAGCGGAAAACCAGCGGATAAGCGACTATTGGCGATACCTCAATAGCGATTCCGCAGGGCAGCCGCTGATCAACCGCCCAACGCAGGGGATGTACCCCCCTGGCTCAACCTTCAAGACGGTTACTGCTGTGGGGGTGCTAGAATATCCCAATGAGGGCAAGCCAGATGACATCCGCTGCTATAACCAGTACCAAACCGAGCCGGGTGCGCCCCCTGTCGTCAATGCGGTGCATGACCTCGACTCCCTGACTGGCGACCCAACAACCCTAGAGAAGGTCTATGCCTACTCGTGCAACGTTGCCTTTGCCCAGTACGCGCTTCGGCTTGGCAAAGATCGTATGATAGACCAAGCAAAAGTCTTTGACTTCTATCGTCCGCAAGATGCCCCCGATATGTACCCCCATTTTCGGGAACTCCCTACCGCTTCCAGTTTGCTCTACGTTGACCCTGGCTTCCTAGACCGTCGAGCTGCCCTAGCAGACACCGGCTATGGTCAGGGACAGTTGCTCGTGACTCCCGTACAAATGGCTCTTGTGACTGCGGCTATTGCCAATGAAGGGGTGATGATGAAGCCCTATCTGGTTGAACGCATTGAACGCCCAAACAATGGTGGCATCATTTTTCAGGAAGTCCCACGGGCTATACGCCGCACGATGAGCGAAGAAACGGCAAGGAAAATGCGTGAGTATATGCGAGCAGTGGGGGAGTATGGGTTTGGGCGTGTGGTTAGCTCACAGGTGACAGGCGTGTCTGTTGGGGGCAAATCTGGTACCGGAGAGCATGTGCCGGGTGCGCCCCCCCATGCGTGGTTCATTGCCATAGCCCCGGTGGAGCAGCCACGGTATGCCGTAGCTGTGATGATTGAGCGCGGCGGCGAGGGGAGTTCGGTAGCGGCTACCCTTGCTGGTCAGGTATTGCAAGCCGCCTTTGCATTGGAGTAGCTTCGTGCGTTGGTTTTGTCCCATACCGGTCTATCTGCTGCTCTGCTCGCTGCTGCTGTTGGGCGGGTGTAGCATGACTCCACAAACGCCAACTGAAGTTCCTACTATCACGGCTTCGCCTGACGCGCATGTGGAGGCAACACAGACCACAACCAGTACAGTGATTGCTGCCGTATCGTCTGCCGTCTCTACGCCAACGTTCTCGCCTACGCCAACATTTTCACCAACCCCATCGCCCACACCTACCCCAACACGTTCCCCCACGCCATCACCATCCCCCACGCCATCACCATCCCCCACGCTCATCCCCGCCACGGAGCGCAAGCAGATATTTGAAGAGGTGTGGGATACGGTGAATATGTACTACCTGTATCCAGACTTTCACGGGCTAGATTGGCAAGAGATACGGACACAGTATGCCCCGTGGGTTGCCGCTGCTCCAAGCAATGATGAATTTTACGCCCTGCTTACGGATATGGTAGATCAGCTTGGCGATCACCATTCCCGCTTCTTGGCTCCAACTGATGCCAATAGAGAGAATAACCTGAGCCGAAATGGGCAACGGCATGTGGGTATTGGGGTAAAAACGGTGATGACCCATGATGGGGTGCTGATTGAACAAGTTATCCCCGATAGCCCCGCCGACCAAGCCGGCTTGCGTCCTCAAGACCGGATTATTGCGGTGGATGGGGTGCCGTGTACCCTTACGCCGTGTCACGACATCCACGGTCCAGTAGATGCCGAGGTGCGGCTCACGGTGTTAAGTCCTGGCGAGAAGTCGCGGGATGTACTGTTGAAGCGGGATGAGCAGGTAGTGGAGATAACCCTGCCCTCAAGACGCATTGCTGACGACATTGGCTATTTGCAGATTCCCTCATTGTGGGTTAGCGACATGCATGTACAGGTGAGTGGCAGCCTAACTGACCTTGTGGTTGAGAAACCTTTGCGCGGGTTAATCCTTGACCTTCGTGGCAACCCTGGCGGCTGGCGGGATGTGCTGATTAGTGTGTTGAGCCACTTTGTGCGCGGCGAGGTGGGGACGTTCTTTGATAGGCAACATACGATGCCGCTGGTTGTGCGCGAGGGGACAGGCCCCGACCTGCGCTATGTGCCACTGGTTGTGCTAATTGACAGCAAGACAGCATCCTACGCCGAGGTGATGGCGGGTATCTTGCAAACGGAAGCCGGGGCGTACCTTATCGGGGAGCCATCTTCTGGCAACACGGAGACGATCTATGCCTACGAACTTGCGGGGGGAGCGCGGTTGTGGCTGGCGCAGGAGGGGTTTCGGTTGACCAATGGAGTCAACCTTGAGGGTGTGGGTATACAACCAGATGTGGTGATAGAGGGTAATGGCACAGACAATGTGGGTAATGGTACGGAAGACCGCTATATCACAGAAGCCTTGCGCTATTTTGGCGAGAGTTAGGGGGGGTAGACGGGCAAATCCTTACAATAATAGCCCGCTCCCCCCTGACCCCGTGTCCCACCCCAGGGCAAGGGTAGTTGCCCGGTGTTCGTTTCCCTTCTCCATCCGCTCATCCCCCCCATTACAACGCTTTGCGAAGCATCAGTATTGCCTCATCCACATGCTCCTCGGTAATAATCAGCGGCGGCAACAATCGGATAACATCCTCGCCTGCCGTGGCGACTAGTAATCCCGCCTCATAGCACTGCTGGCGGATATGGGCAGCAGACCCGTTCACCTTGATACCGCGCATCAACCCGCGCCCCCGTAGCTCAACAATCTGCGAATACGCTGCTGCCAACTGTTCAAGCGACTGCTCCAAATACGCCGCTACCCGTTGCACATGCTCCAAGAACGCTGGCTCACTTACCCGTCTCAGCACGACCTGCGCTGCTGCCGTCACCATTGGTCCACCGCCAAATGTTGTCCCATGATCGCCGGGGTTGAATGCATCGGCGGCATGCTGACGTGCCAGAATTGCCCCGATAGGCAACCCACCTGCCAACGGTTTGGCTATCGTCATTATATCTGGTTGTATCTCGCTTGCCTGATGCGCCCAGAGCGTGCCCGTGCGCCCCATCCCACACTGTATCTCATCCACAACGAGCAATGCCCCATACCGATTGCAGAGCGTTTGCAGCCGACTGAGAAATTCGCGGTTTGCCACATGAATACCGCCTTCCCCCTGGATTGGCTCAACAAAAACGGCACACACATCATCAGTAATCGCTTTGTAGAGGGTGGGTACATCGTTGAATGGCACAAACCGCACATTGGGCAGCACTGGCTCAAAGGGGACACGGTACTTTTCCCGTGAGGTGATAGACACTGCCCCCATTGTGCGCCCGTGAAACGATCCATTAAAGGCGACAATAGTCGTTTTGCCCTCACCGTAGCGTTGGCGGGCATACTTCCGTGCCATCTTGATAGCCCCTTCTATCGCCTCTGCCCCGCTATTACAGAAAAACACGCGGTCAAAGCCGGGGCTATGTTCTATCAGCATCTTAGCTAGGGCGGGTCCGGGTATGGTGTGATACAAATTAGAGACGTGAATCAGCCGGGCTGCCTGTACTGCCAGTGTGCCAACGAGTTCTTCATCCCCATGCCCTAGCGCATTCACGCCAATACCAGCGACAAAATCAAGGTAGCGTTGACCGTTGGTATCATACAGATAAGCCCCTACCCCCCGCTCCAAGACCATCTCTGGGCGTTGGTAGGTCTGCAATAGGTATTCCTGGTCATTTTGAATAGTTGTTTTCGTTACATTAGTCATATGAGCTATGACTTCTCCTCTCTTTATAATGTTCAATCAGGTATTTGGTTAAGTATAAAACCAATATTTTGCTTGAGAACAGGAATCTCATGTTCAACAACATTCCATACTTCCGTTAAGTTGATTCCCATATAATCATGAATAAGTACGTCTCGTAGACCTGCTATCTGCTTCCAGGGAATCTCTGGATAGAGAAGTCGTAAATCAGTAGAAAGTTGTTTGGTTGCTTCTCCTATAACTTCAAGATTGCGTACTACACCATCCTGGATAAGCGATGATGCGATAAAAGCACTATGCCCACCTTTGGTATAAATTTCTATTCGTTCGATGCACTCTTGAATATGAAGCAAATAGACACGATCTTCCCTCATAGTGGCACAGCCTCACTAAGCACCTGCTCACGAATAGACCAATGCAGGGCTTGGTCAGTAACCACATCAACAGGACACCCCAAGAGTTCTTGTAATTCTTGGAGCAACCCTATTCTGTCTAGTAAGCTGCGGTTTGGTTCCATATCAACCAACAAATCTACATCGCTCACTGCTGTTTCTTCCTGTCGGGCTACCGAACCAAATAGCCGGAGGTTGGAAGCTCCATACTTCTTGGCAATCAGCAGAATTTCAGCACGTCTATGTTGGACTTTCTGGTACAGAAACATTACTCTATTCCTTGTATAGTTCTTTCACGACCCAAAGAATATGTCAAATTTGCCATCCATCCCGTACATCCGCTCGGTGACACTCACGGTTCATTCTAGCCGCTCGTTGCCCCTCATGGCTCGTCTTGTGGAACGCAGGGCGAGGGGGTGGGGGATGCCCGGTGTGACCCTCTCCCCCCTGCCCCCTCTCCCAGAGGGCGAGGGGGAGCCGTCCGGTCTCCCTTCTCCCGCTTGCGGGGGAAGGGCAGGGGATGGGGGCATACCCCCCCCCTCTCCCCCTGCCCCCTCTCCCATGTGGTGAGAATGTGCTCCTACCCCTGAGAGTATGGGAGAGGGAGAGCAAATCCCACACAGCGTATACCAACAATGCTACCAAAAAACCCCCTAGTAGGCAATACAGCAATATTTAAGGGAACACATCTCGCCCAATGCAACCTGGGGCAAGTGGTGTAGGTAGGGGAAGCGTGATACAATACACAATAAAGGGGTATCGTAATGAAACTGACCTACGATCCGATGGTAGATGCGCTCTATATCCAATTCAAAGAAACCACAGTAACAACACAACACATCACAGAAAGTATCTCCCTAGACTATGATAGTGAGGGGTTCTTAGTGGGCATTGAAATCCTAGATGCAATAGCTCATGTAAACGATCCAATGGTTTTCAAGCAAGGAGAAAACTTGGGTATGGCTCACACCCCTAGCCAGTAAAGCCTGGTTAGGGCAGGGGTCAGAGACAAGCACACCTATGCTCAGAGACTTGGTAAAAATCCTCATGTTAGAGAGCAACGCAGAAGATGCTAGGATGATCCAAGAGGTAATCTCCACCGTCACTTCAGAGGAAGTCGCTCTCACCCATGTTGCAAGCCTTCAGGATGCTATATCGCACCTTGCCCATCACCAGTATGATGTTATCCTGATGAACCTGTTTGTTGTGGACAGCAACGGCTACGCCACCTTTGCCCATATCAAGCAACACGCAACACGTATCCCCATCGTTGTTCTCACCGAACGCAACGATGATGCCCTTGCGGTTCAGGTGGTCAAGAATGGGGCAGAAGACTACCTCGTGAAAAGCTACCTTGAACATGGCAAACGTACCGTCTCACCGCCACTGCTGGTGCGCTCCATCCGCTACGCTGTAGACCGCCACCGCATGCAAAGTGAACTGAAACGCTACACCGAAGAGATCGAAGCCAAAGAACGCCGCTTTCGAACGATTATTGACAAAAACGCCGATGGTATTGTCATCATAGACAAACAAGGGGTCATCCAGTTTGTCAACCCTACCGCAGAAATCATCTTTGACCGTTCAGCAGACTATCTCCTCGGTGAGTCGCTTGGTTTTCCTGTGATGGGGGGGGAGACCACCGAGATAGAGGTACTTCGTCAGGAAGGCAACCACGCCACCGCCGAAATGCGCGTAGTAGAAATCGAGTGGGAGCAGTCCATTGCCTACCTTGCCACCTTCCGCGACATCACCGAGCGCAAGCGGGGCGAAAAACGCCGCCTGATACGCTACACCGTCACCTCTATCTTAACCAACTCCGACTCTATCTATGAAGCCATCCCCCACCTATTGCAAAACATCTGTGAAGGGAGCATGTGGGACATAGGTGAAATGTGGTTGGAAGACTACGATACCCACAATCTCGAATGGTGCGGTATCTGGCATGCTCCAAACATTGTCCTGCCAGATTATCAGGAGATAAGCCGTACAAGTGAGACGACTCAAGAACTCCCTGCCCAGGTCTGGCGACAAGGCGAAGCGCGATGGATAACAGACATCCCCAACCATCCCCACCTGCACCACGCCTACCACTTTGCTACCCCCCATATGCAGACTGGTTGTGGTTTCCCTATCATCAATGGGCGCAAAACTATTGGGGTACTGGTGCTCTTTAGCCGTCTACCCTTAGAACAGAGACGGGCAATCTTGCGGCTGATGCAAGATATTGGTATACAGATAGGGCAGTTTATCGCCCGCAAGCGTGCTGAAGATGAGCTTCGCAACGCCCATCGCGCCCTGCGTACCCTCAACGAGTGCAACCAATCGCTCATCCACGCCACTGAAGAACACGCCTTTTTGCACGACATCTGCCGCATTATCGTAGAAGTGGGGGGGTATCGTATGGCGTGGGCAGGCTTTGCCGAGCAGGAAGAGCAGGAACATGTGAGTATTGTTGCCAAAGCTGCCTACCAGAACGAAACGATCCATTCCTTTGATGTATCATGGGCATCGTCAGTATCTTCTACGCAGCATGGACCAACGAGAAAGGCGATAGAAACGGGCATACCCTGTGTGGCAAAGAACATCCGCCGCAGCACCAAACACCTGCGTTGGCAAGACTATACCGCTCTCAATGGCGTTGTGGCTTCTGTTGCGCTCCCGCTCATTACCGATAATCACACCTTTGGGGTATTGAATATCTACGCCGAGGAGCCAGATGCTTTTGGCAAAGAAGAGGTCAAACTCTTAATGGAGATGGCAAATGATCTAGCCTATGGTATTATGGCACTACGCACACGCTCAGAGCGTGACCAAGCAGAGCGGGCTTTGCGGCTCTATGCGGAACGATTGAAGAATATGCACGAAATAGATCAGGCTATCCTGACGGCACAGACACCAGAAGCCATTGCCCAAGCCGCTCTGAGCCACATACGCCGGGTGGTTCCCTACCAGTGGGCAAGCATTATCGGCTACAATATGGAAGAAAACAAACCGGTGACATTGGTAGCAGACATTAAGGGCAACGATACCGACCCAACCTTTGCCCTGCCCGGCAGTCGCATTCCGTTGCTATCACCAGAGATACAGCATATGTCCCACTACGCTACCGCACACTATGAGGGGGATATTCAGCGTCTTAGCCTGCCTGAGCGTACACCACTCATAGAGGAATTGCTGGTGTTTGGTATCCGTTCGTATATCAACGCCCCGCTCATAGCGGATAATCAACCGATAGGCAATATCAACCTGGGGACAACCACCCCCTATGCCTTCAATGAGCAACACCTCTCGATTATTCATGAGGTTGCCGACCAGATGGCAGTGGCGATAAACCATGCCCGTCTGTTTGAGCAGGTGAGGGCAGGCAGCGAACGGTTGCAGAAACTCTCCCGCCGGCTCATGGAAGTACAGGAGATGGAACGGCACCATATTGCCCGTGAATTGCATGACGAGATAGGACAATCGCTCACCGCGGTGAAGATTAGCCTGCAAGCGATACAGCGGGTACCAGAAGCAGCCCCGCTTGCCCCGGCGCTCAAGGAGAGCATGGCGATTGTAGACCAGACGCTTGAGCAGGTTCGCAATCTCTCGCTTGACCTGCGCCCCTCGCTGCTCGATGACCTGGGGCTAGAAGCGGCTTTGCGCTGGTATATAGACCGACAATCCCAATGGACCGGGTTTAAGGTAGAGTTTGTCACTGATCTGTTCGTGCCACGATTGCCGCCAGACCTGGAGACGGCATGCTTTCGCGTCACCCAAGAAGCCTTGACTAACATTATACGCCACGCCAAAGCCAGCTGGGTGTATGTAGAGCTTCAACAAGATGACGAAGCCTTGCATTTGTTTATTCAAGATAATGGTATCGGGTTTGATGTGCATGCAGCACAAGAACGCGCCACCCGTGGCTCTAGCTTGGGCTTGCTTGGTATGCAAGAACGGGTACTCTTTGCCGATGGGCAGATAGAGATACAATCATCACCTGGCAACGGCACAGAGATACAGGCTCGCTTCCCGCTACAAGCCTACCAATCACACCCCGGTTCCACCCAACGATATGAGTAGAGTAGGCTAACAATGAACACGACTATTCGCATGCTGCTTGCAGAAGATCATACTATCGTTCGCGCAGGTATTCGGGCGTTGCTGGAGAGCCTCGATGGGATAGAGGTTGTCGCCGAGGCAGGCGATGGACGCGAGGCTATTCGGCTCATCGAAATCCATGCGCCAGACATTGTGCTTATGGACATTGGCATGGCAGGGCTGAATGGGCTAGAAGCGACTGCCCGTATTGCCAAAGAGTTTCCCCAGGTGCATGTCGTTATCCTCTCGATGTATGCCAGCGAGGAGTATGTCCTCCAAGCCTTGCGAGCAGGTGCCGTTGGCTACCTGCTCAAAGACGCTGACATGGCAGAGCTAGAAATTGCCATCCGTGCCGTTGCCCGTGAGGAAACCTACCTCAGCCCGGCGGTGTCCAAACATGTGGTTGCCGACTACGTGCGGCGGGTGGGGGGCGAGCCGAGCTCGCTGGAGCGGCTTACCCGTCGACAGCGGGAGATTCTCCAGCTTATCGCCGAGGGGCACTCGACCCAAGAGATAGCTCAAATGCTCAGTATCAGTGTGAAGACGGTGGAAACCCACCGCGCCCAACTTATGGAGCGGCTCGATATTCACGATGTCGCCAGCCTAGTGCGCTACGCTATCCGTATGGGGCTTATTACCCCCAATGTGTAACAAGATCATCATGTAAATGCCAGGGAGATTTTTTAATACCGTATGAATCAGCAAAATGCCCAGAAGCCGTTATTAACCGTCATTATGCCATGTTATAATGAAGCAGATACCTTACCCCCTATTCTCAAAGCAGTTCGTGCCGTGGATATTGACAAGGAGATCATCGCTGTTGATGACAACTCCTCCGACAATACCTTTGCCATGTTGCAGGAGGAAGCTGCCAAAGACCCGCGTATGCGCGTAGTACGCCATCCAGACAACCGCGGCAAGGGGGCTGCGGTGCGAAGTGGTCTTGCCCACGCCACCGGCGAGATTGTCATTATCCAAGATGCCGACTTGGAGTACGATCCAAACGACTACTACGAACTGGTCAAGCCCATTGCCGAGGGACGCATTGAAGTGGTGTTTGGCAGTCGCTTTATGGGGCGGCATACCGGGATGTACTTTTGGAACGCGCTTGGCAACAAGGGGCTAACCTTTTTGACCAACTTTCTGTACAATAGCTGGATTTCCGATATGGAAACCTGCTACAAAGCCATGCGAACTGACATTATGCGAAGTCTCAACCTGGAGTCCAACGATTTTCGGCTAGAGCCAGAAATCACAGCAAAGGTTCTTCGCAAGGGCTACCGTATCTATGAGGTACCCGTGAGCTATCTTGGCAGAACGTATGAAGAGGGTAAGAAAATGCGTCCAAGCCAGGGATTCTATGCCATCTTTGCGCTCCTACGCTACCGATTTTGGGCATAACTCATGCAAGAACAGTTTGATACCATTATCATAGGCACAGGTTTTGCCGGGGCTTTCTTTCTGGCAGCCTACCTAGAAACTGCCCCCGCTGATGCCCGTATCCTCGTATTGGAGCGGGGCAACACCGACACGGTAAGCTGGCAGATTAAGCACAAAAAATGGGCAAGTGTGCCGTATGAAGAGACCTTCGTCAATACCCACACAGAAAAAAACTGGATGTTCAACCTTGCCTTTGGGGGCGGATCGATGGCGTGGTGGGGGTGTGTACCGCGCATGCTCCCCAACGATTTCCAACTCCAGACTACCTTTGGGGTAGGCAGAGATTGGCCCCTCACCTACGATGAGCTAGAACCCTACTATTGCACTGCGGAGGAGATGATGGCGGTGGCGGGTCCAAGCGAGGACACCCCCTTCCCACGCTCGCGCCCTTACCCGCAGCCCCCCCATCAGTTCTCTGACCCTGACCTTGTGCTCAAGTCTGCCTACCACGATACCTACTTTCAGCAGCCATCCGCCCGCGCTCGCATCCCTACTGACAACCGTGCCAAGTGCTGCGCGAATGGGGTATGCGATATGTGCCCTATCAATGCCCGCTTTAGCATCCCCAACGAACTCTACGCCCTCTACAACGACTCCCGCGTCACGCTGAAAACGGCGGCGACAGCGCAGACGATAGAAACGAGCGGCGGGGTTGCCAGCGGGGTAGTCTATGAATACGAAGGCAAGCAGCAGACTGCCAATGGCGACTTGATAGTCCTAGCGGCAAACGCGCTCTTCAACCCCCACATCCTGATGCGCTCTGGGTTCGCGCACCCACTACTTGGGAAGCGGCTCAATGAGCAGGTATCGCAGTGGGTGCATGTCGATCTAGCGGCAATAGACAACTACCAGGGCAGCACCAGCATTGTGGGGCATGGCTATATGCTCTACGATGGTCCGCACCGCACCGAACGTGCGGCATGCCTCATTGAATCGTGGAATGTCCCCTACCTGTCTGACATACGGATTGAAGCGGGCAGATGGCGGCAGCATATGCGGCTCAAGATCATCTTGGAAGACCTACCGAACGAGGCAAACTTTGTGGCACCCAGTGCCGACAACCCGGCATTGCCAGAAACCCACTACACCACCCACTCAACCTATACGCAGCATACGCTCGACATCTTGCCAGAAGTATTGCCACAAATCCTCAACCCCATACCGGTTGAGGACATCAGGTTTGACGATAAGATCAACCCGTCCGAGGCGCACATTCTAGGCACAACGGTTATGGGCAACGACCCAGAAACCTCTGTGGTAGACCGCTACCTCAAGCACCACGATGTCCGCAATCTGCTGGTGTTGGGCAGCAGTGTCTACCCCACATGCTCACCTGCCAATCCCACGTTGACGCTTTCGGCACTCTCGTTGTGGGCAGCAGACCATATGTAATGGCAAATGAGGAAGGAGCTAGACCGGTGAAACCACTAGTAGTAACCCGCCGTCAATTTCTCCTGCTGTCGGTTGCGGGGGTAGGGTTGGCAGCATGTGGGGCAAAAAGTGCGCCGTCTGCCGACCAACAAGAAGCAAACCCTACGCCACACGGCACCAGCACCCCTACCCCGGCAATTACGCCTGTCACCATTGCCGGTGTGGAGATTACCCGGCAGCTTATCCAGGATATTGTCCACGAGCAGCTCGATTATCTGACGCTAGATGGAGCCGGGGTTGCCAGCTTTGCGAAGGACTACCTACGCTATGCCGAGAGTCTTACAGACGAAGCAATGGTAGCCGCCTATCTGCAAGCGTTGAAGGAAAAGCAACCTGCGTATATCAAAGAGGTAGCTATCTTTTTCCTCTTTTCCAGCGATTTCTCGTGGAAAGAAACGGATATGGACAAGACGGTCTACTACAATGGGTTGTTGTATGATGCCTACCGTGCCTGTTCCAACCCGTTTGCAGAGCGGTTGCGTTAGGTTGTAGAGACGTTGCATGCACCGTCTCACCGGGCAGCCCCCATCCCCTTGCCCCTTCCCCCACTACGCGGGAGAAGGGGAACCGCGGCAGGTGTTCCCCCCCCTCGCCCTGGGATGGGAGAGGGGGCAGGGGGGAGAGGGTTTTGTCCCCCATCCCCTAGCCCCTGCCCCTTCGGGCAGCCCCCATCCCCTAGCCCCGCGTCCCACTACGCGGGAGAAGGGGAACCGCGGCAGGTGTTCCCCCCCCTCGCCCTGGG
>CAYPHM010000002.1:53023-53372 GCA_964410555.1 uncultured Chloroflexaceae bacterium | reverse complement strand
ATGGGAGAGGGGGCAGGGGGGAGAGGGTCGCTCCGGGCAGCCCCCATCCCCCTCGCCCCGCGTCCCACCAAACGAGCCGCGAGTGTCAACGAGCGGGGGTTGTCCCCCCTATCCCCCCGCCCCGCGTCCCACTACGCGGGAGAAGGGGAACCGCGGCAGGTGTTCCTCCCCCTCGCCCTGGGATGGGAGAGGGAGCAGGGGGGAGAGGGTTTTGTCCCCCATCCCCTAGCCCCTTCCCCCACCGGCATCCCCCCATCCCCTAGCCCCTTCCCCTTTGGGCAGCCCCCATCCCCTCGCCCCGCGTCCCACTACGCGGGAGAAGGGGAACCGCGGCAGGTGTTCCTCCCCC
>CAYPHM010000002.1:0-52923 GCA_964410555.1 uncultured Chloroflexaceae bacterium | reverse complement strand
GGAGAAGGGGAACCGCGGCAGGTGTTCCTCCCCCTCGCCCTGGGATGGGAGAGGGGGCAGGGGGGAGAGGGTTTTGTCCCCCTTCCCCTTCGGGCAGCCCCCATACCCAAGCCTTTTGGGTAGCGGGGATGCGGGGGCTTTTCAAGGGAGACCCAACGCACCCAAGTGCTTATCCCATGCTTCTCACGCTATTGATTATTGGCAATACATGGTGTTTAATTATATTGTAGGTAGCTTTTTTGGTAGGGCATAAATGGAGGTAACTCATCTCATGAAAGCGCACTATTGCACATTCCTATTATGCCTAGTTTTGGTGGGATGCACTCCGTATCTTGATGTATTGGTCACTCCAGAACATCTTGGTGCAGATAGCCGGTATATCACCTTCACCAATATTGGAACAACTGATGACACATTGCAAGATTGGCATATTGATGCCGAAGCAACTAGGTATGCTGTCCCAGAGATACCCCTGCCCGCTGGGGAAAGCGTCAATATTTGGCGTGGTATAGGAATAGCAGACCAGCACAATGTCTATTTAGGGGATACTGATGCGTATTGGCATAATGACCAAGAACTAACCGTAGGGAAGATACATCATACCATCTTGGGGCAAAAAGCCGAAGTATACTATTTTGGGATCGGTAGTATGCCTACATCCCCACAACATGAAACAGATAGCGAATATCAAACAAGAAACGAGGACAACCCATGAAAAGACCGCTTACTGGTAGAACTTTGCTATTCATGCTCATAGCTCTACTGCTTACCGGGTGTAGCAAGAACACCCCTTTTGATTTGGAAGTTGTTAGTGAAAAAGAGTGTGCGGATAGTCGGTTTATTACTGTTACCAACCAGGGTACAGCTTCCATAACTCTACAGGATTGGTCTATTTATGAAGATAATGAGTATGTGTTGCCCAATACCGTGCTTGCCGCACAGAGTAGTGTTAATATATGGAGCGGTACGGGCACAAATACCCCCGAAAATATCTTTGTAGGACGTACAACGGATTTTTGGGATGTGGAAAATAATGTTCAATTAGAGGTAAGACAGCATGGGAACTTTGGTATATTTGGTGGAAAGATTCAGGTGTTTTTTTCAAGTGGGTGTGATTTTGATCTTGGTGTCTAATAGAGAAATCACATGGAAGTCGGACAAACATTGTAGGGGCGCAGGCGTTTTCGGGCAGCCCCCATCCCCCTCTCCCCACGTCCCACCAAACGAGCCGCGAGTGTCAACGAGCGGGGGTTGTCCCCCCCATCCCCCCGCCCCGCGTCCCACTGAGGGGAGAAGGGGAACCGCGGCAGCCCCCCATATCCTCTCTTGCCCGGTCTCTGCGTCTCTGCGTCTCTGCGCCTCTGCGTCTCTGCGTTTCTGTCGGGAAATCCGCTCGTTGACACTCGCGGTTCGTCAACACCTGCCGCGGTTCCCCCTCGCCCTGGGATGGGAGAGGGGGCAGGGGGAGAGGGTCTCACCGGGCAGCCCCCATGGCAGTTTGAACATACCTATATACATGTGATACTATACTCTTTATAGGTACCTTGACACTTGGTCATACCCTACTTAATGTAAACCCAACGGTGGAATTATCCAACGCAACCATAGACCACACCATATGCCCAAAACAGCATACACGCATACGGCACGATGGACTGCCATCCTCCTGCTAGGTCTCTATCTCCTAACCACAGGAGCACAACCGTATAGTAGCGATGGTGAGCTTATGCTGCTTTCGGCAGTCCAACTGGTTGACGAGCAGCGTATCAGCCTACCCGACTATGCGGCTGCTTTCCCACAGGTCGTTACCGGCGTAGATGGTCAACTTGTCTCACGCTACGGCATAGGACAACCCCTACTTGCCGCAGCATGCTACTGGTTTGGTCGCTATGTCATTGGATGGTATGTGTTTCCTGGATCAGACGACTTCCAAGTGGGCAAGAGTATAGCTCTCTTGTTGCCTGCCATTGCTACCGCATTTACCGCTGGCATCCTAGCACAATGGGCAAGCACCCTCTACAACTCCCCCCACAAAGGCGTTATGGTCGCCCTACTCTACGGTATCGGCACACTTGCCTTTCCCTACGCTCGCTTTTTCTTCAGTGAGCCGCTGTTTACCGCCTGTCTTGTGCTGACAGCCTATGCCATCTTTACCCACCGCCCACTCACCGCCGGGCTTGCAGCAGGCTATGCTGTGGCTACGCGCATCGGGGGGCTAGTGCTTATTCCCGCGCTGCTGCTCTACGCCTGGCTCAAGGGATACCGTCACCAAAAGCTCACCCGGCTACTTGTAGGCTTGCTACCAGGGATTGGCTTGGTGCTGCTGCACAACTGGCTCCGCTTCCATTCGCTGTTGGAGCATGGCTATGCTGCTGATAAAGGGTTCACTGGCAATCTTATGCTAGGGTTGTTTGGCTTGCTCTTTAGTCCTGGCAAGGCTGTTTTTCTCTATGTCCCCCTTTTGCTCGTTATCCCCGCTGCCTTCTCCCGCTTTGCCCATCGCTTCCCTGCTGAAGCATGGCTTGTTGGTATGCTGACCAGCATAACCCTCATCCAAAGTGCGCTCTGGTGGATGTGGTGGGCAGGTTGGGGGTGGGGACCACGGTTTCTCGTGCCGCTTATGCCTGTTCTTACCCTAACTATTGGTAGCTTGCTAGATTATCGTTCTTGGCGCACATTGATTATCGGACTCTTGTTACCGCTCTCATTAGCAGTCAACCTTGCTGGTATCTTGGTAGACTTCAACGACTATCTGAGCGAAATAACCCAGGGGAGCCTAGTACGCGAAGCTATCTACCTATTTGACCCAATGGCATCGCCCATCCTTGCTCATATACAACGCTTAGACTTGACCGCTATTCCTATCGTGAGTTTTGATCTGAGCCACCCGCGAGTCGGTTTCCCACCGGAAGTTGCCCCGTTGCTGTCCGTGGGCATTGTGGCACTGATTATTGTTGCTTTAGTAAACCTTTCTTTAACCCTTTACCCCACAAAATTAACGTGGAGAAAAGCCTTATGAAAACCCAACGAACATATACCAAACGAGTCCCCCCCTTGCTCTTCCTGCTGTTGGCAACACTGCTGATGTTGCCCCATTCCATGCTGCTCCCTTCACCTAGCGTCAACGCCGAAGACAAGCTGCCCTGGCGTGACAAGAGTAGCCCCTTTGGGATAGTCGCCTCGCTAGGCAACCGGGTGCGCCAAGATGAAACAGATGCGGCTGTATCGCTATTGCACGAAGCAGGGGTGCAGTGGCAGCGCGAGGAAATCTTCTGGCACGAAGTGCAGAAAGTGCCTAATGGTCCCTTTACTTGGAATGGGAATGGATCAGGGTTCTACAACTACGATTTGGCTATTGAATCTCAGGTAGCACAAGGTATCCAAGTGCTTGGCTTGCTTGACTATAATCCCGCTTGGTTCAAAGGCAAGAACCCCACTCCAGACCAGTGGATTGACGACTGGGGCAATTTTGTCTATGCTACGGTAGCTCGCTACGGGCGAGACCGTGGTTGGATTAAACATTGGGAACTGTGGAACGAGCCAAACCTTGCCCAGTTTGGTTACGAGAGTGGACTCTATACCGTCTATGATTTTGTGCGTATCCTGGAGGTGGGTAGTGCTGCGGCAAAGGCTGCCGACCCAGAAGCCAAAATTGTGATGGGGGGGCTTGCTTCCGTTTGGGGCTTGCCACCGTCACCGTATAACTATGATTACTTTGAATACCTGCTAGGGGTGGCAGAGACCGGCGGATGGGATCACGTAGATATTTTGGCTATTCACCTCTATCGCCCCGACTCGCCAGAGGGCGCAACAGCAGGACGACACCGGGCTATGGATATGCGTACCGAACTGGACCATCTCGACGAGTTTTTGCGAAAATATGGTCCCAAGCCGGTGTGGATAACCGAAATGGGCTGGTCTACCCACAAGGCACAGCTTGGGGTGGATGAGGATACCCAAGCCTTCTATCTCATACGCACCTACATTTTGGCAATCGCACATCCTAGTGTAGAAAAGCTCTTCTGGTATACCTTTCGCAATGATATACCCTCACAAGATTTCTACACGCAACCGCTCTATGATGACTTTGAGGAGCAGCTCCACTACGGGATACTACGCCGTACCTATCCGCTCTCGCCGCAGCGAGATGACCTCCGCAAATCGGCTTTTGCTGCCTACCGAACTATGACCACAATGTTAGCGGGAATGTATCTCCAACAGGTGGTAGCCGATGGTAATGAACTGGACAAACCCGGTGTCTACTGGTATAGCTTTGCTGGTGGTGAGCGCAAGGTTGATGTACTCTGGCGCACCGGCGACAACTCACCCGAACTGCTGGTACCATGTGATTGTCAAGAGATGGTTGTCTACGGTTGGAATGGCGAACTCAAGCAGGTCATCTACAGTGGCAATAGTGGAGGGGTACACATTCGGCTCGATGAGGTAGGAGCACCTATCTACGTTGTGTATGACCCGCCAGCGGCAAATGATGGTCAGTACTTTGCCCAAACAGGGCATAGTATCCGTGGGGCATTTCGTGATTATTGGTACCAATATGGTGGGATAGAACGATTTGGCTACCCTATCACTGAAGAAATTGTCGAGACGGCGTATGGTTCAAAGAAGCCACTTATTGTACAATACTTTGAGCGGGCGAAATTTGTTTTCTTTCCAGAATACATTGGCACACCCTACGCAGTCCAGACGGCAAATCTTGGTTTGGTGGCACTAGAGCGTGAAGGTATAGACTGGAGAACGCTTCCCAAAGCTACCGATGTGACTACTGAGACACTCTACTTTGCCGAGACAGGACACAAGATAGAGCAACCCTTCCGAGCAACATGGGAGCACTTCGGAGGTGTTCCAACGATAGGCTATCCCCTATCGGAAGCCTATACTACCTATGATATGGAACAGGAACGGGAAGTTATGATGCAGCACTTTGAGCGGGCACGGCTTGAATACTACCCCGCATATGGCGGCAAGCCAGCGATGCTGTTTGGGATGCTTGGACGCGAACTGTATACCAGTTGGGGAAAGATGCCCTGATACTACGGTTGTTATCCCCTGGATACGTAGATCTGCCAGGAGTTATGATTCTATGCGACAACAAGGTCGTGTTTTGCCTCATCGTTTACAATGGATACTATGCCGCTTGCTCATTTATGGCATACTGGCAAGTTGGTTGTTGACCCTTTACCCTATTGTACCAACAACTGCTGTTCCACCGGTGCCACGCCAAATCCCCGGCAAGCAGCAGTGGGTTGTGGATAAGGGGACACCCTTTGGGCTTGAAGCGGCAGTCGGCAATCGGATACGCGAGGATGAGGTAGGGACATCTGTATCACTGATGCGCGAGGCGGGGGTGCAGTGGCAGCGTGAGGAGATTTTTTGGGATCGGGTGCAGCAAGAGCCGGGCGGGGATTTTACCTGGACGGGCAATGAGCAAGGCTTTTTCAACTATGATCACGCGATTGAGTCGCAGGTTGCTTCTGGCATTCAGGTGCTAGGGTTGCTCGACTACAACCCGGCGTGGTTCAAAGGACAGAATCCCCCGCTCGATGCATGGCTTGACGATTGGGGCGATTTTGTCTATGCGTCTGTTGCCCGCTACGGGCGAGATCGAGGCTGGATTAAGCATTGGGAATTGTGGAATGAGCCAAATGTCGCCGAGTCTGGCTATGAATCGGGACTCTATGACTCGATGCACTTTGTGCGTCTGCTTGAGGTTGGCTATGCTGCGGCAAAAGCTGCCGACCCGGAAGCCCAGATTGTCATGGGAGGCATAGCCGGTATTCTCCAGCGTCAAGAGCCAAATAACTATGATTGGCATGACTATCTGGACGAGGTAGGCAAGGCGGGCGGATGGAATTATGTAGACATACTCGCCATTCATTTCTACCAACCGGAAGCCCCAGAGAACCCCGTTTTGCGCTACGAACGATGGGCAAACTTGCGGGGGGAACTGGCATACCTTGACGTATTGCTCAACCGGTATGGATTCAAGCCGGTATGGATTACCGAACTAGGATGGTCTACCAACAGCGTTTGGCCCGGCGTGAGCGAAAATGCCCAAGCCTTTTACCTTGTCCGTGCCTACATTTTGGCATTGGTGCATCCCGCGGTGGAAAAGATATTTTGGTATGATTTTCGCAATGATACCTTTCCGCATGCCCCCTATGAACGCCCGGTCTACCAAGACCGGGAAGTGCAGTTTCACTTTGGGTTGTTGCGGCGAGCATACCCGCTTAATCCCCACGATCCTCACATACGAAAACCCTCATTCTTGGCATTTCGCACCATGACCAACATGCTGGCAGGGTTGACGATACAACAGGTGCATGATGAGGGGCATGATGGGGTCTACTGGTATAGCTTTGGGGGCAATGGGCGGCGGGTGGATGTGCTGTGGCGTACCACAGACCCATCGCCACAGATACCCATTGCCTGCGATTGTCAGGAAGCCCTGGTGCGAAACTGGGATGGCGCGTTGAAAGGCATTGTCTATGCCAACGATGGCAACCTGAGCATCTCCATAGACGACCTCGGTGCGCCAATCTATATAGAATATGCGCCCCCTATTGCTACCGATGGCGAGTACTTTGCGGCAACCGGGCATACGCTGCGTGGGGTATTCCGTGACTTTTGGCACCAACACGATGGGCTAAACCGGTTTGGCTACCCAATCACGGAAGAACTCGTAGAGTCTGACCCAAACAATGGGTTTGCCCGAACGGTGCAGTACTTTGAGCGGGTGAAATTTGAGCAGATACTTGAACATCCGCAGCAGGTGCAAGTTAGCCGGTTGGGAGAGATAGCCCTTGCTCGCCAGGGTATCTTTTGGAGAAATTTGCCCAGGGTCACGAGCGACAACCCGGCATGTCTCTCCTTTGCAGAAACAGGACACACCATTTGTCCACCATTTCGCGCTATGTGGGAGCAGCATGGGGGAGTGACGTTTGCCGGGTATCCCCTTACTGAACCCTTTGATATATCCTATCCTGGCACTGGTGAGCCGTATACGGTACAGTATTTTGAGCGGGTGCGGATGGGCTATCTGCCTAGCCATCCAGACCCTGCGAGCACCCTGGAGTATGGTTTGCTCGTCCGTGACTTGTTTACTTTTCAAGGCGTGTATAATGGGTGGTAGTAGTAGCAGCCGTAGGGGAGCGTGGGGGCAAGGGGCAGGAACCTAGCACTTTTTTGGGGGAATGTGTTTGTTATGGAGCAAAAAGCTAGAGCATTGATGAGCTATGCTCGTCCTGATGACCAACAAAACGGCGACTTTCTCAACCGGTTTCGTGAACGTCTTAGTAACGAGATACGGGTGCAGACTGGTGCCGAGTTTCAGATATTCCAGGATACGGAAGACATCCGGTGGGGACAGTATTTCCAAGATCGGGTAGAAGATACCGCTCAGGCGTTGACCTTCTTTATTCCGATTATTACCCCGGATTTTTTCCGATGTGAGTATTGCCGCGATGAGCTCCGCAAGTTTTTGCGGCGCGAGGAAGCCTTGCACCGCAATGACCTCATCCTGCCGATCTACTACGCCGAGAGCGACCTCATCAGTGATCAGGCGAAGCACACATCAGACACGCTGGCACAGGCGGTCAGTATGCGCGACCTCTTCGATTGGCGACCCCTACAGGAACAGCCGCTTGATTCTGCCGAGGCGCAAGATTTGCTTGAACATATAGCAAAGCATGTGCGCGATTCCCTGCAAGAGACCCGCAAACTGTTGGAGCAACGCGCCCCGGTAGCTTCTGCACCAGAAGTCCATGCCCCGCTTGCCGATTCTCCCTATGATACGGGGGAGACCGCTATGCCAACCCCATTGCAACCGCTCTCTGCCGCTGAATCCCCCGCCCTGTTTGGGATGCACGAGTTGCATTTGCAAGGGATACTGCATCAACACGCCGGCACGATTGTGCATAGCGTGTCGTTCAATCGTAGCGGCACCATGCTTGCGCTAGGGGGGCGCGACAACGCGGTACAACTGTGGGATATATCCTCCGGCGAGGAAGTCCAGCGGTTTGAGGGGCATACCAATTATGTGGTCAGTGTGGCATTTAGCCCCGATGGGCGCACGATAGCCTCTGGTAGTCGTGACAACACGGTACGGCTCTGGAGTGTGGAGGGTGATCGTGAGGGACGCAAACTGCTTGGACATAGTGGGCGTGTCACTAATGTTGCCTTTAGTCCAGATGGTACGTTGCTGGCAACCTGTAGTGGTGACAAGACGGTGCGGTTGTGGAATGTAGCTAGGGAAAAGCAGGTGCGCCGTATGGAAGGGCATACCCGTCTCGTTACCGGGGTGGCGTTCAATCCTGATGGTTCGCTGTTGGCTTCGGGTAGCGAGGACATGACGGTGCGGGTGTGGGAGACGACATCAGGGCGCGAGGTGATGCGGCTAGAACGCCACAAGGATCACGTCCGCAGTGTGGCGTTTAGCCCCGATGGGAGCGTGTTAGCCTCTGCCAGCGATGATAAGACCATCTTTCTGTGGGATATTGGCAGCGGGCAAGTGGTACGTCGGCTTGACCACCATACCAGCGGGGTAGAGTGTGTGGCATTTAGCCCCGATGGGAGCGTGTTAGCTTCTGGTAGCCACGACAAGACGATTTGGTTCTACGAGATGGCAAGCGATTCGGTAGACCTTGAGCAGAGCAAGTGGGGGGATTCTATCTGGCTGCCCCGCTGGGAGATGGGCAATATTCGGGAGTTTTTGTACCTAGACGGGGCAAAGGATTTTGTCCGTTGCCTAACGTTCAATGCTGATGGGCGATTGTTGGCAATGGTAACAGACTCGTATACCCTACGGATTGGGGGGCTAGGGGTGCCAGACTATTACTGGGACCAGTTGGAGCAGACGTGGCACGAGCTGTATATGCGGCGGTTGAAGCGGCGCCGCTCGATGCGGCGGTGTGCGGAGTGTGGGGCGCGGTTGAGTGTGCTAGATTGGATCACCCGCGAGCGGTTGTGTAAGGAGTGCCGGTGATAGCCCCCATCCCCCTATGACATGACTCTCTCACAATTTTTCGTGCTTTTGGAAAACGACATTACCTTGTCATGATAGATGAAGCAACCTATTGGGAAATTCGTTCACATCGAGATTCGCGTAAAGGCAATTGATTGGGAAGAGACAAAGCAGCATACGAGCTTTTTTGCTGCTCTTCAAGACATGCCTGTCGTGCTAATTCTACATATTCCTGCATAAGCTCTATACCAATGTAATTTCTTTGCTCTTGAATTGCTGCGATTGCAGTTGTCCCACTTCCCATAAAACAATCAAGGATAGTATCACCAGGATAGGACAACAGTTTAATGATGCGTCTTGGCAATTCTACCGGAAATTTCGCTGCGTGGTCAGTATTCGCACGAACCGAGGGGAAACTCCACACTGCCCGCGACCCCCAAGATGCCCATTCCTCGGAGGTCAACTTAGCCCGATCTATTGTCGTTATGCCCGGTTTCCAGAAAAAAAACAGGTATTCAAACTCATCTACCGCACGATAGGACAAAGAATGCCATTGGGAATTGTTCCAACAGGGGTCTTTTACCCATATCCGTCGATCATAGAGGTAAAATCCTGCTGATGATCCTGCCTTCTCCACCATATCGCTAACAAGGTAGACCTTCGTTTGGATAGCTGATTTCCCCCCACGAATGTTATTACCATTCAATCTACGGTCTATCGTCTGTTCACTACACCCCAAAAGTTCAGCTAGTTGGTATCGGTTATAGTCAGGATAGGCAGCTTTTGCTGCCAAGACATCTTCTCGTGTTATATCAGATCGCTGACGGCGGATGTTTTGTGCCTGAAGTTTTGGCATATGAGGGTCAGGAAAACACAGAATATCTGCGATATTGACAACAAGAAACCCCCCCGGTTGTATGATTGGATAGTGGAGTTGGATTACTTCTTGTATAAGGGTTTTCCATGCGTCAAAAGATTGTCCTTGCTCATACACCTTTCCCAAGTGGTATGGAGGCGACCAGACACTACACGCAATCGATTCGGGGAGTATTTGCGGGAGTAATTGCCGGGCATCTCCCCAATGAATCTGGTTGATTGCTAACATAAAATATTCTCCATATCCAATAGTGCTATGCTACCTAAAAATAGCATAGCACCTGAACCTTTGTCAATATCCCCCCTCCCCCATTTTGCGTGGAGCATAATTATAAGGGAGCAGGCAGCCCCATCCCCCGCCCCTTCCCCCACTACGCGAGAGAAGGGGAACCGTAGAGATGCAGCATGCTACGTTTCTACAAGCGGAAAGGGGGCAGGGTAGGAGTGGGCTAGTTGCGCTCCCCTACGGCACCGAAGTCGGCGTGGGCAAGAAGAGATTGCCCCTATCTGGCAACAACACCGCCTGAAGCACCGTTGCCCGTAGCGTCACCGGCGCACCCACCGTCGCGCTCAACCGCCGCTCCAACGCGACCACTTGCCCTTCGGGGAACGAGCGCAACGTATACAACGTAGCATACACCACAAACCCCTCCCCCTGCTGCTCAACAACCACATCCGTAATGCGTGTCACATCCGACTCAACCTCAGCACTAAGCACCTGCTCAACTAGACTCTGCCGTGAAATTTGCTCAATAGCATCTACCGAAAAGACGGCTAACGGTATGGAGATAATGACTAGCGCAACCAGCGACAAGAGAAAGCCCAAGCGCACATGCCCATGCATGCGCGTTTGCAACGGGCGAAACCCTAGCAACAGAAAGATGACTGCCGCCGCAAAAACAATCGCTATCAAGTTGGTCGTGAAGAGCAACACCGCCCCGCCTGCAATATCCAGCTGTGCCGTAGCCGTGCCATACCCCGCCACACTGAGCGGCGGCACCAACGCAGCAGCAATCGCTACGCCCGGCATCGCTGCTGCCACCTCTTTACGCCCCATCGCATAGCCTGCCGCCGCCCCCGATGCCAGCGCAACCAGCAGGTCAAGCAAATTTGGCTGCGTGCGAGCCAATATCTCGCTGGTATTGATGTATGTTGGAGAAAGCAACGTTACCCCGATGCTCACACTTATCGCTAACACGACCCCCTGCAAAGTGGAGCCAACAGAGAGCCGCAACAGGTAAGGGTCGCCGCGCACAATACCCATTGCCATAGAGATTATCGGACTCATCAGCGGAGCCACCAACATAGCCCCTATGATGACCGCCGGGCTACTCTGCATCAAGCCAAGTGTGGCTATCATGGCAGACAAGCCCATCAGGACAAAGAAATCTACGCTAGGATGAGCTGCCCGTTGCAGATCGTGGTAAACATTATCCCGTTCCGAATCGCCTAGCGCAGGGAAGGGAGAGGAGATAACTTCCCACACCCGCCGAAACCAAAACTTACGAGCACCCTCATAGTGCTTGACCAACAACACCGGACAGCTTACTTTGTGGGCTACCTCTACTGGCACTCCCCCAAAGATAACCTGATCTAGTACGCCCCCCCGTGAAGCCCCCAAGATAATCAAATCAAAACTTGGAGCAACATGCAAAACTCCCTCGCGTACATCATCCGAAGAGAGCACCAACGGGTCAATCTTTGTCTCGCCGGCTATCTGTTCAACCAACTTTTGCAACCGGGCTGTAGCTTGCTCCAAGCTCTCACTTGTCAGCTTTTCGTCTACCAAATTGAGCGCGACAATATGCGGGTCTTCTTGCTTTTGTGCCAACACCTGCGCCAATTGCAATGCCGCTAGGGAGTTGGGGCTACCATCTGTAGGAACAAGAATACTGCTAACCTGTTGGTCAGCATCACCCCGTATCACCACGACCTCGCACGGGGCAGCCCGGACAATCGGGTCAAGCACCGGGTCGAGGTCAAACGCGCTATGGACCTGATCTCCTTCCCACCCAAGCAAAAGCAAATTGACCCGTTCATCTTGCACCGTCCCCAAGATACCATCTATGGGGCTTTGCGCCATCCGTACCAGCACATCAACCTGAATATCATCCCCCCGACATATCCGCCGCGTGAGTAATTTCAGTTCAAGCCACTGCTTTTCTGCCCATTGCCGTTGTACATACTGCGGCACCTGGTCAGCAAAGACTGCCACCTTGAGCACAAAGAGCCGCCCCCCCCGGGCCTTTGCCAACCGCGCCCCCATCCGTATGAGTATGGGGGCAGTTTCCGGGTTCGCTGTGCTGACCAGAACGGTATACTGCGTCCGTTCTGGTTTCTCTGCCACATGGGAAACGACAGCCTCACGCCTTCGCACATCAATATTGCCTTGCCGGGCATACCGTACATAGTGGATTGTCCCCAATACCACCCAAGCCCCCGCTAATAAGCCAACTTGAGGGGACAGGTAGAAGGGGAGAAACCCTCCTACGCCAGCCGCCAGCCCAGGGAAGAGGGGGTAAAAAGGGAGTTTCAGCGGGCGTTCTTCAGGCAACTGCGACTCGCGCCCAAGCACATCGGGAATATTGAGCAGCACTGTCACCCACAGAAAGATAATCGCCACAAACCCAACCATGATAAGCAGCGGGACAAACGCCGCAATAATGGCACTCAAGACGGCAAACAACCGCAAGGCAGCCATCGGCGTACCGGGACCGGGGGAAATTTTCAAGAACTTCTCGGAGAAAAACCCATCCCGCACCATCGTGCCAACCATCCGCACCATCACGACCATGCCCTTATCTAGGGCTACTAGACAGATAAGCAACCCTAACGTCACACTGATAACTTCAAAGAGTACCTCACCCTGAGTATCTACCTGCTTAGCTAGGACTACCAGCGGTAGAGTAAACTCCGCACGCACCACCACGAATCGCAACCCGATACCAGCGATAAGTGCCCCAAATAGACTACTCAGGATGACGGGAACAACGAGGGCTGGCAGGATGGTGCGTTTTGGGTCACGTATCTCATCGCGCTTATCTAGCACAAAGTGGATACCCCATAGTCCCGCAGCAAGCAGAGCAATCACGCGCAGCACATTCACAGAGCTAGAAGCAACCGGCAAATCCTGGGAGGGGGGAATATCTGCAAAAAAGCCTATCCAACCGATAATGCATAGCAAGACTACAATGCTGCCATACACGATAAAAATACGGAGCCGCCAACGTCCTCGTGTGCCGATGAGGTCATTCAAGGCGACTAGCAACACAAGTGAGGGGGCTAACCAATGCATCTCTATCGAGACAGAGAGGAGCCGTTCTAGGCTACTGTTGAGGTAGAACGCTGCCCCCAAGCCAAGCAGGGCTATAAGGGCAAGGTGTCCGCCGAGCAACAGCCATCCACTAGCATAGGTGCGCCAGATAGAACCGCCAGACCGCACCAACGAAAGCACCCCCCCGCTCCCCGTTACAACTAGCGCACGCTCGGCATAGGTCAGCACAATAGGCAAAAAAAACACCATTGCCGCAATATAGGCAAATGGTGTTTGCTGACCAGTCTGCAACAACGACGGGCCAAGGAGGACAAAAACGCCAAGCGCAATAGTCACACTCCCGCCGATGGCAATCAGGCGTGATAGGCTAACCGTACGACTAAAGTCAACAGTGGGATGATCAAACGAAGAATCAGAAATGACAGAGGAATCATCGTTGCGTGTCATGTTACTCAAATAGCTTCTTCTGGGTTCAACCCCTCAAAAACCGCAACCCCCATAGCCCCTGGTCCGAGGTGTATGGCAGTGGTTGCGCTAAATTGCGCTATCTGCACTTGGTCTCGCGGAAAAACTGGCTCTACCTTGTCGAGCAATTTCTCTACATCTTCTGGAGTCGTGGAATACAATACCGTTACCTCTTCCACTTGGGGGAAATCCTCAATAAAGGTATACAACCCTTCTATAGCTTTTGCGCGAGTACGTGTCCGTTCATACGGTACAATCTCGCCATCATCAAGGATCATTAGCGGCTTGATACGTTGCATGGAGCCAATAACCTGCGGTGCCAATGATAATAGCCCACTCATTTCGAGGTATTCCATGGTGTCTACAAAAAAGACAACATGGGTATGTTGCAACAGTTCATTGATAAGCTGGCGCAGCTCAAACGGTTCTGCGCCATTCTGGGCGGCTCGCGCCGCTGCCAAAACCACCGTCCCCAAGCCCATCGAAGCAGATTTGCTATCCACCAACTCAATACGGGTAAGAGATGCCGGTAACTTGGCGCATGCTTGCGTTGTTGCCTGATAAACTCCCCCTAGCCGATTGCTCAGGTGAATAGAAAAGATGTGATCATTCTCCAATGCCAACCGGCGATAGAGTTGTTCAAAGACAATAGGCGCAGGTGACGATGCCGAAAAATCGTGCTCGCCAATCTGCAGCAGCGCGTAAAATTCTTCATTTTGGATGTCTACGTTTGCCCGATAGACTTCTCCGTCAATGTTGAGGAGAAGGGGGACAACTTCTATTCCAAACTCGCTGGCAAGATGCGGTGGAATGTCGGCAGTACTGTCGGTAACGATCTTGATGCTTCCCATCGCATACTGCTACTTTCTAGGTGTGTGAAACATAGTCTATGAGTCCAGAGTTGCTAGGGCGATTGCAAAGTCCGGTTTGCTCCCCCTCCCCTGCCCCTTCCCCCACCACCGGAGGAAGGGAATGTTCGGCTCTCCCTCGCCCTAAAATGGGAGCGGGGGCAGGGGGAGCGGGTGGGCAAGAAAGGCAACATTTCTTTGATTGTGCCTCTTTGCCATCGCCCTGCCAAAGTTGCCAAAGCTCACCACACATGGTATAGTGTTGTTTTGTGTTTAGAGAAGCAACCTGGAGGTAACAGCAATGGCAAAATGTCAATTTACTGGTAAGGGTCCTTCTTTTGGAAACAATGTCAGCCACTCCAAGCGGCGGACACGCCGCATCTGGCGGGCAAACATTCAGAAGATGACCATTACTGACGAAAACGGCAACCGTCGTAAGGTGAAAATTAGCACCAGTCACCTTCGCACACTCTACAAAGTGCGCTAGATGTTGCTATCTTTACGCGCACCAGGACCAGAACGGCATAGCCCGTATGGTCCTGGTTTGTGTAGCTCTTTATTTACCCCATTCTCTGTTACTCCCGCAGCAATTATAGCCGATGCAAAAATCAAATGCAATAGGTTTATGCATCAACGTATTCTAACCAGCCATAGAAATCTTTTTGCTTGCCCTGCACCACATCAAAAAAGGATTGCTGAACCTGGGTGGTGATGGGCCCACGATTCCCCTGCCCAATGGTGATACCGTCTACAGAGCGTATGGGGGTTACTTCGGCAGCTGTGCCGGTGAAGAAGAGTTCATCGGCTATGTAGAGCAACTCTCGCGGAAGTGCCTGTTCGCATACTTCAATTTCTTGGTCTTTCAACAGGCGTAACACGGTGTCTCGCGTGATGCCTTCAAGGATAGATGAGGAAAGCGGCGGGGTATAGACCATACCATTGCGTATGAGGAAGAGGTTTTCGCCGCTCCCCTCGCTGACCAGCCCGTTGGAGTCCAGCGCGATACCCTCGGTATAACCGTGTCGCATAGCTTCCAACTTCACCAACTGCGAGTTCATATAGTTGCCACCAGCCTTTGAGAGCGATGGCATGGTGTTGGCAGCAAACCGATTCCACGAAGAAACGCAGACATCTACCCCCTGTTCCATCGCCTCATCCCCCAGGTACTTGCCCCATTCAATGGTGATAATAGCAACCTCTACTGGGCATGCGGTTGGGTCTAGCCCCATTGTGCCAGCACCACGAAAGACCACCGGGCGAATATAACCAGAACGCAGTTTGTTGGTACGGATAGTCTCTTTTACGCCGGTGACAATCTGCTCTTGTGTGAAAGGCACCTCCGTGCGGTAGATTTTTGCCGAGTCAAACAACCGCTTGATATGCGGAGTCAACCGAAATACTGCCGTCCCCTCTGGGGTCTCATAGCAGCGTATACCCTCAAAGAAGCTCGACCCGTAGTGAATTACATGCGACATGACGTGGATGTTGGCTTCATCCCATGCTACCAACTTCCCATTGAACCAGATAACGTCCATCTTTTGTATCGCCATAAGCAGCTACTACTTTCTTTTTTAACCACAGGAAAGGTACCTTCTGTCTGTGGTACATCTCAAGAACTCTTATCGACCCGCATCCCCCAAATTACGTTCCAATGTGTCCCCCGCCCCCTCTGCCATAAAAGGGCGAGGGGGAACTGGCGCACCCGATTCCCTGCTCCCCGCGATGGGGGAAGGGGCAGGGGATGGGGGCAGACCAAAGGGCAAGGGGCTATTGTACAAACGTCCTACCCCAACAACCCCTCAGTTTGCCAACGCTCCAAGATGGTATGGACTTCACGCACCGCTTTTCCGCGGTGGCTGATGGCATTTTTCTGCTCCGGGGTCAGCTCTGCCATCGTCTTGTCCTCATCCAATACATAGAATACGGAATCGTAGCCAAACCCACCCGTCCCCCGTGGCTCAAATTCAATCACTCCGGGCAACTTCGCCTCAATGACCTCTTCCCTGCCGTTAGGATGAACAAGCACAATAACAACAACAAAACGAGCCATACGCTCGTGTAGTGGGACACCCTCAAGTTGTTCAAGGAGGTAATCTACCTGTGCTCTACCCGTCACGCCACCATACCGGGCGGAATACAAGCCCGGTGCGCCATCTAGCACTGCCACCTCAAGCCCACTGTCATCAGCCATTGTGGGCAGACCGCTGGCTTGCATATAGCCACGAGCTTTGAGTCGAGCATTTTCCTCATAGGAGCTGCCGGTTTCTTCTATGTCTGTGGTAATACCCACATCGTCAAGCGAGCAGACGTTTAGCCCCGGCATATCTAGCAGGGCAATAAACTCACGCAACTTGCCAGGATTGCGTGTTGCAACCAGGAGCGTATTCTGTGCTGTCATGCAACCCACCGTACCCACATATAGCCAATCCATGCTACGCCTATAAACCGGACGGTCTTACCTGCAATACACGCCAAGAGATAGGCTCGAAAACGTATCCGCAACACCCCCGCTGCGATGCCCGCTAGGTCTATCATTGGGGAGGGGAAGGCTGCCAGCGAAAAGATGGTCAATATTCCCCACCGCTCAACCCACATCTTGACTCGCGGATACCAACGCGATGTAGTCGCCAGATTGCTGCCGCTTAATCCAGCGAGATAGCCGGTAGATTCTCCCAAGCCTGCGGCAACCCCGGCTACCAGACCGACTAGCCAGGGATTTAGGGCTGTTCCGCCGAGAAAAGCTGCTGCCAATGCTGGCGAAGGTATCACGATGGTAGCATTGGCCAGCAGCGTCAGGACAAAGAGCCCCAGGTAGCCATAGTTGCCAAGCTGCTGGAGAGCGTCTATTGGCACAAACAGAATGAGGGCAATGGTAAACAGGATAGTGCCAAGCAAAATAGCTGCATCATGCCAGCGAAAGGCTGTCAGGTGTTGAGTTGGTTGTGTTCGTTCTTCTGGTACTTCTTTGCCATCGGCAGAAGTTTCCGGTAAGACTGTTGTCATGTCTATAGAGGGTACAGTATGTATAGCGTTGCTGTCAAGGGGAATTTTTCCCCTCCCAACCCTCTCTCCCATCCCAACATCCCTCCTACCCAATTTATCAGTATTTTGGTATAATCAAGGATGAAGCTCTTTTGCATCCATCCTTTGATAAATAAGATAATAAGATAACAAGATAACAAGACAACGAGATAATAAGACAACGAGTTTATCGTCTTTTCTGACGTTTTGTGCCATCAACCACGAGCGTACTATGCGTACTGGTATCATAAAGCCTATTGTCCTATTTACACCAAAACCAGAATATGCTATAGTACCAGTAGCAGAAAATCCGTCCTGAAAGGGAGATAGCATGGTTCCGGGTGGGGTTCGGTGTCCCATCCATTTTTGTTATGGGCAATCTTCCTAAATGTCAATAGGGCAATCCTACGCAACAACAAACGCAATCCTACGCAACAACAACCAGAAGAGGTATCCTACCACATGAATGCTGCAAAGAAAGGGAAAAAAGCCTTTTCCTATCGTGAATATTGGCAAACGCTAGGCGGAGAGCGGTTCTATGCAATGGCTCGATGGGTCATGCTCATCCTCGTTTTTGCTATCAGCCTCCCAATGCTCGACACGCCGCTTTATCCCCTCTCAACCAAGAGCGATCCTATCGTCTTTGTGTTATGGGTCTATGCCGGCTATGCCCTGATCATGAGTATCCTGCTCTTTATTCCCCCCACCAGCGGGATGCTGAAACAAGCCTACCTCGGCGATATTTTCTTCATTGTGCTGCTTTCGCTGTTCAATGGGACAAACGCCATAATCTTTCTCCCCTTCTACTTCCTGCCGCTCATTAGCGCGTCTATTTGGCTCAAACCGTTGTATAGCCTGGCTATTGGTGTGATTACCGCTATGCTCTATTGTGTTGTGGTTATTGTCGGTAGCGAAAAGGGGCTTGCTGTCCTAGACCTCCCCCTCGTTTTGTACGCCTTGATGATCCTGTTTATCCCCTGGCTGACCAGCAGCTTGGTAGAGCACTGGAGCAACAATAATCGCCGCAGCATCCAAGCGGCAGACCAAAGGCGGATACAGGCGCAAAACGAGACGCAAGAGTACCGCGAACGTATGTACGCCTATGCATCGGTTGCCTCGACCCTTGCCAGTAGCTCAGACCCCAAGCAAGTGTTGACGACTACCCTACACGAGATACAAAAACTCGCCCCTTACACTACTGCCATGGTGATGTTCTCGACTGGTCGCCCAAAAGAACTCAAGATTGAACTGATAGAACCAGCAAGCCCAGGCGATTTGGCAAAGGTACTGAATGTTGGGGAAGGCTCCATAGCGGCGATGCTGCGTCCCTCTTCGCTGCCACGCCTGGTTGATGATATTAGCCAAGAACCAGAGCTAGAACCTGTCGCCAGCCTTCGCCAATGCCAATCCGCCTGTATCCTTCCGCTGCGTCTCAAGGTAACAACGTTTGGGTTGTTGATTGTTGCCAGCAACCAGCCGGGGGCATTTGAGCAAGAACACCTCGATTTACTCCATGGCCTAGCCAACTACCTGATTGTTGCCATTCATAGCTCACAAATGGCGGTAGACCTGCGCCAAATCAAAAGCAAATTGAATAGCAAGGAAAAAGAAATCCGTGACCGTATGGCAAGCAAACTCCACGATGGTCCAACGCAAAAGGTGGCACAGATTGTGATGCAGGTAGATTTCATCAAGCAAGCTATGCAGAAAGACCCCTCTATGGTGCCGCAAGAGCTCGATAAATTTGCAGCACTGGCAAAGGTGGCAAATGCAGAGATGCGAATGACCCTCTTTGAGCTGCGCCCCTTGACGCTCGAATCCGATGGGTTGCGGGCAGCCCTGACAGAATATGTGGAAAAGCTCAAGCTCCGTGCAGGGGCTACCCAAGTCCATGTCAAGTCAAAAGGGGCAGTAGACTCAGCCCTCTCTAAAGAAGCCGAGGGGGTTATCTTTGATATTATCCAAGAGTCGGTAAACAACGCGCTCAAACACGCCCAGGCAAACAATATTTGGATAACCCTAGAGCGCAAAGGCGAACTCTACACGGCTACGGTCAAGGATGATGGCAAGGGGTTTGACCTGAACGCCGCACGCCAATCTGCTACCAAGCGGGCATCCTTTGGGCTAAAGAATTTTGGCGAGCGAGCACAACTGATAGATGCAACGGTAGACATAGACTCTGCGCCGGGCGAGGGCTCTACCGTCACGTTGGTTGTCCAGCTTGAGCCAAAAGAAAAAGCTGAAGCATGAACCCCTATCTCTCAGCATCCCATGTTCGTGCTGCCCTTGCTCGGCTCAATATGCACCCAACCCGTGGGATGGGGCAAAATTTCCTGATAGATGGGGGAGTACTCCAACACATTGTGGAAGCGGCTTACCTCACTCTTGATGACGTGGTTGTCGAGGTGGGACCGGGGCTAGGAGTGTTGACATGGGAGCTAGTTCGTCATGCAGGGCAGGTTGTGTCGGTAGAGCTAGATAAGCGACTAGCAGCACGGCTTGATGAGGAGTTTGCTAGAGGGGCAGCGAATATGCCAACATCCCTTGCCCCTATCCACATTATGCAAGGTGATGTCCTACAAATACCGCCAGCGCAAATGTTGGAGCAGGTCGCGGGGGGCTCTTATTCCCCGCTTGCATATGATGGCAGATATAAGATCGTGGCAAATCTGCCCTATGCTATCACCTCACCAGTGTTGCGTCATTTCCTTGAACACCCCCCACATCCGTCGATTATGGTCGTGCTCGTGCAGTGGGAAGTAGCCCAACGGATAACAGCTCGTCCTGGTAAATTGAGTATGCTTGCCCATGCCATCACGATGTATGCCGAGCCGGAGATTGTCGGGCGCGTGGGGGCAAAAAGCTTCCTCCCCCAACCTGCGGTAGATTCGGCTATACTCCGCTTACATACCCGACCATCCCCTGCTGTCGCCGTGGATGATGCCTATGCCTTTTTTCAGGTCATCAAAGCAGGGTTTGTCCAATCGCGCAAGAAGTTGGCAAACGCGCTTCCCAGTGGTCTCGCCAGCCAGGGACGGGTAATCTCGCGGGAGGGGGCTATGGCAGCAATGCAGGCAGCGGGGGTATCACCAGACCGCCGGGCTGAGACGTTGACGCTTGATGAATGGGCAGCAGTGTACCAGCAGGTTTGCCCCCTATTGGTAGAGACAACGTAGCAGATGGGGCTGTGTCAAAGTCGCACAAGGGGCAACAACCCGCTCCCCCCCTGCCCCCGCTCCGCTTGGAGAGACGTAGCATGCTACGTCTCTCCGGTTCCCCTTCTCCCCGTGGTGGGACGCGGGGCTAGGGGATGGGGGATGGGGGGAAGAACATGCAACATCTCTTCCCCTGGATAGGTTCAACCTATCATAAACTAGGCTTGCTCGTTTGCGAAATAGTCACCCAAAATACGGGTAATCCGCTGACTACTCACTGGTTTGGGTAAGAAATGATTTGCCCCCGCTTCTCTACACCGTTCCTCATCACCAGGGCGAATGAGCGAGGTAATAACGATAATGGGAAGGTCGTTAGACAAAAACTTTCGCAACCGATGGGTTGCCTCTAGCCCGTCCATCACCGGTAGCTGCATATCCATAATCACCGCGGCGAGATACTCTTCTTGAGCACGGTCTAGGGCTTCAGCACCATTTCGGGCAATGCTCACTTGATACCCATCTTTGGTCAACATTGCGGTATAGTATTCAATGATAGCCTCATTGTCTTCAACCAACAACAACGTTCGTGGAGCATCTGCCACGTTGCAAAAGGATGGGGTATCGGTAGCTTGCCCTAGCTGGCTATCAGGTAGGGTTGCATAGGATACCGTTGGCAGCGTAATCGTAAACCGACTACCGGCATTTGGGCTACTCTCTACCCGCACACTCCCCCCATGCATCTCTGTCAACCGTGCCACCAAAACCAACCCAAGCCCTGTCCCCTCATGCTGCCGATTAAGCCCCCCGTCTAGTTGAACAAATGGCTTAAAAAGCATATCCATATGGTCTGCGGAAATACCAAGCCCAGTGTCCCAAACACTAAAAATGATAGTCTCGTTATCCTCACTAAGTTGCACATCTAACCCAACGCTCCCCCCATCAGGAGTGAATTTTACCGCATTGCCCAAGAGATTGCCAAGTATTTGTTTCAAACGTCGCTCATCCGCTTGTATGTCGGGTAGATTGGGGGCTACATTTAGGGAAACATTGAGGTGCTTTTGTTGCATCTTTGGCTGAAGGTGATCAAGGCAATTCTGGCACACACGCGCTACCTGAATGGGCCAAAAAATGAGGCTCAATTTACCGGCTTCTATCCGGGAAAGATCGAGAATATCGTTAATCTGTGCCAGTAAATGATTCCCACTGGCTTCAATAATATCGAGCATTTCACATTGATCATTGTTCAATGGACCGCAACTCTGATCTCTGAGCGTTCGTGCCATGCCTAAGATAGCATTGAGCGGGGTACGTAATTCGTGGCTTATCGTTGCCAGAAACTCGTTTTTTAACCGCACTGAACGCTCAAGTTCAGCATTAGCAACACTTAAACTGGCAGTCCGTTCTGCAACACGCTGCGTCAATGTAGCCCGTTCTGCCTTCAACGCCTCCTCAGCATGCTTTTGCTCAGTTATATCGCTGATTAAGCCATCATAGGCAATGAGCTTGCCTTGCCTATCGTAATGGAGCGAGGGGATATTGCGTATCCAACGCACAGAACCATCTTTATGGATGATACGATGCTCTACTGGCGGTAGAGCTTCGCCAGACAGCAGTCGATGGACCATATCCATAACCATTTCCCGATCTTCAGGAGAGATCATCCGGTACCAGAGGTGGGGGTCTGCTTGGTATTCTTCAGAAGTATAGCCCGTAATAGAGACACAACCAGAGCTATGTCTGGTAGCAATAGGTTGTCCTTGCTCAATTGTAACCGTATAAATGTAGTTCGTAATCGTCTTGAGTAATCGTTCATAGCGACCATCAGTCAATTGGAACAGTTCTTCTTGCGCTTGCTGCTCAGTGATGTCCCGACCAACCGCCAGAAACTCTACCACGTTGCCCTGTTCATCAAAGAATGCCTGGTCTGTCCATTGTTGCCAGCATGTTTCCCCCCACGCATTGACCACCCGGTGTTTGATATAGGCTACGGGCTGTGCTATCGTGAAGGAGGCAAGGTGGGCACGAATGGCATCACGGTCTTCTGATGGTAAAAACGCCAGAAAATTCCGGCGGATGATTTCTTCATACCGTTTGCCAAAGAAGCGACAGTAAGCATCGTTGACATAGGTCAGAGTCCCATCTGGACGAAAGCGACAAATAAGCTCCGTTTGGTTTTCCACAATAGCCCGGTAACGGGATTCGCTCTCCCGCATGGCTTCCTCTGCCCGCTTGCGCCCGGTGATGTCTGTAGAGACTCCCCCAATAGCACAACTTGCATCATTGGCATCATAGATGAGGAATTTCAGGGTCATATAGGTATGTATCCCATCTTGCCGGGGAAATGTCTGTTCAATTTCTACGGTGCGTCCGGTACCAAAAACTTGTTCGTCACTCACCTGCCAATCTCTAGCAATATCTGTGGGAAAGAGATCGGTATCTTTTTTGCCCAATATGTCCGTCTGATCACGCTCCAGCAGGGCTGCGTAATAGCTATTGATCAAAATATAGTATCCGTCAATATCTTTGACATAGACCGCAGCTGGCATATTGTCTATGATGCCTTGTAAAAAGGATTGATTGTGGCGTAGGGCATCCTCTGCCCGCTGCCGTTCGATAATCTCATTCTCCAACGCTTGGTTGATCTCAGACAGTTCATTGGTGCGTTCGACAACCCGATGTTCTAGTTCATTGTGGGCAATACGCAGGGCTTCTTCGGCTTGTTTTCGTTCGGTAATGTCTATCCCTAGCTCCAACACCAGCAACGTTCCATCATGCTCGTAAAAGGGATAATCGTAGATTTGGTAAGTACGCTGGTCTATGGTTTCTGTCTCCCAAATCTGAGGAGTTTCTGGGTCTTCAAACAAGAGAAAGGTCATACAGCCTTCGCATGGCTCTGCTTTGCCTTTCAAGACTTCATAGCAAAGGCGATTTTCTATCTCACCAAAGCGTTCACGAAAGTAACGGTTGGCAAAACGGATAGTATGATCTTGTGCTTGCAGGTAGATATACGCGGGGAGTTGATCAAGCAGGGAAAAGAGTCTTTGTCGCTCTTCATCAAGGGCTTGTTGTGATTGCTTGTCATTGGTAATGTCACGGGCATAGCTCATTATCCCAACCGAAGAGCCGTCATCCTCGTAGAGCAGGGAGAGGGACAAGTGGACAAGGCAATCATCGCCGGATTTTCTCCGGAGCCAAACCTCACATGTATGCTTGCCATGCTCCTTGAGCGGAGCTATGATCTCGTGATGCAAAAAGTCGTGCAATTCTGGGGGAAAGAGCATGCTCATATGCTGTCCTTGCACCTCGGTTGTGCTGTAGGACAAAAGTTGCTCTGCTCCCTTGTTCCATCGGATAATATAGCCATCTAGGGTGGTAGCTATGATTCCATCGTGAATTTGGTCTATGATGCGTGCCTGTTGGCGCACCGTTGTTTCTAGCTCTGCTACTCGTTGCTGTAACGTTTCCAGGTCAGTCAGAAGACTTTCTGGATGGTCATTGTTGAGAGAATGGATCATCGTGTCATCCTTTTGGGTTTTGTCCACCGTCGCTGTGACATACTGCCCTATGTGCATGCTACCATAAAGTTGCGATTTCTGGTATGTCGGGCAAACAGCGTCATGGCAAAGTCCACATTACCCCGCTTCCCACCGATGGAACCAACCGAGCCGCGAGAAAGCGGAGGTATAGGAACGGGGGCGGGGGGGATGGGAACTAGGTTCAAGCGAATATTGTAGCTTATGGTACAATGAAGCAAAGGCTGGAAGCTGTGTAAGCATCAGGAAATGTAGGAATGACCACAATTCTCCTCGCAGATGATCATCAAGTAGTACGTCTGGGAATACGGACACTCTTAGAGGCTGAGGTAGACTTCTCGGTTATCGGAGAAGCGGCTGATGGGGTGGAGGCTGACCGCCTAGCCGAGCAGCTAAGACCTGATGTGCTTATCATTGATCTAATGATGCCAGGGATAAATGGGCTAGAAGTGACAAGGCATGTGAGCCAACGCTTACCTATGACCCATATCATCATTCTGTCTATGCATGCGAATGAGTCGTATGTTTTGGAAGCCCTGCGAAATGGGGCAGCTGCCTATATCCTCAAAGATTCGAGTGCCAAAGATATTGTCTATGCTGTTCGTGAGGTTGTGGCTGGTCGACGGTACCTTAGCCCCCCGCTTTCTGAACGGGCTATTGAGACATATGTCCAGCAATCTAAAGAAGAGGCAATGCTTGACCCGTATGAGAAACTGACAAGTCGTGAGCGGGAGGTGTTGTATCTCGCCGCGCAGGGGTATCATGCCACAGATATAGCCGAGCAGCTATGTATTAGCCCCCGCACTGCCGAAGTGCATCGAGCCAATCTTATGCGAAAACTTGAGTTGCACACGCGCACCGAGTTGATTCGATATGCCCTTTGTCGGGGCATTATCCCCATGGAAGAGACCTCCCCGGTACCAGAGGTTGATCATTCGGTATAAGGGATTTATGCTGCATGCAAGACTTGGGTAATGGCATTTGCCAGTTGGGGAGAAGCATCCCATCGCAGACAATCACCTTTGAAGAGATAGTCGCTTGCGCCTAGTTCAATGGCTTTTTCTACTTGAACAATACTATCAGAGTCGCTCAAGATGACTACAGGAATATTGGCAGTTTTGGTATCTCTCTTCAAGCGAGCAAGCACTTGTAATCCATTTAATGTCGGTAAGTTCATATCCAGCAGAATGAGAATGGGATGGGTTGTACATGCAGTACACCATCCCTCTTTCCCATCGTTGGCTAACCGTACTGCATACCCAAGTTGTTGCAGGAGTAGTTGCAAATGTTTTGCTTGGCTTGGGCTATCTTCTATGAGTAGAATAGTATCCATAAACATTATTCGTCCCCTTTTTTGTTTGTCTGTGCCTGATGATTTTGGAGACAATAGGCTAGGGTGCTTCCATACGTTACGTTTTGCTGGCTCAAGGTCTTGTGATTGTAGTGTACCGGATGGGAAGAGGCTTGTCTATGCGTATTTCTACGTATTTTTGGGGGATTACGTATGGTATTCTACGTATTTTGGGTGCTGCGGGAGAGGGTTGTTATTTCCATCCCCTAGCCCCGCGTCCCACCGAGGGGAGCAGGGGAACCGGAAATACGTAGCATGCTACGTCTCTCCAAGGGGAGCAGGGGAACCGGAAAGACGTAGCATGCTACGTCTCTCCAAGCGGAGCGGGGGCAGGGGGGAGCGGGTTGTTGCCCCCCATCCCCTGCCCCCCACCGCGGGGAGCGGGGGCAGGGGGGCGAGGGTTGACGGGCAAGGGCGAGCCGCGAGTGAGCGGATGCTTGAGCCTGCATGTTTCTCTGCGTCTCTGCGTTGCTGTCGGGAATATTTGCCCGGTATCTATGTGTGTCTGTGTGCATATGGTTAATGGTTATATACTGCCGGGAATCACCAAAGGTGTTCCGTTACTCCAAGTTTGCCTTGCGGAGCATAGCTTGCAATTGGCGTATCTGTTCCTCGGCTTCCTGAGCGCGGGCTTCCGCTTCTTGAGCGCGGGCTTCCGCTTGCTCACGAGCTTCTGCTACCTCAAGCATCGTCCCAATCTTGGTTTCCTCTTCATCGTACCACGAGACCCAATCTTGGTAGGGTCCTATCCATAACGCTATTAGGGGAATCCAATACCACCCCCGAACGTCTGCCTCCACTTGTTGGTAGCCGTTCCCCTCTTGGAGTTGATAGACGGTGATGTCTGGGGGGTAGCCATCCTGACGATGATAATCATCCACAATGATGTAGTAGGGTACTCCGACCTGGGCATACTTTTGCACTTTGTTTTTAGGATACTTCCCGTCTATATCTACCTGGTGCGTACTCCGTGAGGTCACTTCTAATACCATATCTACATGCCCCTTAGATCGGCGCACATAGAAGGTACCTTTGGGAAAGCGTTGTTGCACTTCACGTATGACGGCGAGGTCGGGACACAATGCCTTTATTCCCGATTCCCAGTTGATGGGGGTATCATGGAGCACAACGGTTTGGTGCTCATGGGCAAGATGGACTTTTAAGCCATTGTAGAGGTCGTTGCACACGCGAAAGTGCTCGTCATTTTGCATGATGTAGTCTCCCCATTGCGGATGGAGCACATCCGCGAGCGTCAACGGTTCATAGACCCGCTCATCTTTGCCGTCTTTTTGTCGGATGACTTCCCGCCAGCCATAGAAGTATGGGTCATCTTCCGGGGTTGAGATGTCCTCTATACTGGTTAGGGTCTCTTGTGCTGGTGTCTGTTCCAGGGTATCTGTGCTGATCATCACTGTGCCTCACTTTCTTACCGCCTCGTGTAGCCATTAGGATTAGTGTACCATAAGTGGATGGTCTGCTTGCATAAGGGTATGTTGTGCTCGGCGTTTGTTGTCTTGCTTCCCTCAATAATGGTAATAAAGTTGGTTTCTTTATCTACAACAAGCACGTTTTTATAACTCCCAGTGATCAAACCAACCAAGCTCATCCAATGCCTGTACAACATTTGGGTGCATAATGAACAACCAATCTTCATCCTCTGTTTCGGGTGGATAAAAAGAGGAAAGAATATAGGATTCTTGTCCATCCCCTTGATAACCAAGAATGTGACGAAGCTCTGCTCCTAGCAGTCCATATTGGAGATTAGTACCACGAAAATTTTTGTATCCAGCGGCTTTTGCTAATTCAGTAGCAGTTAAGGTATGGTCAGGAGCAAGAAACTGAGCACGGAGCATAGCAATACGACCTTCGCTAAGAGACCCTCGGATGAACTCGAATGCTTGTTTATACTGTTCTACTGATGGTAATGGGGACAAGGTGTCTTGTGTCATTATGGATTTCTCCTTTCCTTTCTCTTGGTTTCTGTTGCTATAATAGAGACAAGTTTGGGGCATCAAGAACCCGTTATGAACCCACCGCCTAACACCATTGTAGCATGAGGCGAGTCGTAGAGCACCGCAAGTTGCCCAGGGGTAATTGCCTGTTGGGGGGAGTCTAGCGCAATGTGCATCTGTTGCCCATCCAGCACCGTCACCGTTGCGGGGGTAGGCTTGGCATGCGCTCGCACCTGCACCAAGCAGCGAAAGTGGGATGCATGCCAATCGCCACTGATACAGGTTGTTTGCACAATGGTGAAATGCTGCCGCTCGGCAGCAGTAGCATCCCCGACAATGAGCGCATTACGGCTACTGTCCATCCCCGTAACAAAGAGCCGTTGGGTACTAGCTATGCCTAACCCTTTGCGCTGCCCAACGGTATAGCGGGGTAGTCCATTATGCTGCCCAAGCTCGCGCCCGTCTTGGTCAACAATCGGTCCAGGGACAAAGATGTGAGGGGCTACCATCTCTAGGTATTCGCGGTAATCTCCTCCTTGCACAAAGCAAATGTCTTGGCTTTCGGTGCGGTGCGCTGTCACTAATCCCCGTTGGTTAGCTTGCTCGCGTACCTGCTGTTTGGTGAGGGAACCAAGCGGGAAGGTGAGGCGGACGAGGTGGCGTTGTTGGAGCATGGCAAGCACGTAGGATTGGTCGCGGGCACAGTCTATCCCACGGATAAGCGCGTAGGGGGCAGGCGTATCTGGGGGGTAGGGGGCAGGCGAGACTACCTGGGCATAATGCCCCGTTGCCAGCATCTCACAATCCATAGTTAGCATATGTTCAAACAGGAAGCCAAACTTCAGATGACGATTGCAGGCAATACATGGGTTGGGGGTTTCGCCGTGGGCGTAGGCGGCGATGAAATAGCCGATAACGTGCTCGTGAAACTGCTCGCAGCAGTCTACGACAGTATGGGGGATGGAAAACCGTTCGCAGACCTGCTGTGCGCCAGCGACAGATTCGGCAAAAGCGGCTTCGTCTTCTGGGGTGTCTGCCTGCCAGAGCCGCATAGTCACCCCCATAACCTGGTATCCCTGCTCATGCAACAAGGCTGCCGTGAGGGAGCTATCTACCCCGCCACTCATAGCGACCAGTACGCGGTTCATAATGTCCACCTATGCCATTGGGGATGTTTGGGCTATTTGCGTTTCCATGACCCGTGCTGCGCCTGCCTGCCGCAAGGCTGCTGCCACAGATTGCGCTTGTGCTGGCTCAACCAACGCCAGCATGACCCCCCCCCATCCTGCCCCTGAGAGCTTTGCCCCTAGTGCGCCGGCGTTCCGTGCCGCGGTAATGAGCCGTTCTAGCTCTGGTGAGGATACGCCCATCTGCTCAAGCAACGCTTGATTGGTGTTGAGCAATAGACCAAGCGCAGCGGTCTCTCCCGCTTGCAATGTTTGCTGTATTTGCGTTACTACTGCGCCAACTTGGTCAAAAATGGCGGCATAGGTCGTTGGGTCTGCTTGCCAGCGTCGCCGCACCGCACCCACCGGTAGATGCGTTTTGCTGCGAACACCCGTATCGCCAATCAGCAGCGTAAAAGGGTTGGCTATGCTTATTGGCGTAATCGTGGGGGATGGGAGCGAGTCGGCATGCTCCTGTGAAGCGCGAACAAACCAGATGGGCTGATTAAAGGCAATGACGGTGTTGTCAATGCCGCTTGGAGTGCCGTGGTAGCGTTGTTCGCAGGAGTAGACCAATGAAGAAACATCGTTGGGGGTAAGCGAGCAGCCGAGGTAACAGGTCAACGCCTGCACCAGCGCGGTAGCCACCGCTGCTCCGCTGCCCATCCCACCGGCGATGGGGATGTCTGACGTAATCGTCACGGTGAGATCGTTGGTAGAGACCCCCAAGCAGTGCAAGGTAGCAACGATGAGTTCATCCAGTGGGTCTTTCGTGTTTGTGTTGACTATCCACTCACGGTCTAGGTCTTTGGCAAAGATGTGCAAGCCACTGCGGGGCGGAGCAGGCTCCACCTGCACCCGCGCACAGACATCAGGTAGGGGGAGCGCAATAGCAGGGTAGCCATAGACAACGGCATGCTCACCGCACAAAATGAGTTTTCCAGGGGCGGTTGCTGTGGTCATTCCCATTCTATCGTTGCCGGCGGCTTAGAGGAAATATCATACACCACCCGATTTACCCCCGCTATCTCATTGACAATGCGGTTGCTGACCCGTGCTAGGAGATCGTAGGGTAAGCGGGTCCAGTCGGCGGTCATGTAGTCATCTGTCGAGACTGCCCGTAGTCCAATGGTATCAGCATAGGTGCGCCCATCGCCCATCACCCCCACGCTCTGCACGGGCAACAGCACCGCAAAGGCTTGTTGGGTGTCCCGGTAGCAGGTTGCTGCCCGGAGCTCATGCATAAAAATGGCATCAGCTTGACGTAGCGTGTCGAGCCGTTCACGGGTAATTTCGCCGAGAATACGGACGGCTAACCCTGGACCGGGGAAAGGGTGTCGCCAAACCCAATCCTCTGGTAGCCCCATCTCTAGTCCTGCGGCACGGACTTCATCCTTGAACATATAGCGTAGCGGCTCAACGAGCTGTATTTGCATATCTTTTGGTAGCCCCCCAACATTGTGGTGGGTCTTAATCGTTGCGCCGCGGGTGCGGTCTGGGGCTTTGCTCTCGATGACATCAGGGTAGAGCGTCCCCTGCACCAGCACCGGCACATCCCCCAAGGCTTTTGCTTCGTGCTCAAAGGTGCGTATGAAGAGCTCCCCGATAATCTTGCGCTTGCGCTCCGGGTCGGTTATGCCGGTGAGGGCTTGCAAGAAGGTTTCGGAAGCATCTATGGCGACTAAGGGAATGTGGAAATGTTCTCGAAAGGTGTGGATAACCTGTTCTGCTTCTCCCTGCCGCAATAGCCCATTGTCTACGAACACACAGGTGAGCCTATCTCCAATAGCCCGGTGGACAATCAGGGCTGCCACCGCCGAATCTACCCCTCCTGAAAGCGCACAGATGGCATGTCCATCACCAATACGGCTTTGCACTCGCTCGACTGCCTCTGCGACAAAGTGGGCAGGTTGCCATGTGTTGGTACAGCCACAGATGGCAAGAAAGTTTTGCAACAGATCACGCCCACAGGGCGTGTGGATAACCTCCGGGTGAAACTGCACCCCATACCACCGTCTGGCATCATCGCCAGCGGCAGCAAAGGGCGCACTCTGGGTACTTGCCAACGGACGAAAGCCTGTTGGCAAATGGTCTATCTTGTCGCCATGACTCATCCAAACCGGCTGCTGCTGCGGGATGCCAGCAAATAGCGGGGACTCGTCGGTAATGGTGATAGTTGCCGGTCCATACTCGCGTTGTGTTGCCTGGGTGACGGTGCCACCGAGCGCATGGCTGATAAGCTGAAAGCCATAGCAGATACTCAATATCGGCAGGTTGGCATCTTGCACCCAGGCAGGCAACGCTGGGGCGTTTGGTTCATAGACGCTGGCAGGACCGCCAGAAAGGATAATGCCGCATGGGTGAAGGGATACTGCTGTGGCTGCGTCCACATCGTAGGGGAGCAGCTCGCTGTATACGCCAAGTTCACGTACGCGGCGCACGATAAGCTGTGCGGTCTGAGAACCAAAATCTAAAACAATAATATTGGTCATTCATATAGAGACGCTCAAGCTACTGAGCGTTGATATAAAGAAGGTCGTGTTGCCAATTGCCCTGGATACACATTGATAGGACTATCTCCAGTGCCACCAAATGTCCACGTAACGACCACAGAGTTGTCACCACCATGTTCATTTGGCTTATAGCCGTCTGCATTCCAATCGTTAAACCATTTGCCGTCTACCAAATACCGATACTCGTAGACGCGCCCTACTTCTAATTCAATAGATACATTCCACCCATCTCGTGAGCGTTGGAGGGGAGTATCTGTGGTACTCCAATTGTTAAAATCTCCAACGACATGAAATGTTTTTGCCCAGATTTCTGCTGGCATAGAAAACGTTACTCGTACCTTGCCAGAGGTACCAGGTATCTTGGTGATCATAGTGACTCCCTTGTCTTTATGACACATGCTCCCGACTCCATTATCGGTAAGGATGTGGGTTGATTTTGTTATCCCGATCAAGTCAGTCTTTACTACGTAATCTTGCTCTATTATACCATAGGAGGTAGCAAAAAGTAAACTGTTTTGTAACTCTCTCGTAACTCTTTTGGGGGAGAAGTATGTAGGGGATTTCTGCCCATTAGGGACAAGGGAACGTTGGTACAATCGCGGATGTCTGGGGGCAGGGGAAAGGGGGAAAGGGGACAAGAGGTTGTCGCCCGTATGCAAGGGAACCATGGAGGGGCAAATCTGCATATTCCGAACACAAACGTATCCCCTTGGTAAGGTTAAGTCGCGCCAGCTTACTCACCCCCAAGGGGAATTATGCTTTTCCTGAAATCATGCTCTATTGCCACACTATCTTCAGGATGTAAGCAGGTGTTGATGGACAAAATTTGCCTACATGCAGCATACGGGAAATGGCTTCATATGGCAATCAGGGAAACCCTGATGTTTTGGAGGAAAAAACCTGAAAAAGCCCCCCCTACCACACCTCTTGCTCTTGCCATGACCAACGTCCCCATAAGCTCACCCCTACCCCAACAACCCCAAACGCGACCAGTATCATCCCCGCAAGATGTTGGTTTCTATCGAGCTTTTGTCGTAGGGATATTGCTGTCTCAAAGCCCTGGGTATCTCCTAGCAACGCAAAATCGTTTGCAGCGGTATCTGCTGCTCGCCGTGCTTGGGGAAACTGCAATGCTCGTGAAAGGTGCTTTGCCCGTTCAAGCTCTGCTTGTGCTTGTTCCCCCCGTTCTGCTCGCACCGCATAGTGTGCTAGAACAGCATTTTGTCGGGTATCGCCTAGCTCAGCATAGGCAATCTGTGCCGCATCAACGAGTATAGTTGCCTGGGCATAGGAAGCCTGCTGTAAGGCCGTGCGAGCTTCATTTGCCAACTGTTGAGCATACATCCCCTGCTCACTTTTCGCCAAGAGTGATTCTGCCGTGTGCAAGACCTCTTCGGAAGGTTGCGCTAGCTCCCCCTGCTCTTGGCGAGTGTGTATCCAAGAGACGGCTTGGGTAAGTTCGGTATTTGCCTCGGCATATCGCCCAAGTTCAAGCAACTGCCGGGCGTAGGAGAAGTCGTAGCTTTCCAGCACATTCTGCTCATATCCCCCTTGCAAAAAAGACGGGAGCCACGCCAGCCACGCTGCTTCCAGATCAGCCGGTGATTGCTCATAGGTGCGTTGCAAAGCCGAGCGATAGCCGCTGCTGCGAGCACTGATCGTGACAAAATCGCGGTACTTGCTAAAACCATAGCGTTCTACGAGAAACGAGACGATAGACAACGTTTGTGGGTAGCTCATCTCTGGTCTACCATACACCCTATCGCGGTAGTCAAGGTCACTCCAGGCAAGCAATTGTCCTTCGTCATATCCCCGTTGCAACATCTGCATCTTGTGTTCTAACCCTGGCGGTTCTTTTTCTAGGTATTGGGCTGTCCCTTCCTGAAAGCCGGTGTTGAGCCGATTACCGCTTAATTCTGCCGCGATAATATGCGTCAACTCATGGCGCACATTGTTTTGCACCTCTTCGGGGGTTTGGCGACCCGTGGCAGAGATAATCACGGCAACCTCGCGGTGGCGAAAATCAGCATGGGCAACAATGCCTGGGACATTGGGTGCCAATGGGTTGACCTTTTTGTAGCTTTCGTGTGAAGGGTAGAGTCGCATAGTGATAGGTGGCTCAGTCTGGTGGTTAAAGATGGTCGTAATATCTTCATATACCGTATCTACAAAGCCAGCATAGTAGTCCGCTACCGCCTGTTCTTCTGGTGTGTAAAGAATGTGAAAGTAGGTAGTTTGTAGCTCTTGCCACGCGATGTCCTCTTGGGCATTGACAGGCAATGGCAGAGGCAACAGAAAGCCTACCAACAGAATGATCACCCCGATTAGGGTAAGGAAACGTGGGTGGCGTTCCCGTCTGGTTGGGGAGTTGGTGTGATAATGGTTGTCTTCCATGATAGCAATATACCAATCATCAATCGTTTAGCTTTAGTATTGTTCGTTGCACTCCTAGCCCTGACCAGCTTTTTGGAGCAGAGCTTCCAATTCCCGAATACGCTCTTCTGCTTGCTGGCGGGCTAGGGCTTCAGTACGGGCTTGAGCCTCTGCTTGCTGACGAGCTAGGGCTTCTTGTTGACGGGCTAGGATTTCGGCACGGGCTTGGGTCTCGGCTTGCTGGCGGGCTAGGATTTCGGCACGGGCTTGGGTCTCAGCTTGCTGGCGGGCTAGGGCTTCGGCACGGGCTTGGGTTTCGGCTTGCTCGCGGGCTTCCAGTACCTCAAGATGGGTGCCTATCTTTACCCCCTCTTCATCATACCACGATACCCAATCTTCATACGGTCCTATCCACAACTCCACCACCCCGATCCAATACCACCCCCGTGCATCTGCCTCTTGTCGGATGTAGCCCCGCTCCTCGTCCAACCGATAGACCATAAGAGCGGGGGCTTGCCCCGGTTCCCGTTTTGCATCGTCTACAATCACATAGTAGGGAACCCCCACCTGGGCGTAGAGTTGCACTTTGTTGACCTCATGTTCCCCTTCTATATCTATTTTCCGGGTGCTGCGAGAAGTCACTTCCACAATGAGGTCTACATGTCCCTTAGACCGTTGGACATAAAATGTTCCCTTGAGAAAGAATTGTTGCACCTCCCGGATAACCGCAATGTCGGGACACATCGACTTGACCTCTCCTTCCCAGTCTATGGGGGTATCGTTCAACACTTCAGTTTGGCGTTCATGAGCGAGATGGGCTTCGAGTCCATTGAACAAATCGTTGCACACGGAAAAGTGCTCATGATTCTGCATAATGTAATCTCCCCATTGTGGATGCAGCACATCCTCAAGCGTCAACGGTTCATACACGTATTCGGTGATACCATTCGTCTGTTGCTCCACCCTGCGCCAGCCGTAGAAGAAGGGTTCATCGGCGGGAGGCGCGATGTCATCGGGGATATGCTCTTGCGTATACAGCGAGGGCGTTTCTAGCTTGGTCATACCTTGTTCCTCACTTTCTGCTTGTTGGTTTGGGATACTTCTCTCAATAGGCTATTTTGCGATAGATAGGACCAGTTGGGCGAAGGATGCTCTCAAACAACACCGGCTCCCTACTCTGCCACGCCACCTGCGCGGGTGGGGCAACAGACTCTATCGTTTTCCCTACTGCTGCTAGGGTCGGCTTGTCTAGCTCGCGGCGCACCCGACCAAGCGTCAGATGGGGGTGAAAGCGGCGGTTGTCAGCGGCAAACCCTAGCGGTGCTAACGATGCAAGGACGGCTTGATGAAGCTGCTCCAATACCTCGAGTTCACCGGCTAACCCCACCCAGATAGTTTGCGGTTGCTTGGTTGAGCGATACGCCCCCACCTGTGCCAGCGACAAGCGGGGGAGCGATACCGTTGGCTCGCCCCCCTCATTGTTCCTATTCCAGCCTGCTCCCCGCAAAGCCGCCTTGATGTCTGGCACAAGGGTATCCTGCACCTCGCCTAAAAAGAGCAAGGTAAGGTGGATATTTTGGGTTTCTACCCACTTCACCCTCTGCTCGTGGGCTTTTCGCAACTGTTGTTGCGTTTTCGTTAGTTCCTGCTTGGCTTGTTCTGGTAATTCAAGCGCAACAAATAATCTTGGCATACTCGTTTACATCTCTGTTTTCAAGGAATCTAGTTCATAAGCGTGAAATCCCATCGTGAGTCTTTGGCTATCTCTGATAGCCTCATTTTCACCTGGGAAAAGATGGGTATAGGAACCATCGTCATTCAGTACGCGGCTATGGATATTATCGTTGAGGTAGGTTTCTAACAAGACATCAATGACAAATCGTTTCAGATACGGGTCTTCCACTGGAAAGAGGGTTTCTACCCGACGGTCAAGATTGCGCTGCATCAGGTCGGCACTGCCCATATAGATGTCATCGTCACCGCCATTGCGGAAATAGAAAATGCGATTGTGTTCAAGGAAAGAGCCAATAATGCTGCGTACCCGAATATGCTCACTCTGTTTTGGTATTCCTGGACGCAAGCAACAGATACCCCGTGGTATCAGGTCTATCTCTATTCCTGCTTGGGAAGCCCGGTAGAGCGCGTCTATAATCTGTGGGTCTACCAGCGAGTTCATCTTAAAGATGATACGCCCGTCCCCTTGTTGCTCATGGATACGTATTTCGCGCTCAATGAGTTCTATAAACCGTTGACGTAGGTTGACCGGCGCAACCAACAGTTTGCGATAGTCTCCTTGACGGCTATAGCCGGTCAAGAAATTGAACAACTCCACCACATCTGCCCCTAAATCTGATCGGCAGGAGAGCAACCCCAAGTCGGTATACATCCGGGCAGTGCTGTCATTGTAGTTACCTGTTCCCAAATGCACATACAGACGGATACCATCGCTTTCTTTACGGACAACTAGCGCAACTTTGGCATGGGTTTTCAAGCCCATCAAGCCATAAACGACATGTACCCCCGCCCGTTCTAGCTCTCGCGCCCAGTTGATGTTGTTCTCCTCATCAAAGCGGGCTTTTAGCTCTACCAATACCGATACCTGTTTTCCATGCTCACGCGCATGCATTAGAGCGTTGACGATAGGGGAGTTACTGCCCACCCGGTAGAGCGTTTGTTTGATAGCCAGCACATTCGGGTCACTTGCAGCCGTTTGTATAAATTCTACCACGGGTTTGAAGGAATCATAGGGATGATGGAGCAAGATGTCTTGCTGGCGAATAGCGGAAAATATATCGGGATGGCTGCGAAGGGCTACGGGTACCCCCGGCAAAATAGGTGGGTCTTTCAAATCGGGGCGGTCTATTTTGAGCAGCGAAATCAGGTCAGATATACCAAGTGGACCATGCACCGTGTAAAGGTCTTCGTTGGTAATCTCTAGGTTTTTCATCAGCAATTGCCGAATACGATCTGGCATAGCATCGTCTACTTCTAATCGCACGACCTTGCCAAACCGCCGCTTGCGTACCCCTTGCTCTATCGTGCGGAGCAGGTCATCTGCTTCATCTTCTTCTATCTCCATATCCGCATCACGGGTAACACGGAAGGAGTACGCTTCCAGTACCTCCATACCACGAAATAGGGCGGGCAGATGGGCTGCGATAAGCTGTTCCATCCAAACGAAGCATGTCGCTTTCTCTTGTGTATCGTTGTAGCGCAAGACACAATGGTCACTGGGTAAAGGGGCAAGCCGAGGGAGCACTTCTGGTACCTTGAGACGCGCAAAAAGCTCACCAAGTGTACGGTCTTGTATCACGACAGCGAGGTTATGGCTCAAGTTGGAGATATGGGGAAAGGGATGGCTTGGGTCAAATGCCAGCGGAGTCAAGACGGGAAAGACCTGTTTGTGGAAGTAGTCGGTCATGGCTTCCCGTTGGGCTTGGTTCATTTGGGGATAGTCGTAAATAATGATGCCATTGGCGCGAAGCTGTGGCATCAGTTCTTCAAGCAGCAATTGACGCTTTTGGACAATGAGCGGGAGTAACGTTTGGCGTATCGCCAGAAGTTGCTCAACCGGGGTCAAGCCATCTAGCGAGCGTTTCTTCACCCCGGCGGCTACCTGATGCTTGATACCGCTTATCCGTATCATAAAGAACTCATCCAAGTTTGATGAAAAAATGGACAGGAACTTTACCCGCTCAAGCAACGGGTTAGTACTTTCCATGGCTTCTTCCAATACCCGATGGTTAAAGTCAATCCAGCTCAACTCACGATTGATATAAAGCGATTCTGGAAGGTGAATTTCCGGTGGTTCCTCTGCAACCTGTTGTATCTCTTCGTACAAAGTCATGATCTCTCGCTTTCCTCTAGTGTGCTTAAATTATAGGCGCTGCTTATCTGACAACGAATGGTAAATATACCGATTGTTGTTCTGGTTCCACTCCTATTGTATCTACAATCGTTACTTTAGCTTCTGCTGGAGTACCAAGTATGGCGTTGTTGGGGTTGCTTAGGGTAACGAAAAACGTTTCGTCGGTTTCTGTTTCGGCATCGTTCTTGATGGATATAACAATTGTTTGTGTATTACCCCCTGCTTCGAAGGTGAGGGTACCACTGATGGCAGTGTAGTCGCTGCCTGCTGATGCTGTGTCTGGCTTGGTTGTATAATCTACCGTGATGTCCTGCGTGGCAGTCGTGCTGAGGGTTACGGTAATCGGGACACTCCCGGTATCTTCTTGGACTTGGTACGTATCCCTACTGAATTGGATCGTTGGTTGTGTAGGTGTAGGTGCGGTCTCATCATCATCTACAATGATCAATGTGGCTTTGTTGGAAGTGCCAAGTGTCCCATTTTGGGGATCGCTTAGGGTAAGCATTACCGTCTCGGCACCCTCAACTTTAGCATCATCAATAATGGGAATCGAGAAGTTCTTGGTTGATACTCCTGCTTCGAAGATGAGCGTACCACTGATGGCAGTGTAGTCGCTGCCTGCTACCGCTGATCCACCACTCGTGGCAAATGCTACGGTAGCTTCTTCTGTTGACGCACTGCGGGTGACGGTAATAGCGGCAGTATTATCAGCTTCATTGACGTGGTAAGTGGAACTGCTGAATTGGAAGATGGACGTAGTAGGGCTAATACTGCCAGTGAAGGTAACTAGAGCCGTGCTTTCCACCGTGCCGTCCTCGCCACGGGTGGTCGCGCCTATATGGGCTGTGCCGCTAATTTCCGAGGTCATCGTGATGGTTGCCTGCCCATTATTTAGTGCGACACGGGGAGCTATTATGCCCAGGTCGGTGCTGAAGGAGACGAGCGTACCATTCAGCGAGCCGGGGGCAGTTACGCGAACATTGACCTCTCCCCCAACTGTTTGCGTTGGGGGGTCAGCAGTAATTTGGAAGGATTCATAGGGTGTCCCCGGCTGTTGCACAGCGGTGTAGGTGTCGTCTTCTGGGGTAGCCGTATCCTGACCGCCATCCTGTTGCCAACGGTAGTCGGAACGTAGCACTGCTGCCAGTTGATCATCGCTCATTTTGCCCAACAGTTTGGTCATATCTAGGCAGTCCTCGCCTGTGCATGCTGCTGGACCAGCAAAACTATAGGACCAAAAATAGAGGTGTTGGGCAGCAAGATGCTTGTCTTTCTGGTCTGTTTCAAAAGCCGGGTCCATTTCGGTATAGAGAGTCATTGGCTTGAGCGCATCGTTGGGGTCGCCTTCTGGCGGCGTGGTCCATTCGGAAGACTGGTACCACTCAAAGCGTATGCCAGTTGGGATGAGCGTTTCTATATACTCACGCACAACCTCACCGGTTTTGCGTCCGGCAACATCGCTATCGGTGATGTCAGTTCGTGGCTTGGGCGACCAGTAGGGGTCAAGTAGGGCTACCCGTGTGGGGCGCAGCGTTTCGGGGATGTCCCCTGCCGCGATGCCATCGTGGACCAGTTTGGTGAGCCGTACTGCCATCTGATTGCCAAGCGAATGCCCCGCGATGCGGATAGTCCCGCCGGTGTAGGTCTGGTCTGTCAATGCCGCAGTATAGGCTTGGTAGAAAAGATTGCCAGCACTAGGTGTGCCGGCTGGTGCTTCACGATAACCGTTGTCAATCGTAGGAATTAACAGGTTATCGTGGTCACGCCAGCGCATAGCGCGGGGTCCATTGGGGGACCATATTTTGGCTTCAGCATCACGTACCCCCTCTGGTGGAAAATCATCACTGGTCCACGCTTCCGTCATACCGCTTATCTCATCCGAAAACTGGTTCCATACAAAGATACCAACATTCCACCCATCGTTGATCCAACCTGCTGCGGTATCATTGCCATCGAAGGCAAAGTTGGGCAGTTCACCGGACAAAAGCGGTTGCCACCCATGCACGAAAATGAGGGTGGGTTTGGCAGGGTCAAAATAGGGGTTTTCTTCGCCTGCAACAAATTTTTGATTGGCATTGTTTAGCCCAAACCAGTAGAGACCGTAGCTCAACTCGCCAGGGTCATATGCTGGTGCAGCAAGGGTAATCGGGGGCGATTGTTTTTCAAATAGGGGTAAGGCTAGGGTGCAAAGCAGTATGGCTAGGAACAAAAAAATTGATAACCCAAAACGTCGGCTAATCATAATGACCTCCTCAATACGCTAAAGATATGCATATGGTACAAATGTCTTGAGACGTGGTTGGCAGAACATGGTGTGGTATAGTGTTTGTAGTATATCAGGGTACCTAGAGAAACGCAACGTAATGGAGCATAATCATCACCTTGACAATGGTTTTGCACAATGCTACCATGAGCATACAGGAACTATCATAAACTATGCGACCTCCTGTTTTTTCAGGGGGGATTTTCTATTATGACAACAGCTATACTCACGGATTCGCGGTATGCTGCTCACACCAACCCTATTCACGTAGAACGAAAAGAGCGGCTAGACGCTATCGAAAAAGCCCTCGATAGCAGTGGTTTACGGGAACATATCCTCACGCTTGCTGCTCGTCCAGCTACCGATGACGAACTCTCGGCTGTCCACTTTTCCCCCCATCTGGAATCCCTCAAACGCAAGAGCGAAGAAGGCGGTGGAGAACTCGACCCTGACACCTATATGACCCCTCAGTCATGGGAAGCGGCAATATGGGCAGCGGGGGGGGCAATACGTCTTGTTGAAGCCGTCGTGAAAGGGGAATGTCACAACGGTTTTGCGTTGCTACGACCACCAGGCCACCACGCCACCAGCAAGCGGGCAATGGGCTTTTGCCTCATCAACAATATCGCCGTGGCAGCACGCTATGCCAACCAGAAACTAGGCGTTGAACGAATAGCCATTGTAGATTACGATGTCCATCATGGCAACGGCACCCAAGACATCTTCTATGATGACCCAAAGGTGCTCTACTGTTCAACCCACGCCTCGCCCTTCTACCCTGGTACAGGGGCTATAGAAGAGTTGGGCAAGGGTGATGGGCAAGGGGCAACGTTGAATATGCCGCTCCCACCCGGCGTTGGCGACAAGGGGTATGAGCGGATGTTTGATCAGGTACTTATCCCTGCCCTCCGCTCATGGAAACCGGACCTTATCCTCGTCTCCGCTGGCTATGATGCCCACTGGAGCGACCCGATTGGGCCTATGGTGCTCTCTGTGACGGGCTATGAACGGCTAACGGCTATGCTCTCTACGTTGGCAACCGAACTGTGCCAGGGACGCATTGTGCTGATGCTTGAAGGGGGCTACAATCTTGATGCGCTTGGCGCATGTACCGTAGCCGCTCTCCAAGTGCTCATTGGTACCCATATGGAAAAAGACCCGTTAGGGGTTATCACTGCCCCTGAACCAGATATAAGCAATGTGATCGCGGCACTGCTAAACCGACATCCATTGCTTGCCTCGTAAACCTATGATTACTGTCATTAACTATGGGGCAGGAAACCTGCCCAATGTTGTGCGAGCACTCCGACACGTTGGAGCCGATATTCAGGTCACAGACCAAGCAGAGGTTGTCCGCAATGCCCAGGCAATTGTGCTGCCCGGCGTGGGGGCTACCCGTGACACAATGCAGAGTCTCCAAGACCTGCATCTGCTGGAGATACTGCCAGCATTTGCCAGCAGTGGCAAGCCCTTTCTTGGTATCTGTGTTGGTATGCAAGTGCTGTGTACCCAGAGTGAAGAGTTTGGGACACACCCCTGCCTCAACATCGCTCCCGGCGTAGTTGAACGTCTCCCCGATGGGCAAAAGATACCGCAGATTGGGTGGAACCAAGTGACCTACACGGAGCACCCCCGCAACCATCCGTTGTTTGCAGGTATTCCCGATAAGAGCAATTTCTACTTTGTCCATTCCTACTATTGCAACTTGGACGATCCGTCACTTGTGGCAGGAACTACCGATTACGGTATTTCCTTCCCCTCTGTCTTGATACGCGAAAATATTGCAGCTACCCAGTTCCACCCAGAGAAGAGCGGACACCTGGGGCTGCGTCTGCTCCAAAACTTTGTTACTATCTGTAACCGTGGGGTATAGCAGACCAAACCCGCTTGGGATAGGTCCCCCTATGTCCCACACATAGGCGATAATATGCTGGTTATACCTGCTATAGATATACATTATGGACAGTGCGTCCGACTCTACCAGGGAGATTTTGAACAGGCAACGATCTATGACCACGACCCGGCAGCCGTAGCGAAACGGTGGGAGGCTGAAGGAGCTGAGCGTCTGCATATGGTAGACCTAGACGGGGCAAAGGCGGGACATCCTGTCAACCTCGATGTCATCAACGCTATAGCCCAAGCGGTCTCTATTCCCATTGAGCTAGGCGGGGGACTCCGCACTGCTGACCATATCACGGCGGTCTTTGCTGCTGGTGTGACCTATGCTATTCTTGGCACAGTAGCGGTGCAACATCCCGATTTTGTGCAACAGATGGTTCAGCAGTTTGGTGAGCGCATCATTGTTGGGGTAGATGCCCGTGATGGCTATGTGGCTACCTCCGGCTGGACGGAGGTAGCCCAGGTGCAGGCAACCGACTTGGTAGCGATGATGGGGCAGCGGGGCGTACAGCACATTATCTATACGGACATCTCCCGTGATGGTACCCTAACCGAACCAAACTACGCCGCCACTTCCGCCCTGGTGCAGATGCGGGGACCGTCAATTATCGCCAGTGGTGGTATCTCTCATCAAGATCACCTGATAACCCTAGCCCGTCTAGGGGTAGCGGGGGCTATTGTTGGCAAAGCCCTATACACCGGCGATATGATTCTCCATGATGCGCTCGAAGCCCTCAGCAAAGAAGAGAAATGAGAGAGATGTCCATGTCCAATGAACATGATCTTACCCCAAAAACTGCTCTTACCCAAAAATTTGAAGAAGAACGGGTCCGTACTCAGGAACAATCGCAAATTGCTAATTTGCAAGGGCAAATAGACGAACTGCGAAGGTTGATCAAAGACCAAACGAACAAGTACCAATGGGCAATGGAGCAAGTCCGCAAGGTTGAGGGAACAATCCCCCAAATCCAATTGTCGTTTGATCACCACACCAGCGAGGTCAACCAAACGATAGACCGCTCGCGGCGTGATGTGCTTGACCTGCGAAAAGAAGTCGCCACGGCTCTGGTGAAAATCCAAGAGGGGGTGGAGCCTATTCGCCAGATGCAAGCCCAAATTCAGCAGGTGGCAGATGCCCAAAAACAGGATCGTGACCATACGGTCAGTTGGCTCACGCGCATAGAGGAGTCAGAAAAGCGAATCGGTGAGCTGCAATCGCAGATAAAAGAGACTGACGAACGCCACCGCCAACTCATGCTCCAACTTACCCAATTACGTGATGCTGATGCTCAAACGCTCCAGGACATACGCCGGGTGAGTGAAGATTTGCAAGCAGAAAAGCAGAGTTTGCGGCGACAGGCAGTTGAAGCGCAACAACTTGTGGTTGAGGTTCGCAATGTGCAGGAGGAGCAGGATGCCCGTATCAACCGCATTGATGAGATACGCCAGAATGTTGAGCTGTTCGCCGAGCAGGTTCCTGACCAGATTACAGAAATTTCCTCGAAATTCCCGGATATTTACCAAGAGATTAGACGGGTTGAGCGGGTGTCTACCGAGCGGTTTTTGATGTCGCAGGAGCGCATAGAAGAGATGCGCCGCCAAACAGATGAGAAATTGGCAGACCTACAGGTCAAGGAGGAGCAGCATACCTACGAGCACACCTCGTGGCTTGAACGTATTGATGGGATGTTGTTTCAGCTTGAACAACGAATCATTCGTGACGTTAATCAGTTAGAAGAGATACAGCGATACCAAAGTACGCTCATTCAAGGTATAGAGGAGCGCGAGCTCCAGGTGATTGCCAACGTCAGTGGTATATACCAACAGCAAATTGACCTCGTGAAGACTGCCCAAGCAGAAATCCACAAAAAGCCAGAGTAGCAGGGACTGATAAAGTCCTCCCATCCCCTAGCCCCGCATCCCATGTTGGGGTTGTCGGGGCGCACGGCGGGGACCCCGCCTTGTAGAGACGTAGCATGTGCTACGTCTTCCCCCCCCCTTTGTCCTATACGAGCTGTGAGGGTCAACGAGCGGGTTTTATAGGAGCGGGGATAGGGGGTTGACAAACTTATAAGTTTTTGCTATACTGCATCTAGGAAAGAAATATACCAGAAAGGAGGTCATAGATTATGACCAAAAGAAACAAAACCTATACCGCTGGAGGACACAACCTCCGACACCAACGCGCACACTCGATGCGCCATAGTCAACAAACGCCTACCGCACCCGGTCTCAGCCGCCACAACCGGCATCAGCATCGCCACGGGGGACAAGGACAGGAATCTTATGAACTGCATGGCGAGCACGGCAAACGCGGTGGTGGGCAAGGTAGACGAGGGCAAGGGCAGGGGTGTGGGCACGAACCCGGTGAACTGCATGGCGAGCACGGCAACCGCGGCGGTGGGCAAGGTAGACGAGGGCAAGGGCAGGGGTGTGGGCACGAACCCGGTGAACTGCATGGCGAGCACGGCAACCGCGGCGGTGGGCAAGGTAGACGAGGGCAAGGGCAGGGACAAGGACGAGGCAGAGAACACGAGCCTGGCGAACATCATAGCGAGCACCGCGGTGGGCAAGGGCAGGGACAAGGGCAGGGACAAGGGCAAGGACGCGGATGCAGACGGGAACATAAACACCTATTACCCATGACTTCTGCCCCGGTAGGCGCAGCCCTCCGCCGCATTGCCAAAAAGCATGGCTATATTGCCTCCCGTGGTCCCCACGCTGGCGATGGCAACCCGGTTGAACTAGCCTTTGCGCTAGATACCGGCGAGGTGACGACCATTAAGCTGCAACCAGAACAGCGAGATAGGCTGATTACTTGGCTTGACCAGCAAACACCCACGCTGGATAATGAACCGTTGGTAGAGGCTATCCAGACGCTTATGCAACAGATGGGGGATAGGAATAACGATGGAGATGAAGATGGAGCTGGAGATGGAGCTGGAGAAGAGCCATCTTAAGTAAACCACCAAACAGGAAGTATGGATAATTCAAGGAAAGGCTGGTTTGTACCTAGAGGTACCTTCATATTATGACACCACCCACCACTATCCTACAAACAGAACACCTCTCCCGCTGTATCCAAGAAACGTGTATGGTGCAAGACATCAGCATTGAAGTTTACCAAGGAGAGGTGCTCGCCTTAGTTGGTCCTAGCGGGTCTGGCAAGACCTCGTTTCTCCGGTTGCTCAACCGGTTGGATGAACCCACTCAAGGAACAGTCTTGTTTTCTGGGCGCGACTATCGGGAGATTCCCCCACAAGAACTGCGCCGCCGGGTTGGTATGATGATGCAAACCCCCTACCTCTTCCCTGGCACTGTCGCTGACAATATCCGGTTTGGACCAGCACAACGGGGAGAACGGGTACCGCTCGATACCTTACAAACCTTGTTACAAGAGGTCGGGCTAGATGGCTACGCCGAGCGAGATACATCGAACCTGTCTGGCGGGGAAGCCCAAAGGGTGTCGCTAGTGCGTACCCTAGCAAACGACCCACAGGTGTTGCTCTGTGATGAGCCTACCTCTGCCCTTGACGATGTTGCCGAGCGGGGGGTAGAAACGCTGATTACCTCAGTGGTTCAGCAGCATGGGCTTACCTGTATTATCATCACGCATGATCGGGAGCAAGCAAAGCGCATGGCAGACCGCATAATGGAGATAGAAAACGGGCAACTCGTCTCCATTGGGCCTATTGCCTAAGAGGAAGTATGCTTACCTATTTTTTCACAGATACGCTCAGTTTGGGAATTGCCCAAGCCATTGTTGCGGCACTCTTGGCACTAGGCATGGTCTGGATTGCTCGCGGTCAATCTATCCACATTGAACGGGAAACGATAGTCGCCCTCGTCCGGGCTATGGTGCAAATTGTGCTGGTCGGGTCGGTGCTGATTGTTCTGCTGCGTGGTCCCCAATGGACCAGCATTATTGCGCTGCTGGCAATGATGGTAGCCGCCGCTGCTACTGCTGCGCGTCGGGCAGGCGAGATACCCCATGCATTTCGGGTGTCGTTAATTGGTATCCTCGTGGGGTCAGGGGCGGTTATCGCTTTGATGACGTGGGTGGGGGTGATAGATTCGGCTATCACATCAGTGATTCCCGTGGGGAGCATGCTCATTTTCAATGCTATGACCACAACAGGTCTAGCCCTCAACCGATTTGAGTCTGAAGTCAAGGCGCATGTGGGGCAGATAGAGGCGGGATTGGCTCTTGGGGCAAGTTCGCAGAAGGTAGTTGCGCCCTATGTGCAAGCAGCTGTGCATGCCGGGCTTATTCCCCGCATAGATAGCCTACGCTCACTAGGCATTGTTTGGATACCCGGCTTGATGGCAGGTATGGTCCTGACGGGTGAAGACCCTATCTATGCAGCAGTGTATCAGTTTGTCGTTATGGCGTTGGTGTTTGTCGTAGCGGGGTTGACTTCCGTTGTCACAACCATGTTGATACGAAACCATGCGTTTAGTATGGCAGAGCAGCTGATCCTACGTCCAGGCAAGGGGAATACCGGCAAGCCACTGGGCAAAAAACGTGGGGGGTAGACGGTTGTTATGGCATAGCCGGTTGCTCACCGGGTTGGGGGTCGGTTGGTTCTTCTGATGGGATGACATCTACATGTTCTGCAATCGTACGCGAAAGGGAAAGACAATGGTCCATCATTTCGAGCAGCATAGAGCCATCCGACCCTACCGCTAAGACATCCAGAACCACCCCCGGCAAAATGCCCTGCCCACGCAGGAAATCACGGACAACATCATCGGCAGCAATAGAGACCACTTGTCCCCGTTGTCCAGCGGTGAGCGAAGCCATAGGATAGGTCGTATCAGGATGGGCAATCGGGGGGGGGAATTGGTTATCTGGGGTATGCTGTGCCAAAAATGCAGCTAACTGTTCGGTGAGATTGTCTGAAGAGACGTGCTCCAACTGACAGGCTATGGCATCCGCTTCTTGCTTGTCAAGGTGCAGCTTTTCATGCAAGAAGGTTTCCCACAGCCGTCGCCGCCGTAGGATGCGTTGGGCGCGAGTGTTGCCTTCGGGCGTGAGGGTTACGCCTTTGTAGGGTTGATATTCCACAAGCCCCCGTTCTGCCAGTTTACGACACATTTCGTTGGTGGAAACTGGCGAGATAGCGAGTTTTTCTGCAAGCCGAGAGAGTGGCACTGGTTGTTTGCCTCTCCGCAACATGGCGGTCATCACGAGATACATTTCCACACTTTCGCTCATAACCTCTCCTCCCAGGCAGTTGTAGCTTCTATTCCTCTATTATATCCATACCACAGGGTATTTGTAAATAGCGTATGGCGGGATGTTTAGGGCTACGTCAAAGTCGCAAAATTTTGCCCTTCTTGTCCACCCGCTCCCCCTGCCCCGCGTCCCACCGAGGGGAGCAGGGAAACGAACACCGGGCAGCCCCCGCTCCCCCCTGCCCCGCGTCCCACCGAGGGGAGCAGGGGTAGGGGGGAGCGGGTGAGTAACATTTGTCCTAGCAACATCCCTTTTGCCCCCCAAAAACCTAGCCGCTTGGCTAGGATATATTCCCCCCCCTGGCGGATAGAGACAATAGCTTGGCAATGCTACCATAAGAAGCAACAAGTAACAACCAAACAAGATGGACTACACCAAAGACTACAAGGAGTATCGTTCCTATGATTCCCAAACATCTATTTTTAATGGGCATAGCTGCCCTCATCATCATAACTGGACTCACCGGGTGTACAACCATAGCCCAAGAAGCAACGCCCAATCAGCCAACAATGGTTGGACATAAGCCAACCCCAACGCCATCAACCAGTATCCTGTCGCCTACTACAACAAGCGACCCGACTACTGAACCAACACCCGTAGCGACAACACCCGACAACATCACCGTTGATCTCTACTGGTTAGTCGGGGAGGAAGTGCAACCAGTCTCCCGCACCATTCCCTACACAACAGCTATTGGCACTGCCACATTGCAAGCCTTGCTCAAGGGAACACCCCCAACGGGAATGTATACAGCCATCCCTACGACAGACGAAATCCAGAGCTACCCTGGGCGACAGGAAGACTGGGGCAATCAAGTGCAACTGCTCAACCTCACCATTGCCGATGGGGTCGCTACTGCCAACTTCTCGCAAGAGATGCAAGCCTATGGCGGTGGGTCGGCGCGAGTCTTGGCTATACGTGAGCAAATTACCCAAACGTTGCGACAATTTCCTACCGTGAATGAAGTAGTCATTGCGGTTGAGGGCGAGACCGAAGGGGTCTTGCAACCATAACATGCTCGTGTTGTCCCTTCTGTATCAAGATCAAGCAAGGTCTCTGACAAGGTGTTTCTTATGACCATCAAAACCGATAACCTAACCACAACGATAGCCCACAAATTGCGCTTGCCCTGGGGGATACCCTTCTTGCGTCCACGTTGGAAGAAAGTGTTGGGCGACCTGTGGAGCTACAAAACCCGTACCCTGCTGGTTGTGCTTTCCATTTTTGTTGGGGTCTTTGCCGTAGGGGTGATAGGCGGCGCACAAACAACCCTCTCCCAAGAAATGACCCAAGCCTACGAAGCAACTAACCCTGCCCACGCGATCATCTCGGTATCTGAACAAGATGGTCTGACCGACTCGCTCGTTGAATCCATACGCGATATGGATGGCATAGCCAGTGCCGAAGCCCAAACGACTATTAGTGCAAAAGCCTATCTTGGAACAGACCGCTGGCTTGATATGCAAATCATCGCCATACCAGACTACGAGGAGATGGCGATTGAATCCTTTGAAGCTATCGTTGGAACATTCCCCCCACCCGACAAAACCATCATGATTGAACGTTCTGGGCTTGGCTTGGGTGAGGGCAAGGTCAATGCCTCTGTTGGTGATACTATCCTTATAGAACGTCCCGATGGCAAACAGCGGATCATCCGCATATCCGGCGCAGTGCGTGATCTTGCCCAACCGCCTAGTAGTCTAGCGAATATGGCAACAGGCTATATCAGTTTTGAGACGCTCCAATGGCTTGGGGCATCCCATACCTATACGCAGCTACAACTGCGCTTCACTGGCGATACCACCAACTATGACCACAACAAAGCCCTTGCCCGTACCGTCTATGACAAGATACAAAAATCGGGGCGCAATCCTAGTTTTCCCCAAGTCTCGCAACCAGGGCAACACTGGGCAACGAGTTTTGTCTCTGGTATCAGTGCGCTGATGGGGATGCTTGCGGTGCTGGCAATTATCCTCGGTGGCTTCCTCGTCACAAATACCATTGCTGCATTGCTTGCCCAACAAACTCGACAAATAGGCATCCTTAAATCCATTGGCGCACGTCCTCGGCAGATAATGGGACTCTATCTTGTCCTCGTGCTTTGCTTTGGTCTCCTGGCATTTAGCTTTGCCCTGCTGCTAACCCCCCTCGCCGTCCGGGGGTTTGTTGGGGTCGTGATGGGCTTCTTCAATTTTGACCCTCCCGCGACTATCCAAGTGCCGATAGGGGTCTTTGTGATACAGGCAATCGTCAGTCTGCTGGTACCAATGGTCGCCTCATTGCTCCCCATTTGGCAGGGCACCCGTGTGACCATACGGCAGGCGTTGGACAGTGGGGGTATCCAGCAGAATGTGAGCAAAGGGTGGATTTCCCGCACCATTGGGCAGCCTATAGCCGCCAAAATGCGCCAAATGACCTCCTCTCTCAGCCGGCCTATTCTGCTTTCGCTGCGAAACACCGTGCGCCGAAAGGGGCGTGTCACCCTCACGCTGATCACCCTGACGCTTGGGGGCGGGGTCTTTATGGCTGTCTTTAGCGTCAACGCTTCGCTCAACTACACCCTTGATGCTCTGCTCGACTCGCTCAATGACTTTGATATGATGGTCCAACTTGAACGCCCCGAACGGGCAACCTACGTCACACGAAAAGTTGAGCAAGTGCCAGGGGTAGAATCCGCTGAAGGATGGATTGCCACAATGACCCGCCGCGTTTACCCCGACACCAGCGAGGGGACATCCTTTCAACTGATCGGCGTGCCACCAGAAACTACGATGATGCACCCAACAATGGTCGCAGGACGTTGGCTCCTTCCAGAAGATGAAAATGCCTTGGTGGTCAGTGTAGATGTGATGAAGAACAACCCAGACTTGAGCATTGGGGATGAGATTATCCTGGCACTAGACGGGAAAGAAAACCGCTGGATTATCGTTGGGATCATGGTAACAATGCAAGGTATGGAAAATGCCTATACCCCCTTTGCCCACTACGGGCGGGTAACGGGTGATGTTGACCATACGCAAATGGTAATGGTCAAAACTACCCACCCAGAGGAGGCGTTTGTTACGGCTGTGGGCAAACGACTTGAAGAGTACCTCAAGCGGAACAGCCTGGGCGTTGGGGGATTGACCTATACCTACGAAAATCGCGCTATGACTCAGGGGTTCTTCTCTATCATTATTGGCGCACTTATGGCAATGGCGTTAGTTATCGCGGCGGTAGGTGGGCTAGGCTTGGCAGGCACAATGAGCCTCAACGTTATCGAACGTACCCGCGAAATTGGCGTATTGCGGGCTATAGGTGCGTCCAATAGTCGCGTCCTTCAGGTCATTATGCTGGAAGGCTTGTTTCTCGGTATCCTGAGTTGGCTCCTAGCAGCGGCTCTCTCATTCCCCGTGAGCCAGCTCCTCATTGATACGGTAGGAAGCACCCTCTTTGGTATCTCATTAACCTTTGCCTTCTCAACCATTGGATTGTGGATATGGCTTGGGATGGTACTGGTTCTAGCGGCAGGGGCGAGTATGCTCCCGGCTTGGAACGCCTCACGGGTGAGTGTCCGGGCGGTGCTGGCGCATGAATAACAGACCCTCACGAAATAATCCGCTGCCGCACCGCCATCACCACCGCCTCCGAACGGCTCTTTACGCCAAGTTTGGAGAGGATACTACTCACATGGTATTTGACTGTCGCTCGGCTAATGGTCAATCGTTCGGCAATAGTCGGGTTGGGCAACCCCTCAACCAGCAACGCCAACACCTCGCGCTCCCTCGCCGTTAGATCATCACCAGGGGTAGGTGGTCGGTGTGCCGCATCAATGAGGGCTTTGGTGGCTTCGGGGGCAAGGATGGCATGCCCCGCATGCGCCGCCCGTATAGCAGCGGCTAATTCATCCGCGGACACATCCTTGAGCAGATAGCTTATTGCCCCCGCACGAAGTGCCCCTTGTACGAGGTCCTCTTCCGGGAAGCTGGTCAGTGCAATCACCTGAATAGTGGGATACCGGCTGCGAATGGCTTGGGTGGTTTCTACTCCGTTCATCCCTGGCATCACCAAGTCCATCAAGACAACATCAGGGTGCAGGTGATCGCACAGATGCAGAGCCTCTTCACCACTGCCTGCCTCACCCACGAGGTCAAGGTCATCATAGGCAAGCAAAAAAGCCGATAACCCGCTCCGCACTACTGCGTGGTCATCTACGAGAAAGACTCGAATGGGGGATTCTTCGTTCATACCGTTTCTTTATCCTTGCTAGTGTACCAAACAACCGTTACGTCTGTTCCTTTGCTCGGCTGGCTTACCACAGAAAGCTGCGCTCCGATAGCAGCAGCCCGTTCTTGCATAATGCCTAGCCCAAAATGCCCCGCGGCAATATCCGATGGGTCAAACCCACACCCATCATCACAGATACGCAGGGCTACCTTGTCAGGATGAAACGCAAGCGTGACATCCACTGCATGCGCCCCGGCATGCTTGACGGCATTGTTGAGCGTTTCTTGGGCAATGCGATAGAACGCCACTTGGACCTCCGGTGGCAGCATGCCTGCTCCTGATACCGTGACAGTCACGGGTAGACGTGCTCGTCCGGTCACGGCTTCGCCAAGCTGTTTCAGCACATCACCCAGGTTTGCCTCGGTCAACGCAGCCGGGCGGAGCTCAAGCAGCAGCGTTCGCATTTCCGCCAACGCCCCACGAGCTAATTGGCGCAACTCGCCCAACCGCCGCTGCCCCTCAACCGGGTTGCGCTCCCACAAGCGTGGCAGTACATCGGCGATCATGCTGGCAGAAAACAACGTCTGAGTCAAGGCATCATGGAGGTCACGGGCAATACGTTGGCGTTCTTCCATAGCTGCCACCTGTTGCGCTTGGGCGTAGAGGCGGGCATTCTCCAGCGCAATGGTCGCACCCGGTGCCAGGAGCATCAGGGTGTGTTCGTCTGTCTCCGTGAAGGTATGGGGCTGCTGATTGCCCACAGAAAGCACCCCAACCGGCATATCCCCCGACACCAGCGGCACACTGAGCATTGCCTGAATACCCGCATGCTCCATCGCCACACGATTGACCCGGGGGTCATCGCGGGAGGGGATACGCACCCCTTGCTGCGAGATCATCGCCAATCCGGTAGCCGATTGGTAGAGCGACATCCGATACCCGACAACCATTTTTGGACCATACGTCCCCGCTAAGGCTGTTACCCGCAAGGTATCGTTGTCTCGCACAAAGAGCGCAGCAAAATCTGCCCCGATAAGCTGTCGCCCCTCTTCAGCAATCATTTGCATTACTGCATCCGGGTCAAGCCGACTGCTTAACGCCTGTTGTACTTCGAGTAGCGTGGTGAGTTGGCGGGTGCGCGACTGGACGTGTTGTTCCAGGGTGCGCTGGCTTTCGCGGAGTTGCTCATCAGCATGCTTGCGCCGCAGGGCATTGACGAAAATTTGCCCAACAATCTTGAGCAGAGTAATGCTCTCGTCAGACCAATACCGTTCTTTGTAAACTGCATCAAACCCAAGAAACCCAAGCACCCGATTTTCTGAAGGCATCGGTACGGCGATGAGCGATTGAATACCCTGACGCTCAAACTCGCGGCGTTCTGCGTTGGCTTCAGGGGGAAGGTCAGCTACCCGCGGGATGTAGAGAATCTCCCGGTTGAGCAATTGGGTATTTGACCAAGCAAATTCGCTGACAGAAACCTGTTGCATCTCCGCTTGGGCTGGAGCTATGCCCGGCGCACACCATTCATAGATGTTGCTCATAGTTGTGGCATCATCGGAAAAGAGGAAGATGTAGCTACGGTCAACGCCGGCAAAGCTACTGATGGCATACAGAGCTTGCACTATTCCTGCATCTATCTGGTCGGGAGGCAGGTTGATAAAGTCGGTGGAGATGGCAATGATAATGGATTCAAAAGCAATATGCATCTCAAGGGTAGATTCCCTATCTTCGCAGCTGACGTTGTTGTCTTGACGGTGTGGTAGAGAAAGACTGGCGGCGGTTTGTTCAAAGGATTGTTGGGCAGGTGGGGTCTTATCCATAGGGCTACTGCTACTTTCTTTGTGTTCAAATGTACTCGAAAGTACGCTTTGTTCATTTCTAAAATGCCTGCTTCCCCCTGCATCGCCTTCTCACTTGAAGGGCTTACCCGCAGTCCACAAG
>CAYPHM010000001.1:35305-111962 GCA_964410555.1 uncultured Chloroflexaceae bacterium | reverse complement strand
GGGGCAGGGGGGAGCGGGTGTCGCCCTATGGGAGCGGGGGCAGGGGGGAGCGGGTGTCGCCCTGGGATGGGAGCGGGGGCAGGGGGGAGCGGGTCGCTCCGGGCAGCCCCCATCCCCTAGCCCCTTCCCTCACCGCGGGGAGAAGGGGCTAGGGGCTATGAAGCGCAAGGCGCAAAACGATTCCGAGCAACAGTTCCGATCCTCTGCGTCTCTGCGATGAGTATTCGCCTGACTGACTTACAACTATAGCAATTCTATCTGGCTTGTATTTTACCGGGAGAAATGGTATGCTAAAAGTATGATAGTGCAAACATCCAATCAACAACTCCCCCACCCCCCCCATCAGCGACGCTTTACCGTGGCAGAGTATTACCGTATGGCAGAGATGGGCATCTTGGCAAATGGGGCAAACGGGAAACATAGCACACAGGACACCCCCAACGAACGGTTAGAATTGCTGGAAGGAACGATAGTCACAATGAGTCCCATTGGTAGCCACCACGCCAGTTGTGTCAAACGGCTCAACCGTATCTTCTCCCAAATGCTCCCGACAGATGTCCTGATAAGTGTGCAAGACCCGATAGTCCTCAGCGAATATTCAGAACCACAACCAGACGTAGCCTTGCTCCGTATGCGCCCCGATTACTACGCCACATCTCACCCGCAAGCTGCCGATGTCTTGCTCATTATTGAGGTAGCCGACTCAACTATCGCAACAGATCGGGTATGGAAAGTGCCAATGTATGCAGCAGTAGGGATTGGCGAGGTGTGGTTAGTAGACCTGGTAGATGAGCGTTTGCTCGTGTATCGCCAGCCGCTCCCTGCCAAGAGACGCTACCAAGAGGTCAACACATTGACCAAAGGAGACCACATAATGGTAGCTTCTCTACCAAACCTAACGGTATCGGTAGATGCCATTTTGCCCCCCACAACCTTACACGAGTAGCCGTTGTAGAGCCGTAGCAAGTGATGGCTTATCCCCCATCCCCTCCCCCTTCTCCCTGCCAAACGAACCGCCAGGGTCAACGAGCAGGTACGAGCCGCCAGGGTCAACGAGCGGATGTATGGCAGGGGGGAGCCGGTTGTTTTGGGCAACCAGACCGCTCTAGTCTTCTCTATTCTGTATGGGGAATTGCACGGTAAAGATGCTGCCACACCCGGCATGGCTTTCTACAACGATTGCCCCACCCATCATATTACAGAGCCGTTGACTTATTGCCAATCCCAACCCCGTGCCGCCATACTTGCGGGTCGTTGAAGCATCCCCCTGTGTGAAAGGGCTAAAGAGCCGCTGTATCTGCTCAGGTTCTAGCCCAATACCCGTATCAATCACCTGAAACCGTATCCACTCCAAACTATCGGCAGCAGGCGGATAGTCTGGCATCTCGCTGGCTTCGGGGGTAAGTTCGCTGTGTTTGTCTGTATCCTGCATTTGGGCAGGCTTGACCATTGGGCAAAATTGCCCGTTATCAGTTAGAGACAACCGATCTACCCGGAGCGTTACCGTCCCATCGAGGGTAAACTTTGCGGCATTACTCAACAGATTGAGCAACACCTGCCGCACCCGCATCTCATCCGCATACAGCAACCCAATGTCGTCAGGGCAATCCACCTCAAAGCTATTGCCATTTTTCGCCATTATTGGCTGTATCGTGTTTGTCAGACTCATCACCAAATCTGCTAGAATAAACGTATCCATATGCAACTGCATCTTGCCGGCTTCAATCTTGGAGAGGTCCAGAATATCGCTAATAATTGCCAGCAAATGCTGCCCTGCTGCACGTATTTTGACAATATCCTCAACCAGCGTCTCCTCGCCTATATCCTCGGCATCTTCTTGCAGCATCTCGCTATAGCCAATGATAGCATTGAGTGGGGTACGCAATTCGTGGCTCATATTGGCAAGAAAGGTGCTCTTGGCATAGTTGGCACTCTCTGCCACCTCTTTTGCCTGGGCAAGCTCATTATGGGCAAGGTCTAGCTCATACACTCGCTGCTCCAGACTATTTATCAACTCGTGCAAGCGATCAGTCATTTGGTTAAACGACTGCGCCAGAATACCTATCTCATTGTTCTGTTCTACCTTTGCCTTCAAAGAGACATCTCCGCCAGCAATACGACTCGCTGTTTCGGTTAGCGATTTGAGGGGCATAGTAATGCGCCGGGCTACCATTAGCCCCACCAGCACCGCGGTGATCACGGCAAAAAGGGCAACCAACAGATTAAAAGTCAAGGTAGTATAGGTTGAATAGAGAGCTTCGCGCTGCTCCTGCTCTGCCAAGAGCACCATATCGACTTGGGGCAAGTAGTGGTACACCCCAACCACAGAGACCCCCCGGTAGTTGGTATATTCCCCATACCCATTTTGTTTTGTTGCAAGGGCTTGCTCGACCCCATCCGTGCGTACTTGAAACAGTTGGTTTTCTAGGTCAACAAAGCGTAGGTCAGTAAGCAGCACATAGTTGGTACCAACAAGGTAGGTTTCCCCCGTATTGCCTAGCCCCGCCCGCTCAAACATCAGCTGGTTGAGCCGTTCTGGGTCGGCAAGCCCGGCTATCACCCCACGAGTACGCCCCAAGTCGTCTAAGATGGGACGGGTAACAATTACCGCATTGCGTCCCTGTGATGTGGATGAAGAGAGCGGTTGCACATGTGGCTCTTTGAGACCCTTCCAGAAATAGAGCTGAATATCCTGAAATTTGCCCTCACGGGTTTTGTCTGTAGAGACTAATACGCGCCCCTGCGTATCAAGGATAAAGACCTCCTCGTACATATCTGTCTGGACAACCACCTGCTCACAATGGATACGAAGCTGATCGTAGGATTCTTGATAGGCAGCCGAGTCGGGGGGAAATCGAAAGATAGGGTCCATCAGTTGGGAGACATTGTGGGCATAGATAGCCGTGGCTAGGATGGATTGTAGGTTGATGACCCATGAGGTGATTTCTGCTTCCTTGAGCGTGGCGACAGATTGTAGTTGGTTGAATACCTGCCGCTTGCCAGACTCTACACCAAAGACTACCGTACTAAAGCTGATGAGCAAGGCTGGTATTAGTACCAGTAAGACAAAGGTCACTGGTAATCGGGTGCGGATCATGTTCATGGCTCAAGCTCCGCGATACGTTGGGCTAGGGCATGCCCATCACGGGCAGCAGTGTTGCGCTGGTAGAGCAGCACCATCCAGATAGGGACAGGTGGCAGCACAACGATTAAGCCAATGAGCCACGCAATAGCCCCGCTCCCCTGGGCAATGGCAGAATCCTCGCCAAGAGCCCACATCAGCGGCAGCGGCAACAGCATACCAATAGCCACGCTGACCGCAAGCGCAAGAGCAGCAAAAACGATACTCGTTAGCGCAAAAGCGATGACATTTTGCCCAAAACGATAAAAGAGCAGATTAACGCTGCGGTCTATCCCCTTCCCAAACGAGATGTTGCCAAGCACAAAGGGCTGAATGGCATAGATCAGGCTGGTATAGCTTGCCCCGCTCAAGACTAACGCCACCCCATAGACAAAGAGAAACGCCACTGAGGTTAGGATAGCAAGGAGGATCATCAATCCTACTCCTAACGCCCCCCCCTCATCTATCCCTGTTCCAATGCTGGTAAAAAAGGCGATAAACAGCATATACACGGGACAAAAACAGAACATGCTAAAGGCTGAGGTGATAATATTGGCGGCAATAGCAAAGATGATGCTATAACACCCCATACCCATAAACTGGAGCGGAGGAATAGCCAGCACCTCGGGCAAATGGACTGCCCGATCATCCTGCACTGCCAGCGTAGCGCGGCTGATTCCCATTACAAGGTAGAGCATCAATGGGATAGCCAGTATGAACCATAGCAAAAGGAGCAGTAGAAAAGCGGTTTCGCCCCAGTAGTGTACTGCGGCGATGGAGATACCCACCGCAATAATCACTGGAACAAGCCAGAGGGAAGAAATCAGCAGAAAGCCCAAAAACCCCCGCCGATAAAGACGCAACCCTTCGTCTATAATATCAATCGTTGGTTGTATCCTAGAAATGACTTTCATACCCCACGGGTCTATTCTATGAAATGGATAGCCACTCCATTTGGTCTACCCATTCTTCAGCTTCTGTTGCTCCCCAGTAGAGCACAAGAGTCTTGATTGGATGGGCATAGCTTACCCTTTGCTACCACTCGCCTGTAGCTGCAGACTTTGTGTTCAAAGGTACGCAAAGGTACGCTTTGTCCATGTATTTCTGAAATTGCTCCTAGTTCCTACGATTCCTTTGCTTCTGCTATCAGTATAGCATAGGATGGGGAGCATGGGTGACCCCCTACCTTCTCGTTTGGGCTTGCTCCGTATAGGCTAACACATCGGCTACCGTGCGGGTCAGCACATCCTCGCTCACATGCTCACGCCGCAATCGTGCCAACAATGCCAGCAGTGCTTGTTGGTCTAGCCCCTCATGATACCGGGCGATTTCCTTAACAAAGGCAGTATCATCCATACGTGGGTTTATGCCATAGGGACGGGCAAGCGTGCGCTTAAACTTGTTGGCGTAGTGGTGCAAAATGTAGTCATGCTTGCGTCCGCGCTGGAAGAGGTCTGCCATGCTCTCGGCATACTCCACACTGCTCCGCAATGCTACATCCTCGCGCAACGGTATCGGCTTGCCAAAGCGTCTCCCCGTCCACACGAGGTAGATAGCCAACACAACCAGCGCATAGACTACCCCTTGCCCCCACGCGCTGCCAAGTATCAGCGTTCGCAACGATGGCGGGGTGTGGAAGCCATGATGCCATTCGTCAAACAGGATGGTTCCCCCGGTATCTCCCGTATCCCCCGTATCCCCCGCTATCGCTGTTGTGCGGCGCAGCAGGTTTAGCACAAACGCTGCATTTTCTTGGTAGCGCAGCCCGGCATTGGTGAAGGGGTACAGGGCAGAACTCATGTAGATATAGCCTCGACCATACTGCATCCCAAACACAACTGCCTGCATATCAACCAAACTTTCGTCCCCCTCGTTTCCCGCTGCCCCTTCGTTTCCTTTATCCTCATTTCCCGCTGCCCCTTTAGCGAGATCATCATTTCCTTTGCCATGGAGACCCACCAACGGCACTACATCGTTGCGAGCGGTGGTGAGGATATAGCCGGTATTCGCTTGGATGATCTGTACGTTTGGTGTATGCAACAGCGGTTGTACAACCGGTGCTTGGTCTATCGTCTGCATACTGCCTTCGTAGCCCTCAACCCGAATATCAAGCTCACGCAGGAGCGCATTGTCAGTAAAGAGCGATGGGCGATCATCTACCACGACCAGGTTGCCCCCGTTGGCTACCCAATCAAATACCATGGCTGTTTGGGTCTGATTGAACGGTTCAGACGGGTTGATAACAAAGAGCGTAGCTACCTCGTTATCTAGCGAGAAAGGACGATACTCTAGCCGCTCCGCATGGTAGTCCATCTGCTGCACCCAACGCAACAGCGCAAGCGTGCCGCCAGGTGTGCTGGCGTGGGTTGTTGGCTTGGTGCTCAACGAGTCATCGCTTGTGCGCCCTGGACCTAAGATGGTAAAGATAACCAGCGCAAGAAATAGGGCAATAAGGATAACGATGTCACGGCGTTTTTTCATGCGTTCTTGACCCGTTCCAATGCCTGTACTTGCTGCTTGTAGGCAGCAAAAGCAGGTTCATCCAGCGGCGCATAGCCATACCACACGCGGTCAAATGTCTCAACTATCGGGGCAAAGTGGGCTTTAGCTTCGGTATGGTTGAGCCGTTCTAGGTATTCGCGGTTGGTCAGAGCTCGGTCATAGCGCAAGATACCGCGCTCGTCTAGCATCTTGAGTGAGGAGAGGTAGAGGTAGCGCATAGCCGAGCGGTAATTGCCCGCCTGTGCCAGCGATGTTGCCTGTTGCATAGCAGCGGCGGCAGTGAGCCGTTCATCCTCTGCTGCCTCTGGTGAAAGTTTGGTGCTGCTCGTGAGGGTGCGCCGCAAGCCAAGTATGAAGTAGATCAGCACAGCTATAACGAGTACCACCCCAAGCAACGACACGATCCACCCCACAATATTTGCTGGCATACTGCCAACATGTTCTACAGGACGGAAGAGATCATCCAACAACCGGATGAGCCAGTCGAAAAACTTGGTAAGGAAACTTTCTTCTTTGGGGGCAGTGGTGAAAGGGGGACGACTCAGCAGTTCTTGCACCTGTTCTTCGCCATTGGGGGGGATGGCGTAATTGGGTTGGGCTAGGCTATCAAGCAACGCACCAAGTCGCTTGGCAATGTGGGGCATATCGGGGTCAGGGGTAGCCTCTATTGCCTGTTGCAACCAACGATTGTCTACTGGTATGCGTGAGCCATCATCCATAATAACGCTGGTTGTGGCGATAAGCGATGTTGCTGCCTCTTCTAGCCCCAAGCGATCACTGCGCTGTGCAGCAGTATGGGCTTGTCGTAACCATCGCTCATAGGTCGGGAGGTCCGGCGATGGAGTCTGGCTCTGCACCGTTGGCACTGCTACAACCAGCAGGAGCAGCAAGAGCAGCAAGAGCCAGCCTTGTTGTATCAGCCATCCTAGCCTACTATATCGGTGATGTAAGAACATAGGTTGTTTCTATAATTTCCGGTGGGGTGTGGCAGACTTTATTTCCCTCATCATAAAAAAGAATTATAGCCCTGGCTTTTCCCTCTCCCCCTGCCCCCGCTCCCATTCCAGAGCGAGGGGGAGCTGATTATGCCCGGTTCCCCTGCTCCCCTCGGTGGGGGCAGGGGGCTGCCCGGCGAAGACGGTGCATGCAATGTCTCTACAAAAGTCTTTTTGGGAAAAGACACACCCTTTCCAGCCATTGCGATTGTACAGATATTGCAAGTATTGTATCATAGGTAGGGGAGAAATGGGAGAAACGAACAAACCTATGCACCAACTCAACCGGGAAGAACTCACCGAAGTCATCCAACTAGCACTGTGGGCAGGACAACTCCTCCTGCAACACCACGCCGAAAGCCAGCGCGTTGAAGAGACGGTACAACGCATAGGAATCGCCCTCGGCTGCGACAGCCTAGATGTCTTTGTCTCAACCAACGCCATCCAAATAACTACCGTCAGCGGCGGCGAGTTTCGTACCCGCATACGGCGCGTGGGGGATCGCGGGGTCAATATGACCACCGTCTCGGCGATCAATCGGCTGAGTAGACGGATAGAGTCCGGCGAACTGTCACGGGTAGCAGTGCGGCAGGAGCTAGAACGCATCTCGCACCTGCCCCGCCACTACAACCGCTGGTTGGTGGCAGGCATGGTCGGGTTAGCCTGTGCCGCCTTTAGCCGCTTGTTTGGCGGCGATATACCCGCCTTCGCCATAACGTTTGTCGCCAGTGCGCTGGCTATGCTGGTGCGGCAAGAACTCGCCCACCGTTCCTACAACTTCATCCTCGTGACCCTAACCACTGCCTTTGTTGCCAGTTTGCTTGCCAGTAGTGCTTTCTGGCTCCAGCTGAGTACCACCCCCAACCACGCCCTCACCGCCTGCGTCCTTTTTCTCGTCCCCGGTGTGCCGCTCATAAACGCCATTGGCGATCTCGTCAGTGGGCATACTGTTGTTGGGTTGGCACGAGCCGCAACTGGTGCTATCATACTCCTAGCCCTGGCACTTGGCATGATTCTCGCTATCAAACTCACCGGAGTACCGGCATGACCTTCTTTAATGCGCTCTACCTGCTCCTCAAAGATGCCCTTTGGTCAGGTGTCGCGGCACTTGGCTTTGCCATCCTCTTTAATGTACCGGTACGGACGCTCTTTGCCTGTGCTTGTGGTGGAGCACTAGCCCACCTTATGCGTACTATCACGATGGACTGGGGGCTAACGATAGAAGCAGCAACGTTGGTAGGGGCAACAGTAGCAGGCTTTCTCGGCGAAGTGTTTGCCCGCCGATGGTCTGCCCCCTCAACCGTCTTTACCGTCCCATCGGTTATCCCAATGGTGCCAGGGGTGTATGCCTACAATACGATGATTGGCATACTGCACCTAACCAGTGTCCCTGAAGAAGCGGGTAGCCAGATATTGGTAGAAACGGCTATCAATGGCAGCAAAACGCTGGTGATTGTCTTTGCATTGGCATTTGGCATAGCAGCCCCAAAGCTGCTGGTCTACTATAAGAAGCATCAGGTAGGATAACCCAGACTATAGAAATGAGGTTTCATGAAGGCGATTTTTTCCCTGTTCAAAGAGTCTTTCCAAGAATGGAGTAACGACAAAGCCCCGCTCTTTTCGGCTGCCTTAGCCTACTACACCATCTTTTCGCTTGCCCCTATGCTCACGCTGGCTATTTCCATTGCCGGGCTCGTTTTTGGCGAAAGTGTCGTACAACAGGAACTCTTCACCGAAATGGAGAACAACGTAGGAGCAGAAGTGACAGAAGCCATCCGTGGCTTTTTGGAAAACTCCAGTGAGCCATCTGGAAACATTATCGCTATCGTCATCAGTATCACCGTTAGTCTGTTTGGGGCATCGTTGGTCTTTACCCAAATGAAAGAAGCCCTCAACCTCATTTGGAATGTACCGCCAGAAGCCAGCAGTGGCATCAAAGGCTTTGCCTTGAAAAAGCTCCAGGGATTCTTGATGGTACTGGTTATTGGGGCTTTGCTCATGCTGGTTATTATGCTCAATACCGTACTCACCACTGCGTTGAGCTTTATGAAGACCATGGACGGGATGCAAGGTATACCCGATATTTCGTTTGTGTGGGAAATCGTCAACTTTGCCGTATTCATCGGGTTGATGACGATACTGTTTGCTATTATCTTCAAAGTACTACCCGATGTCTATATCCGTTGGAGTGATGTGTGGGTAGGCGCAGCAGTGACAGCTCTCCTCTTCAACTTGGGCAAATACCTAATTGTGCTCTACATGACGCATAGCACGGTTGGCTCTGCCTATGGTGCTGCTGGCTCCCTCGTCGTGATTCTCGTCTGGATATACTACTCGGCACAAATCTTCTTTTTTGGAGCAGAATTTACTGAAGTGTATGCTCGCAAGCATGGATCGCAGATTATTTCATCGGTAGAATGGAAGCGTAGGCAGCAGGAGCAAGCGCAACAAGCACAACCAGACGAAAGTCCCCCAGACTCCCCCAAATCATAGTACTATAGTCCTCCCTATGCTTCCAATAACAAAGTTGACTCTTGCTTGGGGCATAAGCGTGATATAATTTACAATACTATATGGTTCCCCCTGTATTGCACAGGGGGCTTACTATCAGGTATCGTTATTTTTGGGAAAGTGGTATCTTGATAGAAACTCTATAGAGTATCCAGAGAGGACTAGCTGTCTTCCTACTCTCTGGTAAAGAAGCAAGGGAGCGAACTTAGGATAGATTTGGGTGTCAAAGAATATGAAAATGCTAGTCGTGGATGACGACCCTTTACAGCGAAGATTGCTGCAAGCAAGCCTTTCCCGTGCTGGCTATGAGGTACTAGAATCATCTAATGGGGTGGATGCATGGAATCTACTCCAGCGTGAGACTGTGCCAATGGTCATCACAGACTGGATGATGCCAGAAATGAGCGGCACCGACCTGATACGCCGTATCAGAACTGGCATAGATACGGGATTTTTCCCCTCCTACATCTACATTATCCTTGTCACAGCAAGAGACTCTAAGGAAGATGTCGTCAAGGGGCTAGATTCCGGGGCAGATGATTACCTTACCAAACCCTTTGACCCCAACGAGATGCGAGCGCGGGTCAATATTGGGGTGCGTATCATCAACTTGGAGTCCCGATTGCGCGAATCGCTCGACCAACTCCACGTCATGGCGACCTATGACAGCCTCACCGGGTTACTCAACCGCCGTGCCGTCTATGAGCGGGCGCAATCTGAACTGGAGCGTTCCTTTCGTGAGGGCCACTCTATGAGTTTAGTCTTGCTAGATATAGACCACTTCAAAAGCGTGAATGACCAGTATGGACACCTTACTGGCGACCAAGCCCTGCGCCTCGTGGCAGGGACAATTGCCCAAAACAAACGCTCCTATGATTGGGCAGGGCGTTGGGGGGGCGAGGAGTTTTTGCTGGTGTTGCCAGAAACCAAACTGGTTACAGCAGCAGACATAGCCGAGCGGATGCGACAAAATGTTGCTGCATTGAGGTTTCCCCTGACCAATGGCGACTACCTCAACCTACGGATTAGCTTGGGGGTGAGTAGTATAGATGCCAATGACCATATGCTCACCCTAGGCGAGATGCTGCAACAGGCAGATGATGCCCTCTACAGTGCCAAAAATAAGGGGCGCGATAGGGTATGTGTTGCCGATGCGGGCTTTATAGCCTATCTCAAGGAACACAACCATGATGTAAGTGTATAGGAACAAGTATGGAATCCAAGAGTATGCTCCTCATCGTTGACGATGAACCGTTTGGACGCAAAACCCTCGGTACTTTGCTCAAAGACCCCCACTACAATTTGGCATACGCCAGTAATGGGGCTGAAGCCATCCAGAAAGCCCTTGATCTTACCCCTGACCTCATCCTCCTGGACGTTATGATGCCGGATATGAATGGGTTTGAGGTATGCCGCCGACTGCGGGCAGACCTGCGACTCGCTGAAGTTCCGGTGATTATGGTCACAGCCCTTGATGACCGCGGTTCACGTTTGCAGGGCATTGAAGCCGGGGCAGATGACCTCGTAACGAAACCCTTCGACCCCGTAGAACTCACCACCCGTGTCCGAACAATCACCCGCCTAAACCGTCACCGCCGGTTGCTTACCGAACGGGCTAAATTTGAACGGGTCACAGAGCTTGCCCCAGATGGTATTGTGCTCGTAGATACTATTGGCATTATTCGTCTCGTCAACCCCGCCTTTCTGCACATGCTTGGGGTACGAGATGAGCGACTACTGCTTGGCATAGACATCCACACGCTCATAGCCCCAGAATATGGCGACCAGAGTACGGCTTGGCTCGCTAATCTCCAGACCAATGTCACCGATGTTGCCCGCGTAGAGACGGTTTTTCTCCGTATTGACGGCAACCCGTTTCCTGCTGAGGTCAATGCGGGAAAAGCCGTGTGGAACGACAAACCGGCATTTCAGATTATCGTGCGGGACATTACCGAACGCAAGCAGGCAGAAGAAGCCTTGCGCGAGAGCGAGAAACACCTGCGCCGTAGCCGTGATGTGTTGCGGGGGTTATTTGATGGGCTAGACGACAGTTTGTTGCTGCTCAACAGCGATGGCAAGATACTTGCCAACAACCAAGCCCTCTCCAACCTGCTCGGCTTCCCGCCACATCACCTGGTCGGCGAATCGTGGCAAGACATCTGCTCACGAAAAGCATTTCCCGCCCAGTCTGCCCTCAAGACGCTACAAGATGGGCGTTCCCGGCGTAAACGGGAACACTATACCCGTGAAGCTATGTCCCCGCGGGTGTTAGACTTACAGACTATCCCGTTACTTGGACCAGAACAGACCGTAGATCAAGTCATTGTCCATATTGTAGATGTGACAGAACGGCTCCAGGTAGAAGCCCTTGCTATCCAAAATGAACACTTCGCCGCCCGCGGACGTATGGCAGCATCTATAGCCCACGAGGTCAACACCCCGCTGCAATCCATCCAAAACTGCCTCTACCTTGCAGAAAAAGCCAATGATACGCAGCGGGGATCATACCTCAAACTGGCGTGTGAAGAGCTAGACCGCATTAGTGCCATCGTTCGCCAATTGCTCAATGTACAGCATACCAACGAAGACAGCAATGCCTCACTGATTAACCTCAATGAACTTATTGAACGGATGTTGTTACTGACTGGGGGGACGCTCGCCAATCATGGCGTGGATGTCACAACTACCCTCACCCCAAACCCACCACATATCCAGGGCTATGCTGACCACATCTCCCAAGTTTTGTTGAACATTATCCTCAATGCGGTAGACGCAATGCCAGATGGCGGCAAATTGCACATCGCAACGTCTATTACCCAAAACGAGCAGGTTTCATGGCAACATGAGGAGTCGGAATCTTTTGCGCCGTATGCTCCAGAGTACGTGGTGATAGCCATTAGTGATACGGGTATTGGTATCTCACAGGAAACGCAAGCCCGGATGTTTGACCCCTTCTTCACTACCAAGATGAAAGGCTCAGGGGTAGGGTTAGCTATTAGCCAACGGATTATTCACCAACATAACGGGCAGATTACCGTACAGAGCAACCCAGGAGAAGGCACAACCTTTCGTATTTTGCTTCCCACTACAGAACAGTCTCAGCATATGAGAGAGGATGAGTGATCCTATGTCGTTAGCTACGAAGCCCCTGCACCAATGGCTTGAAGACCCCGCTCTTATCTTCAATGCTCTGCCAGATGGACTAGCCCTGCTGGACTCAAATGGATATATCCGCTTTCTCAACACCTCTTGGCGACATCCAACCTTTGCGGTTGGGAAATCCTGTTTGGAATGTTTTCAATCACTCGCCGTACTTGATACCATAGCAGAACAACAGATGGCAGAGGGGGTACAAGCCATACTCAAGGGCAATCAATTGCGGGTGGTGATGGAGTATCGAGTTGGTGAGACCTCTAGCGCAGGTGTGGTTATGAGTTGGTTTTCGCTCACGATGCTGCCCTACCCCACCCAAGAATCCCGCGGGGTCTTGATCCAGCAGCAAGATATTACCGAACGCAAACGGATTGAAACCCAACTGCGAAAGAACACTGATCACGCCGAATTGCTGGTAGAGATCAGCTATGCGCTAGACGAAGAGGGCAGAAATCACCAGGCGGTGCTGGATACCATAGCCCATCGGGTGACGCTCCTGCTTGGTGATGCCTGTATGATACGGCTACTTTCTGATGATCGGCAGTGGCTTGTCCCCGTAGCCTGGTATCACCCCGACCCTACTATACGGGAGATGATGTGGCAAGCGATGATAAGTACCCCGCAGTATGCCTATGAATATCTTGGCGGCGAAGTTGTGCGTACTGGACAGCCTATCCTGCTCAGCAACCTAACCCCCCAAGACATCCACCATTTTTTCAAACCTGCCTATGCCCAATACCTAGAACGGTTCCGCGTGTTCAGCATGGTGAGTGTACCGCTCCGGGCGCAGGGCAACGTTATTGGCATTATCACCGCATTTCGCAACACTGGCTCATCCTACACCCACGAAGATAAACTGCTGTTGCAAGATATAAGCGAACGGGCAGCCCTTGCCATTGTCAATGCCCGGTTGTTTGAAGATGTCCAACGGGAACTTGCCGAGCGCAAGCAGGCGCAAGAAGAACTGCACAAAAACCAACAATTGCTCCATTCGGTCATTTCCAATGTCCCCATCATCCTGTTTGCCATAGAGAAACATGGTATTATCACCCTTGCCGAGGGGAAGGGGTTGTCGTTGATAGATGAGCCGCGAACGCTTGTCGGTATGTCCTACCAAGCGGCATTTCACGATCAGCCTGCCTATCGGCAGCATATTGCATCGGTGCTAGGGGGGGGGGAAGAAGCTGAGGTGTTGGATATTCGGGGAAAGCCTTTTGATGTGCGCTCATTGCCGCTGGTAGATGACGTGGGGATGATTACGGGGATGATCAGCGTGGCGACAGACTATACCGAGCATATGCGTGTGGAGGAAGCGCAACGCGAGGCGATAGCCGCCGCCCAAGCCGCAACCCAGGCGAAGTCTGAGTTTCTTGCCAATATGAGCCACGAGATACGCACTCCCATGAATGCCATCATTGGGATGACCAATCTGCTGCTTGATACGGTGCTTACTACCGAACAGCAGGAGTTTGTCGAGACGGTGCATACGAGTAGTAGTACGCTGCTGACGATTATTAACGACATTCTCGACTTTTCCAAGATTGAAGCCGGCAAACTCAACTTGGAGTATTATCCCTTTGACCTGCGCCAATGTCTTGAGGAATCGCTCGATCTCTTTGCCACGGAAGCCACCGAGAAAAAGCTCGATCTCGTATACTTCATTGAAGATAGCCTGCCCACAATGATCTCTGGGGATGCAACCCGATTACGGCAAATCTTGGTCAATCTGTTGAGTAATGCGGTCAAGTTTACCGAACAGGGAGAGGTGGCGTTGCTCATTTCTGGCGAGCAACTAGGTCCAAATCAACGTCCGGGTTGCCCCCATCCCCTGCCCCTTCCCCCACCGGGGGGAGAAGGGGAAATTGCATCCCCCTCGCCCTATATGGGAGAGGGGGCGGGGGGAGAGGGTAAGCAACAAAACCCCGCTCAAACCCAAGCAGATACACCAACTTGGCGGGTGCAGGTGAGTGTGCGCGATAATGGTATTGGCATCTCTCCCAACCAGATGAACCGGTTGTTTCAGTCGTTTAGCCAAGCGGACACCTCCACCACCCGCAAGTATGGCGGCACCGGGCTTGGGTTGACGATTAGCAAACGGCTTGCCGAGTTGATGGGGGGGACGATGTGGGTAGAGAGTGAGGCAGGCCAAGGCTCGACCTTCTCCTTTACCTTTGTTGCCAAGCCTGCCCCCCACCAAGATACCGCTTATCTTGAGACTGCCTATCCCCTATTGCACAACAAACGGTTGCTCATTCTCACCAAGAATGTTGTAACCTCAAGGCTTTTGGTGCAGCAGTCGCGCCAGTGGGGGCTTGAGCCAGTGGCGACAAGCACACGAGACGAAACCTTGCAATGGCTCCACCAGCAGGGGGGAGGGGTTGATGCCGTGGTGATTGACCTGTGGCTAGAAGAATACGAGTTGATAGCACTGGCAACAGCCATCCAACAGCACACCAAGAACCCGCCGTTGCCGCTCATTGTCGCTACCTCGCTTGGGGCTACCCCCACAATGCTTCGTACATCTGACCTGGGCATCGTCGATTTTCTGTCCCGTCCCGTCAAACCGTTACAGCTTTTGCATGTGCTTATCAATCTGTTTGATCGCCCCCTCGCCGGGGGGGAAAATGCGGTGCAGAGCAAGCCGCTGTTTGGGACGAAAAAGCCGCTTTCCTATGGCGACCCCCATATGGGACGGATGCACCCCCTCTCTATTTTGCTGGCAGAGGACAACGCGGTCAATCAAAAGGTAGCCTTGCGCTTACTGGAGAAGATGGGCTACCGTGCCGACATAGCCGCCAATGGTGAGGAAGTACTAGAAGCTCTGCGTTGGCGTTCGTATGATGTCATCTTTATGGATGTGCAGATGCCAGAAATGGACGGTATCGAGGTAACTCGCCGTATCCGTGCCAATATGGGCAGTGTGCCTCAACCCCACATCATCGCCATGACCGCCTATGCTATGGAGGGGGACAGACAGCGGTGTCTAGATGCTGGTATGCATGACTATGTAAGTAAGCCAGTCAAGATAGAAGAGATGATGCAAGCCTTGCTCCGCGCAGCCAACCAGCACCCTAGTGAGGAGCCAATTCGCCATGAGCCAGCGGCTGAGGGCAATACTGATGTGATAGACGAAAATATCTTTTCCAGCTTGCTTGCGGCATTTGAAGAAGATGCAGAGGAAATAGTCCGTGATTTGGTGGCGACCTACCTAGAAGATACCCCCCGCTTGCTTGCCCAAATGGATGAGGCGGTAATCCAGGATGATCTCCCTACGCTCATACGGGCAGTTCATTCTATGAAGTCCAGTAGTGCTCAGGTTGGGGCTTTGACGCTCTCCTCGTTGTGCAAGCATATAGAGAAGCATGGCAAAGAGGAAAAGCGGGAGGATGTTGCCAAGCGGTGCGAGCAGGTGCATGCAGAATTTGCGCGGGTAGATAGGACACTACGCCAGATGTTTCACCTAAACGAGCCGCGAGGGGCAACGAGTGGATGAGCCGCGAGGGTCACCGAGCGGATGTACAAGCGTCAACGACCTGTCCCCCCTTTCAAGGGTAGGTCTACCGGGCAAAGCCCACCTTTTTATTCCCCTCTCCCCCTTGCCCCCGCTCCCATCCCAGAGCGAGGGGGAACCGAACGTCCCCCTTCTCCCGCGTAGTGGGGGAAGGGGATAGGGGATGGGGGCTGCCCGGAACAATCCGCTCGTTGACCCTTGCGGCTCAATAGGACGAGGGGTATTTGTTCATCTATGGTTGTATTTGTCCGTCTTGCCCAAACACCCGCACACCGCCATGAAACACGCTCACTGCCAATTGCTGCCCGTCTGGGCGAAACGTCACAGCCAACACGCCCCCACCCCCTATCTCTAGGGTATGGGCAAGCTCCATCGTGTGGCTATCCCAAAAAGCAATACTCCCATCCGGGCTGCCCGTTACCAGTATGGAGCCATCGGGTGAGTAGGTGACGCAGGAAAACCAACCTTGTGTTTCTGTCGCCTCGATGCGGTAAAGCTCGCTCCCATCGGCAGCATCCCATACGATCAACTCCCCATCCTCGCTGGTGGCGGCTACAAGTGTCCCCGTTGGTTGCATTGCCAAGCCGGTTAGTATGACCCCATCCTCGCCACCCGGTTTGTCCATAAGCTGGTAAAGCTGCTCGCCCTGTGCTACGTCCCACACCGTCACGATAGCCCTATCGTTTGTTGTCGTAGCAAGACCGCCACCAGTGCCGCTTGCCAACAACGCCCCCCCATTACCAAAAGCAAGCCGCGTGATGCTGCTATCTGCCCCACGCAAGGTTGCTACCTGTTCGTTGCCCAGTCCATCCCATAGCACAATTTCTCCCGTGCTGCTGCCAATCGCTAACAGGGCATTGCCGGGGTCTGTCGCCACACTGAGCGCAGCACCAGCGATGTCGCCAATAATCTGTGGGTCACTCTGTCGCAGCAGGTTCATAATCGCCACATCGCCTGCTTCGCTTGGGGTAGCAGACTGGGTGGCTAGGGCAATGCTGGTATTGGCGAGAAACCCTATCGCTTGGTAGGACTGTGCCGCATCAGACAGGGTTACTTTTTGCCCATCGTCAAAGATGTGCAACCGCACCGTGCCATTGCTGCCGCTCGTGCCGAGTATCTTCCCATCGGGGGAATAGGCTAGTGACAGCAATGGTCCCTGGGCAAGCGGCAGCCGCAATGCTGGCACTCCCGCCGCCACATCCCACACAATCACCTCGCCGCGGGTATCGCTAATGCTGACCAACGACTGTCCATCGGGGTACCACGCTATACCCAACACCTGCCCGCCGCGATGGTCTAGCGTCTTGGTGAGCTTGCCCGTTTGCGTGTCCCACAACCGCACCGTGCCATCTACGCTCGCGCTTGCCAGTAGGGTACCATCCGGGCTGTAGGCTATGCCTTGAATGACAATTAAGCCAGCGTGTCCCTCTAGCCGATGCACAAGGCTGCCATCATCCGTGGAGAGGATACGCACAATGTTGTCGGTAGACCCCACCGCTACCTGCGTCCCATCCGGGCTAAACTCAACCCCGGTAGTCCAGAGCGGCGTTACGCTAGAGGCAGCATTGGCAGGGGCAGTGTCGCTGAGGATGTTAAAGAAGACCCGCTCCCCCTCACCATCCCCCTCACCGTCCCCCTCGCCCTGGCTTATCTTGCGTTCGCTGCCATTGCGCGTATCCCACAAGCGCACACTGCCATCACGCGAGGTTGAGACAAGCATGCGGTTATCGGCACTGAACGCTACATCGCTTACCATGTCGGTATGCCCTTCCAGCGTATGCAGCAGTTCAAGCGTATCAACATCCCATAGCTTAATTGTCCTATCGGTAGCGGCGGTGGCGATCATGCTGCCATCGTTTGACCAAGCCAGGCTGCGTATCCAGCCGTTATGCCCATCAAGCTCACCAACTACCTGCCCACGGTCTACGTCCCACAGCAAGACGTAGGGGTCATCTACCGCACTGGCAGCTAACAGCAACTCACCGTCTTCATTGCGCTGTGGGGCAAAGACCAGCGTGTTGATGTCTTCGGTGTGTCCCTGGAGCGTGTAGACCATATCCATCGTTTGCTGATTATACAGCCAGATGGATTGCCCCATACCAATGGCAAGCAACGGCTCGCTTGGCGCGTGGGCAATGGTAGAGAGTTTACCCTCGCGTATCTCCTGCACCTGGGCTACCTCATCGAGCGTCTCTAGGGTTATAGCACCGGCTGTCGTTTTGGTTGTTGTAGTTTGCCGTTGGATGCGGGGTAAGTCGGGTGGCGGCTCGCCATCTGATGTGGCAGGCATACGCAACACGCCAAAGATGACCGCCCCGACCAGCACCAGACTGAGCAGCACAATAGCCATCATGGTAATCGCAATCACTAGGCAGACGTTGGTCTTTGCCTGCTTGACATTGAGGCGGGGTGCGGTATGGCGTGGTTCGCGTGGTTTTGGGTCTTCGGGTGGGGGGACAGGTGGAAACATAGGCTACCTCGTTGGGATACTTGTATCAAAGGGTCATGTCAAAGTCCGGTCAGCCCCCATCCCCTGCCCCGCGTCCCACAAGCGGGAGAAGGGGGGTCGGATGCGGCGGTTCCCCCTCGCCCTGTATGGGAGAGGAGGCAAGGGGGAGAGGGGAATAAAACAACTATAATCTCATTGTGTGACTTTGCCATGCTCCTAGCTATCGGCTCTTGTTACACCATAGGTTATACCACGTTCTGGTATAATAGTCCAGTAGAGGAGAGATAACGGTAAGGCTACGTCAAAGTTGCATGATCAAAGAATCTTTGCCCTTCTTGCTCACCCTCTCCCCCTGCCCCTTCCCCCACCGAGGGGAGAGGGGGAATACCTGCCCGGTTCCCCTTCTCCCCTCGGTGGGGGAAGGGGCTAGGGGATGGGGGGCAGAGGGACAAAAGGGACTTTGCCACATTGGGATTATGGTAGGTTATACCACGTTCTGGTATAATAGTCCAGTAGGTTTGGATTATGAACGATAGAAAGAAAAAGAGGAATCGAGAAAGAAAGTGAGGGAATGATGAAAACACCTGACAACGAGAAACATAAACTTGCCGATTGGCAGGGTTTCGACGTAGGCACGAGTGATGACTTTGAGCAGGAAGTCAAAGCTACAGCAGCAAACAACGATTTGCTCGCGTTCTTGGCAGAACGGAAGAAAACCAGCGATGGCAAACGGTTTTCCCTAGCCGAGGTCAAAGAACAGTTGGGGCTTGAGTGAGTCCCCTCACCCCAACGGTCCCCGCTTGCCCTCGTGCGCTTGCATTGCCAAGTCTAGGATACGCCCAACGATCATAGGGGGAGTCCATCCCATCTCTGCCGCCTGGTGAAACATAAAAGACGAGGGAGCCATCCCCGATGTCGAGTTGGGGTCGGTGATGAGGATGCGCCCATCCTCTAGCAAAAAGCCGTCAATGCGGCTATAGCCGCGAAAACGCAACGCATGATGCGCCCGCACCGCATGCTCACGGATGCGCTCCAACACCTCGGCAGGCACCTGCGCTGGCGTTATCTTCTGTGAGCGACCCGGCATATACTTGTCGTCGTAGGTCATATATGGGTTGTGGGTAATAATCTCCGTTGGCACCAGCGGCTCGGCATCCTCGTTGCCAATGATGATCACCGAAAACTCGCGCCCCTTGAGGTACTCCTCAACCAACGCCGCATTATCGTAGGTATAGGCAAGCTCCATCGCCGCGGGCAGGTCATCGGCATGCTGCACAATAGACACCCCAACACTTGACCCCTCACGGGTCGGCAGCACCACACACGGCAGCCCAAGCTGCTGCACAATCTGCTTTGTCACCCCCGCACTATCCTGCTGCCACTCGTGTTCTGCTACCACCACCTCGTGTGCCACCTCTAGCCCCGCCGCCGCCAACACCCGATGGGCAGCAGACTTGTCCATTGAGAGCGCACACGGCAACACCCCTGAGCCGCTATAGGGGATGTCGAGTAGCTCAAGCAACCCCTGGAAACAGCCATCATCGCCATACTTGCCATGCAGCGCAATGAAAACCACGTCTACCCGTTCGGGCAAGGTTTCGTAGGGGAGGAGCTCTGCCTCGCGCTCCAACCGGTTGATAATATCCTCTGTTGTGTTTTGAATGACCAGCTTTTCAGGGAGCGCCCAAATGCGGCTATCGGGGTCCATAAAGAGAGCCACCCCCTGAAACCGGCTGCGGTCTAGCGAGGAGTATACCTGTCGCCCACTCGACAGCGATACCTCACGCTCAGATGATTTTCCACCAAAAAGTACACCAACACGTATCATATCGGCTTTGTTGTATCCTTTCGCCAGTTCCTTTTTTTCACATCATGTCCCCTGTTCCGGTGATAAGTAGTTATATCCTGTTCCCTGTTGCGGTGTTGATTGTTACGCAACATGCGCTACCCGGTGTGGTAGCGTTTTTGCCCACCATTGCCCATTAGCTATTCAGGTTTCGTTACAGTTACATGGTACAGGTTAGCTCTGCAAATTGGGCATTGGGCATTGTCCCCCTACCGACCCCCACCACGGTTGCGGTTTCGCAAAAATGGCGGTATGTCCAAATCCTCGCCACTGCCAAAGCCCGGCGTTGAGCGAATGGGCTGCGACTGTGGGGCTGGCTGTGGGGCTGGCTCTGGTTGTGGGGCTGGCTGCGGGGCTGGTTGATGATGCCCGTGTCCTTGCCCAAGACCCTGCCCAAGCGTTTGCCCTGCCCCCGCAGGATAAGAGCGGGTGCGATGCACATTCGTCTTGTTCATATCAAAGCCAGTGGCAATCAATGTTACCTTCACTTCGCCTTCGGGGAAGTCGGGGTCTATCGTGGCACCAACGATGATATTCGCATCAGGGTCTACCGCTTTGGCGACAATATCTGCCGCTTCGTAGACTTCCAAAATGCCTAGCGAATCGCCACCAGTAACGTTGAAGAGTACGCCTTTTGCCCCATCAATGCTGACCTCCAACAATGGGCTGGCGATAGCCTGATTCACCGCGTCAATCATGCGGTTGTCGCCCTTCGCCATACCAATTGCCATAAGTGCAGAGCCTGCCTGCGACATGATCGTCTTGATGTCGGCAAAGTCTACGTTGATCAACCCGCGCTGCGTTATCAGGTCAGAGATGCCCTGGATACCATGCCGCAACACGCTGTCTGCCATCTGAAACGCCTGGATCATTGTGGTATTTTTGCCAGCGGTTTGCAGCAGCCGATCATTGGGAATGATGATGAGCGTGTCCACTACCGGGCGTAGCTGCTCTATCCCCTGCTCCGCTACCTTGCGCCGATGGCTACCCTCAAAGGTGAATGGCTTGGTGACAACGCCTACCGTCAGTGCGCCGATGTCGTGGGCAATGCCTGCGACTACCGGTGATGCTCCCGTACCCGTGCCGCCCCCCATACCAGAGGTGATGAAGACCATATCCACCCCCTTGAGCTGCTCGTACAGGTCTTCTTCGTTTTCCTCTGCCGCCTTTTGCCCAATCACCGGATTACCGCCACTGCCCAAACCGCGGGTCAGCTTGTCGCCAATCCTCACCCGCACGGGTGCCGATGAGTGCAATAGCGACTGGGCATCAGTATTCACGGCGATAAACTCTATCCCCTGCACTCCCTCTTCAATCATGCGGTCTACCGCATTGCACCCGCCACCGCCAATCCCAACAACTTTAATTTGCGCGAAGTTTTCTAGCGCAAATCCCACATTGTTTTGTTCTTCCATAGACTATAGCTCCTCATAGACGTTGCATGCAACGCCGAAAACTTAGGGCAAGAATGCCCGCATCCAGTTTTTGAACCGCTCGTAAATCGTCTCACTTGATACGGGATCGTGCAATCCCATACCATGCCGTGCGCCCCAACGCACCAGCCCAACGCTGGTCGCATAGGGCGGGGAATCTATCGTATCGGCAAGCCCTGCCAAACCAGTAGGGACTCCGATACGGACAGGCATACCTAGCATTTCACGGGCGAGGGTATCAAAGTGGGGAAGCTGTGAGCACCCCCCCGTCAGCACTATACCTGCCTGCAATAGCCCGTTATAGCCGCTACGCTGAATTTCGTTGTAGATTAGTTCGATGACCTGTTCAGCGCGAGCACTGAGTATTTCATTGAGCATGCGGCGGCTAATTGTCTTGTTTTCGCCTGCCGCTAGTGATTCTATATCTATCGTTTCATCCACCTGGCTTGACGAACCATCCGGGGGTTCTACTACCGCACTCCCATAGCGTATCTTGAGATACTCGGCGGTATTGTAGGGTGTTTGCAAGACATACACTAGGTCATTGGTAAAGTGGATACCACCAACGGGTATCACGCTGGTATGCCAGATGCCGCCTTGTATGAAGATGGCTATGTCGGTTGTGCCGCCGCCAATGTCTACCAATACGACTCCTCGGTCTTTGTCCTCGCGGGTAAGCACCGCCTCGCCCGATGCCAGCGGTTGCAAGACGAGATCGTCTACCTCGACTTCTGCCCGTTGCACGCTTTTTATGAGGTTCTGTATCGCCATTACCTCTCCCGTGACGATGTGGGTTTCTACCTCTAAACGAAAGCCACTCATCCCAACGGGATCACGGATGCCTTCATTGCCATCGACTATGTAGGCACGCGGGATGACGTGTATCACTTCGCGCTGTGAGGGGATGGCTATTGCTTGCGCTGCCTCGACTGCCCGTGCCACATCCGCCCGCCCTATCTCATACTCTGGGTGGCCTATGGCTACCACCCCGCGGCTATTGAGCGAGGATACGTGTCTGCCCGCTACGCCGACAAAGGCTGTTTCTATACGATAGCCACTGAGCCGTTCGGTCTTCTCTACACTGGTGGCGATAACATTTACCACATCATCAATGTTGACGACTACCCCTTTGTCCAAGCCTTTGCTTGGGGCTTGCCCCACACCAAGTATATTTGCCTGTCCATTTTCTTGCACCTGGGCAACTATGGTACAGACCTTTGTTGTACCAACATCTATACCGACTATGGTTGTGTGCTGCATAGCTTACCTATCCGTGTATCATATCGTTGTTCTTTTCCTCGTTTCTCCGCGAGGAGATGCCCTTGCTTACCTTCGACCTTACCTTCGACTACGAACAGACCCCCATTTCTCCATGAGGAAATGAGGAAACTATACCAGCCTCACCCGCCCCCACCTCCACTTCCTCCCTTGCGCTGCCGTTTTGCCCCTCTGTCTCCGCTGCTGGCTTATGCTGATAAAACGGGTTTGATGGGCGCAAATCCAGATAGGTGAACGCTCTATCTGTTTGCAGCATATGGGTAAGCAGCGCAATCTTGCGGTCTATCTCTTCGTATTGCCCAAAGATTATCGTCTGCTGGTCTTCCGTTTTGACATACACTCCCAAGCCATAGTCCCACCCGATAACCGCCGGGTGGAGGTTTGCCTCATCTGGCAAACGACTGTCCAGCATATGAGCAAGCCGCAGCGCATCCTGATCTATGCGATCATGCGGTTGGAGCACCTGGTGAGTTCTATCCTCTATCACTAGCGTGTCTGCTGCTGGCAACGTTTGGGCAACTTCAAGCACCATACCCGTTGTATCTACCAGATAGTTTGTCATCCCCACCCGCCAGTAGACATCTGGCTGCCGCTCGGTGATATGTACCGTCACCCTGTCTGGCAGCCGTGTGCTAAACCACACCTGCTCGATATAGCTGTTTTGCAACAACCGCCGTTGGGCAGCATCGTAGTTGACAAACCATATTGGCGTATCTGCCAGCCCCGCCAAGCTGCTAACGCGGTGGGCAGGGATGAGGCTATTCCCCTCAACCGCCACCTGCTGCACCGTAAACTGTGGCGAGCGAAACAGATACCCCGCAACCCCCAGACAGACCAGCAGCAGCACTATGCTGAACAACCGCCCCGTCTGCACCCAAGCAAGCACCAATCGCCGCGCCCCCGGCTTCACCTGCGACCCTCGTATACTGCGCTGCCGTGTGCGATAGCTAACCGCCAACCGCGAACGCATTGCCCGCCGCCGAAACTTCCAGGTATGCGTCTTGAGCGTAGGGGAGCTCCTCCCCTTTAAGGCAGCCCGCGCAGCACGGTAGGCTTGAGATGACAACCGCGAGGATTCGCCGTTACGATTTTGCTTGCATGATTTGCGCGACTGGCGCAACGCCTCAATGCGAGCGCGAGTGTTGGGTGAGTTGTACTGGACCTGTTTCATAATGAAATCTTCCCTACCCGACAACCTGGACTTCTAGCTCTAGGGCTATGCCAAACTGCTGCATCACCTGATTTTGTGCCAAATCTATCAAGTACAGAATATCATCAGCACAAGCATTACCGGTATTAACGATATAGTTTGCATGCTTTGGGCTAATCTCAGCCCCACCTCGGCGTGTACCTTTGAGTCCTGCTTGCTCTATCAACTGCCCCGCACTAAGCGGCGATGTTGATGGATTTTTGAAGACGCTGCCACAGGAGTTTCCCGCTGGGGTCTTCTCTTTGCGTTGGCTGGCAACTTGCTTCATTCGCTGTACGAGCTCTGCTTTTTCGCGCCGCTCCAACCGAAACATACCACCCAAGATAACCGTTGGGATAGACAGGCTATCTGCTGTGCTCTGTTGCTGCTGTTGTTGTAAGCGTTGTTGTTTCACCTTGCTCGTCCGGTAGCCAAATGCCATATCTGCATGAGACCATTCCTGCACGGTGTTACCAGGTACCAATACCTGCGCTTGCACCAGGACGCTGGCTATATCGCCGCCATAACAACCAGCATTGCCATAGATTGCCCCGCCTATGCTGCCTGGCAGCCCCGCTGCCCATTCCAAGTTTGCCCATCCCTGCGCCCCCAACATCCAAACGAGCCGCCCAATGGGGACTCCCGCTTCGGCAGTGAGCAGGGCGGTGTTGTCCTGCTGCTCGGCTATGCTCCACTCCCGCGCCGTATAGTGGATGACTAGCCCGTTGAAGCCACTATCCCGGATGAGCAGATTGGTGCCGCCACCAATTTGTCCAAGCCTTTGCTTGGGGCTTGCCCCACACCAAGTATATTTGCCTGTCCATTTTCTTGCACCTGGGCAACTATGGTACAGACCTTTGTTGTACCAACATCTATACCGACTATGGTTGTGTGCTGCATAGCTTACCTATCCGTGTATCATATCGTTGTTCTTTTCCTCGTTTCTCCGCGAGGAGATGCCCTTGCTTACCTTCGACCTTACCTTCGACTACGAACAGACCCCCATTTCTCCATGAGGAAATGAGGAAACTATACCAGCCTCACCCGCCCCCACCTCCACTTCCTCCCTTGCGCTGCCGTTTTGCCCCTCTGTCTCCGCTGCTGGCTTATGCTGATAAAACGGGTTTGATGGGCGCAAATCCAGATAGGTGAACGCTCTATCTGTTTGCAGCATATGGGTAAGCAGCGCAATCTTGCGGTCTATCTCTTCGTATTGCCCAAAGATTATCGTCTGCTGGTCTTCCGTTTTGACATACACTCCCAAGCCATAGTCCCACCCGATAACCGCCGGGTGGAGGTTTGCCTCATCTGGCAAACGACTGTCCAGCATATGAGCAAGCCGCAGCGCATCCTGATCTATGCGATCATGCGGTTGGAGCACCTGGTGAGTTCTATCCTCTATCACTAGCGTGTCTGCTGCTGGCAACGTTTGGGCAACTTCAAGCACCATACCCGTTGTATCTACCAGATAGTTTGTCATCCCCACCCGCCAGTAGACATCTGGCTGCCGCTCGGTGATATGTACCGTCACCCTGTCTGGCAGCCGTGTGCTAAACCACACCTGCTCGATATAGCTGTTTTGCAACAACCGCCGTTGGGCAGCATCGTAGTTGACAAACCATATTGGCGTATCTGCCAGCCCCGCCAAGCTGCTAACGCGGTGGGCAGGGATGAGGCTATTCCCCTCAACCGCCACCTGCTGCACCGTAAACTGTGGCGAGCGAAACAGATACCCCGCAACCCCCAGACAGACCAGCAGCAGCACTATGCTGAACAACCGCCCCGTCTGCACCCAAGCAAGCACCAATCGCCGCGCCCCCGGCTTCACCTGCGACCCTCGTATACTGCGCTGCCGTGTGCGATAGCTAACCGCCAACCGCGAACGCATTGCCCGCCGCCGAAACTTCCAGGTATGCGTCTTGAGCGTAGGGGAGCTCCTCCCCTTTAAGGCAGCCCGCGCAGCACGGTAGGCTTGAGATGACAACCGCGAGGATTCGCCGTTACGATTTTGCTTGCATGATTTGCGCGACTGGCGCAACGCCTCAATGCGAGCGCGAGTGTTGGGTGAGTTGTACTGGACCTGTTTCATAATGAAATCTTCCCTACCCGACAACCTGGACTTCTAGCTCTAGGGCTATGCCAAACTGCTGCATCACCTGATTTTGTGCCAAATCTATCAAGTACAGAATATCATCAGCACAAGCATTACCGGTATTAACGATATAGTTTGCATGCTTTGGGCTAATCTCAGCCCCACCTCGGCGTGTACCTTTGAGTCCTGCTTGCTCTATCAACTGCCCCGCACTAAGCGGCGATGTTGATGGATTTTTGAAGACGCTGCCACAGGAGTTTCCCGCTGGGGTCTTCTCTTTGCGTTGGCTGGCAACTTGCTTCATTCGCTGTACGAGCTCTGCTTTTTCGCGCCGCTCCAACCGAAACATACCACCCAAGATAACCGTTGGGATAGACAGGCTATCTGCTGTGCTCTGTTGCTGCTGTTGTTGTAAGCGTTGTTGTTTCACCTTGCTCGTCCGGTAGCCAAATGCCATATCTGCATGAGACCATTCCTGCACGGTGTTACCAGGTACCAATACCTGCGCTTGCACCAGGACGCTGGCTATATCGCCGCCATAACAACCAGCATTGCCATAGATTGCCCCGCCTATGCTGCCTGGCAGCCCCGCTGCCCATTCCAAGTTTGCCCATCCCTGCGCCCCCAACATCCAAACGAGCCGCCCAATGGGGACTCCCGCTTCGGCAGTGAGCAGGGCGGTGTTGTCCTGCTGCTCGGCTATGCTCCACTCCCGCGCCGTATAGTGGATGACTAGCCCGTTGAAGCCACTATCCCGGATGAGCAGATTGGTGCCGCCACCGAGCAACAAGACGGGCAACTGCTGTTCTTCTACCCATTGTAGTAAAAGCAGCAGGGTTGGGCTATCGGCTGCTTCTGCATAGTACCGGGCTGCCCCACCTACCCGCCAGGAGGTGTGCTGTGCCAGCGGCTTATGTTCTACCAGGAGCATTGTTATGTCGGTATGATATGGCATTGGGTGTTCCCTTTCCCTCAGCCCTCTAGGGGGCTGTCGGGTAAAGTTTTCTCCCTCTTCCCTAGGGCGAGGGGGAGCCGTCCGGTCTTCCTTCTCCCGCTTACAGGGGAAGGGTAGGGGCTGACCGGTGAGACGGTAAACGTCTCTACAACCTAACCTACCCCTGTAAGCTGCCCCCCTCTCCCATAAAGAGCGAGGGGGGGAGTATGTCTCTACCCAAGCTGCTTTAGCCGTCCGCGCAACTCCTGCGCTTCGTCATAGTGTCCCATCTCGTCACGTATCTGGAGGGCATGCCCCAAATAGTCACGGGCTTGGCTCTGGCTGCCTTTTGCTAAACAGACTTCACCGAGCCGTTCATACACTCGTGCCATCCCCACTTGGTCGCCTATGGCTTTGGTTAATACGAGGGCTTCTTCGTAGGATTCTATCGCTTTGGGGTAGTTGCCGGTTACACTGGCAACATCCCCCAGGTTCATCAGGGCAATCGTTTGCCCCCGGCGGTTTTGCAACCCGGCTTCTAGGTCACGGGCTTTTTCGAAATGCTCCAGGGCTTTGGTGTAGTCTTTCAAGTGCGATTGAATTGTCCCCATAATGGTATTGGAGCGGGCTTGTCCGAGCTTGTCGTTGAGGTCATCGCGGAGCCGCAGCGATTCCTGGATGCACTCTTGGGCTTCGTAGAGTTCGTGCAATTCAATATGCGATAGTCCAAGTTTTTCATACAGCATAGCTTGCCCAAGACGATTGTTGGAGGTGATTTCGGTCTTGAGGGCTTGGTGATAGAAGCGCAAGGCATCATGCCCTGAGCCAAGTACCCGGTAGACATCACCTATGCCGGTACAGACGCGAGCGATGCGATCTTCTGCGCCAGCTTCGGTTGCGCCTCGGTGGGCAAGATCTAGCTGTTGGAGGGCTTCTAGGTGGCGACCTTGTAGCTGATGCACTTTTGCTAGGTGGAAGCGGGCTTCCCATTCTAGCTCTGGCATCTGGTGACGTTCTGCTAATTTGAGTGCTCGCATGAGGTCGGACTCGGCGATGACTAACTGCCCTAGCTCCCGATGCACCCGTCCGATGGTGACGTAGCTGCGCCCCTGGGCTTCAATATTGCCGTGTATCTCTGCTAGGCGCAGGAAGAGTTGGGCATAGCCGAGGGCTTCCCGAAACTGCCCCTCAAATTCTAGCACGGCTATGGTCAAAGCATAGTAGCGGGCTTCATAGGTGAAGCCATAGGAAAGACGATCTACATCAGGGAGCCTATCTAGCAGGGCAAAGCTGCGCTCTATCCAGCGGCGAGCTTCGGAAAAGTTTAGCTCTTGGATACGTAGCTCTGCTACTGCTAGTGCTACTTCTAACGCTTCGCTAAATTTACCGGCTTGCTCCCAGTGCCACATGAGGGTCTCTTGTAACCCCTTTGGCTTCTCTTCGGTTGTTTCATACAGCGCTTTGAGTTGCTCTGCGGTCTGTTTGTGAAACCCTGTTGGGTCCATAGGTTGTTGCCCTCCAATCTTACCCTCGTTAGTGAACAGGCTTATCTCCTGAAGAACGACTACGCCGATAGACGATCTGCTCTCCGACAAAGACCCCATCGCCTGCTCCCATGGTTATCAAGACATCCCCTGCGACTAGGTATGGGTCTATGAGCAGCGGGGCTTCGTCTATCGTGCCAACATAGGAAACATCAAGACCAGGATGGTGCATGGCTATCTGCTCAACTAGGTGACGGGCTACGGTTTCTTGCGGGTTGGGGCTGTCGCTAAAGCTGCCTGCTTGGGCTGCGCTCTCCCGTGATGGGTAGATTGCTCCGATAAAGAGCAGGTCTGCCTCTGCCAATGCTACCACCCATTGCTTCATTAGCGTTAGGGTACGGGTGTAGGTATGCGGCTGTATGTAGGCAAGGATACGGCGAGTGGCGTAGCGTTGGCGGGCGGCAGCCAACGTTGCTGCCACTTCGGTTGGGTGGTGGGCGTAGTCGTCTATGATGGTGATACCGTCCACCTCTCCCTTGATTTCAAAGCGGCGAGCAACCCCGCGAAACTCTGCCAAGCTCTCGGCGGCTGCGTACATATCCAGACCAAGCAGGTGGGCTATGCCCAGGGCAGCCAACGCATTGCGGACGTTGTGCTCACCGGGTATCGCTAGGGCAAGGGGGATGTGATCGTTGCTATTTGGGTAGGTGATGTGCCAGTGCTGATGTTCCGTTTCCCTACCAGTGGCGGGTTGTGTTGGCTGCGCTGGTGTTGCGTAGTAGTCGATTCCCGCGGTGAGTCCGTAGGTTCGGATACAAACCGTTCCCCGACCCGCTGGCTCATCCCGCTCCCTAATGGTCGCGGTTCCTTTGGTTGTATCCCGCTCCCTTATGGTCGCGGCTCTTTTGGTAGTTCGTGCTAGTTGGTCTCGCCAATCCTGTGAAACCTGGTCGGATACGACCAGCGCATACCGAGCTTGCGAAGCAAACCGAGCAAACGCTTGAAAATAGGCGGAAACTGTAGGGTAGGTATCCGGGTGGTCCCATTCCATACTGGTAATAATTGCCATATCTGGAAATAGCCCATAAAAGGAGTGATCATACTCATCCGCTTCAATCACCAGCGGCGCATCAGAGTTCCCCCAACGCGCACTCGCCCCAAGTAGGGGAAACTCGGCACCAATGAGAAAGCCTGGCTCATAGCCAGCCTGAATCAGCAGAAAGGTCAACAGAGCGGTAGTAGTCGACTTGCCATGCGTCCCCGCAACAGCAATGATAGACCGCACCTGCGACCAACGCCGCCAGACATCCGCCCGCCGCAACACCGGCTTACCCGCAGCTCGTGCCGCCAGCAGCTCCACATGGTCGTCTGGCACCGCAGAGGTAGCAATGAGCACCTCAGCGTTAGCCCCATTGGATGCATGGTGCCCAAGACTGATAGCGACCCCCCGCTGCTGCAGCCGTACCGTAATGCGGTTTGCCTGCCTATCAGAGCCACTAATGGTATATCCCTGATCCAGCAGCAAATGAGCAATAGCACTCATCCCTGCGCCAGCGATGCCGACAATGTGGTAATCCATAGGATTAAGCCTTCCACAGCTTAGGAATATTGAGCACCAGACCAATCACCACCATCAAGAAGAACACGGTAATCAGCCAGGGCGTAACCGAAGTCACATCAGGAAAGACATTGAGCAAGTTACCCAACAGTTCTGGCAAAGCACTACTGCCATCAGCAATAGACTCGCGCCAAAAAGTCGTCACCGCACTCGTCCACATCAGCGCGGTAAGCGCACCGGTAAAGATACCCAACTGTTTCGCCTGGGGATTGCCCGGTTTCGCAGCATACCAGTTGGTCTTCCTATTCAAATAGAACGAAAAGGCAAGCAGCACAATGAACAGCACAATTCGCACCTGGAGCGACAACCCCAAGTCCAGACCAAGCGGCTCCCAAGCAGCCGTAGCATCCGGGCTGCCGCCCGTGAAAATCGTAACCAGCTTAGGCAGATTGACATACAAATTATCCAGATAGTCAAAGATTTGAGCAATACCATTGACCAAAATCATATACGCCACCGCGCTCACCAGCGTAATCGTCAAAAACGAACGCATACCATGCCGCCAACCATACCAACCGCCAGCCGCCATAAGCAGAATCAACAGCGACCAACCATCCAGAGAAATGCTAATCATACCCTTCCTCTCCTTATTGCCAGTAGAGCTTTTGCCAGACTTGCAGCCGCATCGTCCCGTGCCAGCGAACGGCAACGAGCAGCCATCGTTTTATGCTCCGGTGAATCGATTCGGACGAGCCGAGTAATAGCCGAAAAGAGCGGACCATCCAGCGGGTTCCCATCCCCCAACATCGCCTCATCCGCCACCTTAACTGCCGCGCCGTTGCGTACCAAATAATCCGCGTTCTCATCCTGGTGGACATAGGGATAGGGGACGAGCACAGAAACCAGCCCCAGGGCAGGAAGTTCACCCAAGATAGACGCACCAGAGCGACAGACCGCCACATCTGCCGCACCAAGAGCCGCCACCATAGACGGTTGTTGAGAAACCGCGGTGGTAGCGTGGCTCCTTTTGCCGCTCTCCAGGTAAGGAAAGAGCCGATACCGCACCTGGAGGTCTCCATCAAGCGTAGCAACCGTCTCGCGGAGCCACGCATCGTCACCCTCGCGCCCACAGATATGGATAATCTGCGTTAGCGGCAAAAGCGCACCAAGCAGGGCTTGAATAGCCCGGTTGATGCTCCGTGCGCCCCGACTGCCCCCATACACCAGCAGAACGGGGAGGTCATCGCGCAGGTCAAATACCCACACCGCACGATCCAGCGTAAACAGGTCAGCCCGCACGGGGTAGCCCGTAACAAGCAGCGGCTTCAGCCCTCGCCCATGCGCGTATGCTATGCCCTCCTCTGCATAACCACCATTTGCCTGCCCGCCTGCCTGCTCACCAACCGCTCCCCCTTGCCCGTTATGCGAGAGGGGAACGGGGGAGCGGATCACCTGTACCCGCTTGCCAAAGAATGGCGCAGAGTCTTCCACACTACAGGCGACCTGCGTAGCTATGCGGGAGAGCATCTGCACTGCCAAACCCGGTACCACATCTGGCAGGAAAATGAGCGTTGGTATGCCAAGCATCCGTGCTGCCAGAAACGCTGGTACACAGACATACCCGCCTGTCCCCAGGATACTCGCCGGGCGTAGCTGCCGCAGCAACCCCACCGCCGCCAGCGTTCCGATTGCCAGCGTGCTGGTATTACGCGCCAAGGCGATAGGCGAGCGTCCCCGCATCGCGGCAGCAGGTATGCCCCGATAGGGCAGGCTACTCTCGCGCTCAACAATGCGCTGCTCCATACCGCTGGTACTCCCCACATAGACAATCTCACCCATACCAGCATTAGAGCCGATAGTCGCGTGTTCGCTCGGCTTGGCTTCGGCTCCGAGTAGGCTTGCCAACGCTTCTGCGACTGCCAAAGCGGGATAGACGTGACCGCCTGTTCCCCCCCCAATGAGACAAAAGCGTTCGGCTGCCCGTGTTGCGGAGGAAAGCGGCGAGAGCGGGCGAACGGTTGCGTTTATTGGGTATTGTTGTGCCATGCGGTTTCTCCCCAACGTTGTGCGTATGCCGAGAGATATTGAGCAGGATACCAATGCCTGCCATACAAGAGATTAACGATGTCCCCCCATACGAAAGAAACGGGAGCGTAATACCGGTAAAGGGAATGAGCGAGGTCGTGACGGCTATGTTGATCATCCCCTGTAAGAATATCCAAGATGTGATACCTACCGCAACGAGGGCGGCAAACGGATCGGGTGATTTAGCGGCAATACGGTAGCCACGGTAGGCAATGAGCGCGAATGCTGCCAAAACAACTACGGTACCTATCATCCCTAGCTCTTCTCCAATGATGGCATAGATGGCATCGGTGTGGGCTTGCGGGAGCCACTGAAATTTTTGTCGTCCCTGCCCCAAGCCAGTGCCAAAGATGCCGCCGCTGCCCAGGGCATAGAGCGCGTGAATGGGCTGGTAGCCATAGCTGTTGTAATACTTCCACGGGTCATTAAAGGCGGCTATGCGGGCGTTTTGTTGGGCTAGGTGTACCAGCAACAGAAAGGCGGTGATGCTCAGTCCAGTTGCCCCCAGGATGTGCAAAAGGTTTGCGCCAGCGACAAAGTAGATGGCGGTGGCGATGAGAAAGATGACCATTGTGGTACCACGGTCTGGCTCTAGCATCACCAACCCACAGACGACCCCCAGGATGATTGCCAGCGGGATGAGACCATAGTTCACATTGCTGAGGCGGTCACTGCGCTCGGATAGCCACGCCGAAACGTAGATAATCATGGCAACTTTGGCAATTTCGGATGGCTGCACACTGAATAGTCCGCCGCCAAACCGTATCCACGAGCGGGATTCATTGACCTTTGTTAAGGATTCAGGGAGTATCAGCACCAGGATGAGCAAAAAGACTGCGCCGCCCATGATCGGCACAGAGTAGCGTTTCCACACCCGGTAGTTGATATTTTGCAAAACCAGCAACGCCCCTGTCCCGATAGCCGCTCCTACCATTTGTCGTAGCAGATAGTAGTATTGGTTACTGTGCAGGTTGTAGGCTTCAACGAAACTCGCGCTGTAGACCATCACTAGCCCTAATGCTACGAGACTAACAACGGTCATGAGCAAGATGTAGTCTGGTTTGCGGGTTGTTTGCTCAAACACGTCTTTGTTTCCCCAATCCTTCAGTTTCCCCTGTCCCTTCGGTCAGCCCCCATCCCCTAACACCTTCCCACACTACGCGGGAGAAGGGGGACCGCGGCAGGTGTTCCCCCTCGCCGCAAAGGAGCCGCGAGTGTCAACGAGCGGATGTATCTCCCCCATCCCCTGCCCCCACTACGCGGGAGAAGGGGAATCGGACGGCTCCCTACCCCTTCGGTCAGCCCCCTGCTCCTGTCCCATGCCCCCACTACGCGGGAGAAGGGGGATCGGACGGCTCTTCCTTTCCCATAAAGGGCAAGGGGGAACCCACCTGCCGGGTTCCCTTTCTCCCCCAGGGGGAAAGGGTTAGGGATAGGGGGGGAAAAGCCGTTGCATGCAATAGCTCTACAACCTAACCTACCCCTGAAAGCCCCCCCCTCGACCCTGTATCCACTCTAGGGTAAGCCCAGGGATGAGGGAATTGGCGGAATGATAGTGGCGACAATCCCCCCCAACACGACCACGATAGCGAAAACACCTGCCCATCCCATCTGGTTGACGCGCCGCTCAATCACGGGTGGGTAGAACCGTCTATCTAGCTCATAGCGGGGGACGAGTAACCATCCGCATGCTGCCCCCCCAACCAAGCCGCCCATGTGGGCATAGTTGTCAATGGTACCGCTGGCACTTAGCCCAATAATCACATTGATGATGATAATGCCTAGCATATTCTGTAACTGTCGCTTGCCCAACTCGCCGAGTATGTCCCGCGAGGTGGCGAAAAAGACTGCCAAACAGCCTATCAAGCCAAAGATTGCCCCGCTTGCCCCTACCGATGGGTGCGGCGAGAAGACGTAGGAGGCAACCCCCCCGGCTATCCCCGATACAAAGTAGATAGTCAGGAAGCGGGGGATACCATAGATACGCTCAGACTCAGGGCCTAGCACGTAGAGGGCAAAGCCGTTGAAGAGGATATGGAGTAGCCCGCCGTGCAGAAACATTGCGGTAATAAATCGCCAATATTGCCCCTGGTAGATGAGCGCGTTTTCTTTCCAGCCCATAAGCTGGAGCACCCCGCCAGCGGGGACATTGCCAATGGTTATGCCAGTGACAGCTTGCAGCACAATGGTTATTACTACCGATGCAAGAAAGATCAGCACGTTGAGCGTGAGCAGTACCCACGTTGCCCAAACTCGATCTGTTGCAAGCGGTAATCGAACGAAACGTTGTTCTTGTGGGAAGTCTGGGTAATCTCCCCCACCTATACTCACAGGCTCGACCCTTTCTACTTCCTAACCCACTGAGGGGAAAAGGGAATTGCGACCCCTTCCCCCACCGGGGAGCGGGGGCAGGGAGAGAGGCATCTATAGGGCGATAGGGCTACGGATCACCCGTCCGTATTGGACGTGAGCATCTGGACAATGCGCCGAAACTCTTCGCCACGGTGAAACTCGTTGCGAAACATCCCAAAGCTGGCGCAGCCCGGTGAGAGTAACACGACATCACCAGCAGTTGCGACCTGTTGTGCGGCGGTTACTGCGCCAGCAAAATCATCAAACGGACCTTGTATCGCATCTGGGCTAAGGCTGCCATGCTCATGCTGCTTGGTGAGCAGGTCGTTAATCTCTTCAATAAGACGTGGGGTTGCACTGCCTGCCAGCAATACCAGGGCTTTCGCCCGTTCAACTATCGTTTGGGCAAGACCGCTGGTAGGTAAACCTTTGTCTGCCCCGCCAGCAATGAGCACCATCGGCGCATCAAAGCTCATCAGGGCAGCTTGGGCAGCGACAGGGTTGGTGGCAGTGGTGTCGTTGACATAGGAAACGCCACCGATCTCCCGCACGAGCTCTAGCCGATGGTCTACCCCGCGAAAATTTGCTACTGTTGCACTTATCTGCTCACTGCGGCTCCCTACAAGATGCGCGAGCGTAATGGCAGCCTGTACATTCTCAAGGTTGTGCCGTCCCGGTAGGTGAATATCCTGTTGGTGCAGTATCTGCTCGCCATACAGAACAATATACCCTGCTGCGTCTATATGGCAATCTGCCCCCGCCTGCGCCCCCACCGCAGGGTCGGCACTAAAGGTCAGCATCCTGCCAGGGAAGTGCTCCCCCCAAATGCCCGCTTGGACATCGGCATGGTTGAGCAAGACAACCCCTTGTGCCGACTGATGACTAAAAATCTGCTGTTTGGCAGCGGCGTACTCTTCCATCGTGCCGTGGTAGTTCAGGTGGTCGGGTGAAAAGTTGGTAATGCAGGCATAGGTAGGGCTAAGATGGGCTGCCCCTAGCCGCATCAGTTGAAAGCTACTCAGCTCTAGCACCACTGGCGTTGTGGGGGTGATGCGTTGGAGCGTTTCTAGTGCAGACACCCGCATATTGCCAGCAATCACGGTATCGGGATGTTGTGTACGCAGGATTGCCCCGGTGAGCATCGCCGTGGTAGACTTGCCCTTCGTTCCCGTGATGCCAATGATGGGAGCGGGGCAAGCGCGGAAAAAGAGCGTCATTTCTGTTTCCACACTGGCACCTGCGCTGGTCGCCATTTGGAGCCAGGGAGAGTCTGGACGCACAGCAGGATTCACGACAACCATCGGGTGGTTGGTGAAATCTTCGGCATGATGTTCGCCAAGCACATAGCGTAGGCGGTCTGTAGCCCCGGCTTCTGCTGCCGCTTGGTTGAGCGTTGCCAGGGGTTTGGCGAGCTGTTCGGCACTGGCTAGGTCGGTAATCGTGACAGACACGCCATGACGAAGCAGCCAACGGGCTACCCCCAACCCCCCGCCATGCACCCCTAGCCCCATAACGAGGACATGTTCTGGAAGATACTCCAGCTTCATAGACTAACCATACCTTATACCCTTACTCGTGGTCATACTTGGTTGTTTCCCTCGTGTGTAGTGTCCCATCTGGAGAGACGTTGCTAAATCCCCCCTGCCAGCAAAGGGGGAATAACATTCGTAATTGGTACATTTGATGTGCCACCATTTGCCGCAAAGGTCAATGCCATAGAAATGCCAATAATCGCGGCTATTGCCCCTATGAGCGTAAAGCGTTGGGTCACTTGCGTTTCACTCCACCCGATACGCTCAAAGTGGTGATGTAAGGGTGCCATCATAAAGATGCGCCGTCCCTCCCCAAAACGATGTTTGGTCCACTTGAAATAGCTCGTCTGGAGGATCACTGAGACCGCTTCAAGCACAAAGATAATGCCCACTATGGGTAGGAGTATCCATTGCTGCGACTGGAGCGATACGACAGCCAACACCGCACCGAGGGCTAACGAACCGGTGTCCCCCATAAAGACCTGGGCAGGGTAGGCATTGTACCAGAGAAAGGCAGCACATGATGCTGCTACCGTAAAGCTAAAGACCATCAGGTTGGTTAAGCGCGGCTCCGACAAAAAGGTCATCACGCCAAAGGCAGTAAAGGAGAGGGTGAGGTTCCACCCTGCCAGACTATCTAGCCCATCGGTCAGGTTGACCGCGTTTGCCGTGCCGACAATCAGAAAAGTAGCTAACGGGATAAAGAGAAAGCCAATATTGAAGATACCAACAAACGGGATACGTACAAGACCAGAGTGTCCAAGCCCATAGGGAGCTGGCAGATACATAATCAAACTGGCAATAAAACCAATAGCGACCATGAGCCAAAATTTGTTTTTAACGGTAAATCCATACGTTTCTGATTTTGATTTGGTAAGCGTCATCCAGTCGTCAATGCCGCCAAGCGTAGCAAAAGCTATCAATATGCCAATCGGGAGCAGCATAGACCAGCGATCTACCAGATTAAACAAGATGGTCAACACGACAACCGTGCCAATAATCATAATGCCGCCCATTGTGGGTGTCCCCATCTTGGTCATATGGCTTTCTGGTCCATCAACGCGAATTTGTTTCCCAATTTTATACTTGTGGGCAATTTTAATCCACCATCCTTCAGCCATAAGCATCAGCAAAAAGGCTGCTGCCGCCAATACGAGAGCGCGTGATACATCATGGATCAACACACCGCGCAGGATATTCACAAAAAGACCCCCTTAGAAAAACATGGTTCTTGCATGTTGGATAGGTATATATCGTACTATTGTAATCGTTTCGGGAAGGTAACGCAATTGTACCACTGCTGCGGCTCATTGGCGAGAGGTGAGTGCGGTAACAATCTGCTCCATTGCCATTCCCCGTGACCCTTTAACGAGGATGGTGTCGTTTGCTTCTACGAGAGTACGCACCACTGGCACTGCATCTTTGCTGCGCTCTAGCACCATAATCTGGCTGCTGGACATCCCTGCGGCTTGGGCTGCGGCGGCTATCCAGCGAGCCTGTGGACCAATACAGACGAGTGTATGGGCTACCATAGCTGCCAACCGCCCAACCATGCGGTGTCCTTCCTCAGCGAAGGTGCCAAGCTCTTGCATATCACCGAGTATGGCAAGGTGTCTCCCTGGACATGTGCCAAGCAAGGCAAGGGCAGATTGGGCAGAAGCTGGCGAGGCATTGTAGGAGTCATCTATGACGGTATAGGGTATGCCATTGGTGCCAGAACGCACAATCTGGAGTCGACTTGGTATGGTTGCATCCTGTACCCCTGCCAGTATATCATCCCACGCTACCCCCATCGTGACAGCCACCGCAGTTGCGGCGAGCACGTTGGAGATATGGTGTTCACCGGCAAGGGGGATATGCACCCAACGGGCTTCGTCTTGGTAAATAACACGAAACCGTGTCCCCTCAATGCCCAGACTTGCGATGCTGTCTGCCCGCACCTCAGCGTCAGGGTGCAGCCCATAGCGGACAACCCGTGCTTGGGTACGGTCAGCCATTGCCGCCACCCGTGCATCATCCACGTTGAGAATGGCGACCCCATCAGGGGGCAGCGCTTCGACCAATTCAGCTTTTGCGTTGGCTATCGCTTCAATGCTGCCCATACGCTCAAGGTGAGCATGTCCCACATTGGTAACAATGCCGATGTGAGGTTGGGCAAAGCTCGCCAGCAAGCGGAGCTCGCCCGGTGCCCACATCCCTAGCTCCACCACCGCCGCCTCGTGAGCGGCGGTTAGGCGTAGCAGGGTTGTTGGCACTGTCACCTCACTATTGTGACTCTTTTTATTTTTTAAGGTGCAATACCGGCGACTGATTACCGCCGCCGTGACCTCTTTTGTCGAGGTCTTGCCAACGCTACCGGTAATGCCAACAACGGTTGGGGTGTACCGGGAGCGATGATAGCGGGCGAGTTGTTGCAATGCTTGCAGGGTGTTTTGCACCGCTATCAGGATAAATATTTCTGGATCGGGAGCTTCTGAACAACGCTGTTTGATGTGCTCCCAAGAATCTTCTCCATTGAATACGACAATAGGTCGTTGGATTTCTTTGGTTTGGGCTTGACGCGCTGCTATCTCGGCTTGGTCTACCAGTGCGCCACGCGCTCCTCGTGCTGCTACGTCTTTTAGATATTCGTGCCCATTTGTCCGTTCGCCAGCAAGGGCAATAAATAGTGTTCCTGGTGCTGTTTCCCGCGAATCTGTAACAGTCTCTGGAAACGAGAGCGTTTTCCATTCGGGCGACATGCTCGGCAACAAGTGTTGTGCTGGATGTTGTGTGCCAAGCAGGATATGCGCCAAATCTAGCAATCCGTCCTCCACATGATCGTCATGATGATGATCATCATCATTGCGTATCGTATCTCATCCTGAACATAGCCCCTTAGTTATCCTAGCTCATCTAGGCAAACCAGCTATGCTCCTATGCTATGAACGGCATTGTAGCACAAAACACGATTTTCCAATAATACGACTTGTCGCACACATGGTAGAATATACGGGTTTTACCCCTTACATCTGCCCCGCACTATACAGTTCGGGGTTGGGTGGTATCTGCTCATACTGCATAAGTTGGCGCATTATCTCATAAAATACTGGCACCGATGTTGCCAACCCCCAGGCATCTTTCTTTGGACGATCTATCTTGACCAAAACCACATAGCGGGATTCTTCTGCCGGGGCAAACCCTAGCACCGAACCAATGACGTGTTGTGGGTCATACCCCCCTTCTGGCAGCGGGATTGAAGCCGTGCCGGTCTTCGCGCATACCTCATAGCCGGGGACAAGCCACTTGTCATCATAGCCGCTCCAGACAATTGGGGCGTAGTGATTGGCAGAATGGACCAGCATGCGGCGAATGGTCCATGCAACCCCTCGCTCAACCACCTGCCCAACGGGTGTTGGGGCTATCGTTTCGCACACCTGGTCGGTCTGCTCGCCACCAATGGGCGTGGCGACAGTGGCGGGGGCAGCTTCGGCTTTGGCAACAATGCTGGCGGGGGCTTCCTCGCTGCGCCAACACCGCCGTTGCACAAGGTAAGGCTGCATCATCACCCCATCGTTGGCAATAACCGCCGCCGCCTGCACCATCTGGAGCGGGGTAACGGCAATACCCTGCCCGTAGGCATTGCTCCGCAGCAATATCTCGTTGTAGGTAGGCGAAGCAGGATCATGCACAATGCCTGCCTCTTCGCCACCTATATCTACGCCGGTGGTTTTGCCAAAACCAAAATCGCGCACCATCGGGTAGAACTTGTCGGCACCGGTCATCTCATTGAACTGGACTGCCCCTACATTACTGGAATAGTAGAGCATTTGCCCAGGGTCTATCATCCCATTACCAAGCGAGTTCCAATTGTGAATACGCACATCAAACCGATTGATCACGCCTGGGTCGTTCACTTTGGTTTCCGCGGTAAATGCACGGGTCTGCATCCCGATTGCCGCCGTGACGATCTTAAAGGTACTACCGGGTTCGTAGAGGTTGCTCACGGCAGGGTTGCGTCCGTAGGTATCAGGCTGATAATCGCCGTAACGGTTGGGGTCAAACGTTGGCACGGCAGCTAACCCCCGGATAGCACCGGTGCTTGGCTCCAGCACAATAACCACGCCACTCTCTGCCTGATGCTCCCTCACTCCCTTCTCTAGCTCCGTTTCAGCAATATGCTGTACTACGGGGTCTATGGTCAATTGGAGATTACCGCCGGGTTGGGGGGGAGTGCGCTGTTGGGGGGCAATAGCAATGGGGTTGTGCTGACTATCAAACTCCGCTTGGAGCGTACCAGTGATGCCCTTGAGTTGCTCATTGTAGTAGCTCTCTACGCCACTGATACCATTGCCATTATCATTGACGGCACCTATCACATGGGAGGCAAAATCTTTTTGGGGATAGATGCGGCGTGGTTCATACACAAGATACAACCCTGGCTCATTGAGCGAGGCGACCTGCTCGGCAACTTCTGGCGCAAGCCAACGGGCTACCCGCACCCATTGCTTGTCCTGCTGCGAAAAGGAGTAGAGAATACGCTGGACATCCTCATCCATCAGTGTTGCCAATGTGATAGCAAGTCTCGTAGCACGTTCTGCTGGTATTTGTGAAGGGTTAATCCAGAGACTCTGGCGTTCCACATCCATGGCTAAGATATTGCCTTTGCTGTCCGTGATAATACCGCGGTCTGGTTGTAGCGTAATTTGCTTGTTGATCTCGCCGCGAGCCATCGCTTGCAATTCGCTATGTTGCACAATTTGCAGATCACCCAAGCGCAGCACAATGCGCCCAATGATAAGCAGCGAAATGACCATCATGGCGGAGATACGCCAGTACGGGATGGAAACCTGATAGGCAGCATTGCCTGTCTTCAACGGCTTTGGTAGCACCGTCTTTGTTGTCCGTCGTCTTCCCTGAACAGGTGCCATAACTCCATACCTATGGGTCAGTTGGTGTCTGCTTATTCGGTATCGTGTTGTTGGGTAGTGAGTGCTGAGATGCTGTGCTATTCGGGTTATTGGCAGGTTCTGCTGCCAATTGTTCATTAACAATGGTGAGGTATTCGATCTGGTCTGGCGTAATTGGACGTAGCCCTATTTGCTCTGCCCGCTTGCGGATGCGTTCAAGCGACTGTGCCGTGGCATAGCGTACTTCTAGCTGGTCGCGCAACCGCAGGAGTTCGGTTTTTTCCGTTTGGAGTGCAGAGACAGCATAGCCCTTTGTTGCCACTACCCCTATTTGTCCAAGTGTGAGTAGACTCATCAGACAGAGCAGAATCACGATATGCACGAGGTACGAGCTTTTGATGCTCGTTTGCTGCATCTTGTGACGGTTCAGCGTTAAGCGGCGACGTGGACTAACAAATTTGTTTCCAATTACTGCCATAGACGTTCTCCTGCTTCCTCTGTCCGTTCTGCTACCCTGAGCCGTGCGCTCCGACTACGCGGGTTGGTTGCTCGCTCATCATCATCTGCCATAATGGGCTTTTTGGTGATGATACGTAGGGTTTTTGGTCCTTCTGGGGCTTCGCTGCCCCCATAGCCCGATTGGTTACGAAAGAACCACTTAACGATACGATCTTCCAGCGAGTGAAAGCTGATAATTGCCAGCCTGCCCCCTGGACGTAGCAGCGATACTGCCTGGGGCAACACCTGCTCTAACGATTCTAACTCACCATTGACGCTAATCCGCAGGGCTTGAAAGGTGCGCGTTGCTGGATGGATCGGTTTATGCTGTCTGCTCTTTGTTCTACCCCGTCCGCCATACACCGCTTGCACCAGTTCAGCAAGCTGTTGGGTGGTCGTTATCGGTTGTTGACTACGCTGCGCCACAATGCGGCGAGCGATGCGGCGGGAAAACCGTTCTTCGCCATATTGATAGATGATGTCCGCTAACGCTTGCTCAGGGAGCGTAGCCACGAGTTCTGCTGCCGTTGTGCCGCTGGTCGGGTCAAGCCGCATATCCAGCGGTCCATCGTGGGCAAAGGCAAACCCCCGTGCTGGTGTGTCGAGTTGATAGGAAGACACCCCCAAGTCAAGCAAGATACCATCTACTTGGTGATACCCATGCGCCTGTGTCAAGCTCGCCAGTTGGCGAAAATTGCCTTGCACCAGCGTACAGCTATCAGATAGATGAGCGGACAGTGGAGCTAGATGCGCCTGTACTGCGGCTAACGCGATACTATCGACATCCATACCCAACACATGTCCGCCTGGTTGACTCTGGAGCAGCAGCGGGAGCATATGCCCCCCGCCGCCCACTGTTCCATCAATATAACATTTCCCGGCTGCCGGCTGCAATGCGTCAAGGACACCGTGGAGCAAAACGGGCGTATGGTTAAAGTTGAAGGGGTGAGAAGAGCCTGAGTGGGTATTGGTTGTTGTCTCGTTGTGCTCTGCTTCACGCTTCACTCTTGTTTTGCACCTTCTGTTATCAGGGGTTATACCCCCATGTCTGAGAGATGTTCTGCTATTACCCCGGCTGAACTATTCAGCGTACCCAGGATATTCTGCCACTGTTCATGCGACCAGATTTCTAGGTAGGTATTGAGTCCCACCACGATAACCCGTTCGTTGAGCGCGGCATACTCCCGGAGATTTTGGGGTATCAGTACTCGCCCTTGACGGTCCATTTCTGCCTCGGCAGCCCCGGAAAAGAGCAATCGCCGTAAATTTCGGGCTTCTTCGCTTCCAAGCGCAGATGCGCTGATACGCTGCGAGAGCGTTTGCCAAATTGGTTTGGGAAATCCCTGTAAGCAGTTTTCAAAGCCGCGGGTTAGGATAAACCCTTCTTGCAAGTCGTCTCGGAAGCGGGCGGGTATGGCAACACGACCTTTGGTATCCATACTGTGTTCGTATTCACCAAGAAACACGCGCTTGCTTCCCTGCTAACATCAGACATTCCCCATTGGGGAGTAACCCTTCGCAGGAATACCATGTGTCGCTACCTGCTTACCCCCCAGCGACCTCAAGAGGGTATTCCTGCGAAGTTGCCTGTCGTGCAAAGCACGAAAAAACGTGCTAGAAAATATCTTTTGTATAAAAACGTTCGTTCGTTTCAGGAGGTTCTTGGAGGTTTTCCCCACTTTCCCCCACTTTTCCCCACTGCTGCTTCATTATATACGAAAAAACCGGCAAATTCAAGCAATATGGGGGGGGTATTTTGATTACAAAACGATTGCTGCCCGGAGAGACGTTGCATACAACGGCTCTTCCCCCCCCATCCCCTGCCCTTCCCCCACCGAGGGGAGAAGGGGAATGAGCGGCTCCCCCTCGCCCTTTATGGGAGAGGGGGCAGGGGGGAGAGGGTGTCGCCCTCTGGGAACGGGGGCAGGGGGAGAGGGAATAGGAACTCTGTCTGTCTGACCTACCCTTGAAAGAGAGGGTGTTTACCCCCTCGTCTCCACGCGCTCACGGAGCCAGCGCACCTCCTGCCGCACTGCCCGCACGACCCCCCGCCCCACAAACCCCACCGGCGACATCCCACTAAACGCCCCCGCTATAGCATACAGCGTATGGGGGGAAAACTGCTGCTCATTAGTCAACGCATAGATAGGCTCCCACATATCCGGCAACAGCTTGGCTTTGAAAGAGTCTAGCCCATCAAAGTTGTAGAACCGCCGCCCATGCTCGCGCACCCATCCCAACAACAACCGTAGCCAAACCGGGCGCAGAGGGAGCGGGATACCCCCGCGACTGGAGAGCGGCGACAAGCCAAAGGTTACATACCTATCGCCTGATGCCGCCGCATCACGCATAGCCGCATCAATCAACAACTCCGCCGTGCCGTTGGGGGCTTGGTGTCCACGCACAATCTGCTCAATGAGCCACCCTTGACGCAGCGGCACCGGCGAGGCAACGAGAAACCCCACCACCCGCTCATGCTGTTCTGCCACATACACCCGCCGATAGGTCAGACACGCCAGCGTTTCTGGCTCAATGAGAAAGTGCATCGGGGGGAGTCCGCGATTTTGCAGCCATTCATCCAAACAACGCAATAACGAGGGGTGGCTCATTGCCTGCTCGCTAGACCAGCGGGATACATACACATGCTTATTGCGAGCACGGGACAGTTGCCCACGAAGCGAACTTTTACGCCGGAGAATACCCTGCCAGTGTTGCGGATTCCACGCCGGCTGTGCGCCTATGAGTATCTGGCTCAGGGGATCACGAGTAGCAGCAACCATCTTGGCTAGTCGCTCTTGTACACAGAAATAGCAGACCCGATCCCCTACACACCGAGCATCATGCTCAAACGCAGCGACAATCTCCCCTAGTCGGCTAGGGTGACACACCGGCTCACCAGCGACCACCCGAAAGCCACCGCTCGTCACATAGCCCACAACCGCCTCGCCATCAGCAGAAAACCATCGCGTCATCCCAGGATTGACAATCTGAAATGCGGTACTATTCCAACCGTAGCGCAGGACTAACGCTCTAGCACGGAACCGACCAGCAGTCTGCATATTCAAGGGAAAAGCCATCCTTCCCGTGGGCATGGGCAACAATCAATCTCAATAATGGACAAACAACCGGTCACCCTATCTGTTTCATAGTAGCAATCAATGCAGTACGTACTCGTTTGTGTTCTTCCTCAGCTTGCTGGATTAAGTGCTCTATATCCCTATCTTTCAGCAACCCTCTTCTACTCTGTGTTTCTATTGTTCGGCAAATACCCGACAACCGATTTGCTCCCAATTGAGCACTACTGGATTTGAGCGAGTGAGAATTGCGGATGAAATCATCCATCATCCCTTCCTGATAGGTTTGCTGCATTGCCAAAAGCAGTTTGCGGGCATCTTCCAAATAGAGACCAATAAAATCACGCGCTGTATCTGGGTCATTGCCAGCTATCATGGAAAGAAACTCATCCAACACCGCTTGACTTACCGGGGCTTCATCTGGTGTGGATATGTCAGGAGATGGCTCTATATCGAGAGGAGTAGCCAGAATTGGCTTCTGCCCCTTTTGGCGATTTTGCCCCTGCTCAAGAGCCGTGGCAAGCTGTTGTATCCGCACCGGCTTACTCACGTAGTTGTCCATGCCCTCTTGTAACAACCATTCGCGGTGTCCCTCAAGCGCATGGGCAGTCAGCGCAATGACATAGGGTTGCTGTTCTTTTTCCCACTGCGTCCGAATGCGGTGGGTCGCCTCTATGCCATCCATATCTGGCATCTGAATGTCCATCAACACCACATCATAGGCTTGTCGCCGCAAGGCTTGCAAGACCTCAAGACCATTGCTCACCACATCTGCCCGATAACCGAGCTTTTCTAGCAAGCGCAAGGTAACTTTCTGATTGACAGTATTATCCTCTGCCAGCAAAATATGCAATGGATGTTGCTTTGCCATCTGTGCATACGCTGTGCTCGCTGGTTTGCTAGAAGCCTGGGTATGGGCAGACGATTGGGGCAGGGAGCAAGACTGCTGATGGAAGATACTATGCAGCGCATTGTAGAGCGTAGAGAAGCGAATAGGTTTGACCAAGAAGGTGACAACATTTGCCAATTCACTTTTGCTCATCTCGCCCCACTGCAAAATGGAAGTCCAGGCAATCAATGGCAGAGAAGAAGGGTAGACAGAGCGCGAGAAGAGGTCAAGCAACTTCTCTGCTAATACTGTCCCTTGCATCCCCGGCAGTTGGGTGTCAAAAATGACTACATCAAAGGGTTCGCGCTGGCGTACTAGGGCTAGGGCTTCTTCACCCGTCGAGACCGCAGTGGGTAACATCCCCCACGAGGTCGCCAATCGGTTGAGAATATAGCGGTTGGTGTCGTTTTCTTCCACAATCAAGACGCGCCGCCCGGTAAATAATGTCGTGTCTAGTTCATCTCGACCCGATGTATGCCTAGATTGTTGTTGCCTATCGCCTTGCTGCTCCCCCTCAACCAGCAACCCTAGTGTTACCGTGACGTAGAAGGTAGAACCTTGATCTACCACACTCTCTACCCATATCGAGCCACCCATCATTTCAGCAAGCAATTTGCTAATTGCCAGACCAAGCCCAGACCCGCCATGCTTGCGAGCCATTGACGCATTGCCCTGACTAAAATTCTGGAATAGCCGGTTGAGATGATTCTGTGGTATGCCAATGCCGGTATCTTTGACCGCAATCTTGATGAGCATCGCCGGTTGTTGGTCAGGCAAAAGATGCCCAAGCGACTCCCCCGGTTGTTCCAGACGTTCTATCGTCACAACAACCTCACCCTCGTGAGTAAACTTGACCGCATTACTCAACAGATTGACGAGGATTTGGCGCAAGCGGGTATTATCTCCGATGACCTCCGATGGTATCTCCTCACCCATCACATACGCCAGGTTTAGCCCCTTCTCGGCAGCCTCCGGTGCCAACAGATCAAGCGCTTCTTCAATGCACGTTCGCAGGTGGAAGGGGTGATACTCCAATTCCAGTTTGCCAACCTCTATCTTGGACAGGTCGAGGATGTCGTTGATCAGCGTCAGGAGGGCTTCGCCACTCAAGCGGATAGTATTAACAAACTCCATCTGTTCATTGGTAAGAGAGGTATCGAGCAGCAGGTTGGTCATTCCGATAACCGCATTCATCGGCGTGCGTATCTCATGGCTCATATTCGCCAGGAACGCCGATTTAGTTCGGGTAGCCGTTTCTGCTGCGCTCCAAGCCTGTTGCAGTTCGCGCTGTATCCGTTTGAGTTCGGTAATGTCCATAATGAAGGTGGCTTTTTGGGGTTTGCCATCGGAGCCAATAATCTGCACTGCATCAGCTAAGATAGTCAGCGGTGTACCATCCTTCGCTACCACATTCCACTCGCCGCGCATCTCTGATTGTCCATCTATCACATGCTGATGGAGCTTGGCAAGGTAGTCTCGGTCTTCTTCGTTCGTGACAATGGTAAACGATTTGCCTATAAGTTCCTCTTCGGTGTAGTGATACAGGCGACAGTAGGCAGGGTTGACATACTCAAAGAGACCATGCTCATTAGTTAAGCAGATCGCCACTGGCGTTTTCTCGATAATCGTGCGAAAACGCTCTTCACTCTCCCGGAGAGCTTGCTCAATCCGTTTGCGTTCTTCCAATTCAATATTCAACTGGCGAGTACGTTCTTCAACCCGCCGTTCAAGTTCCTGCTCCAAACGCTTATGGATAGTAATATCCTGAAACGTTGTCAGGTAGGCTGGTTCACCATCCCAGACAATCTCGACCACCTGCATTTCTGCCAGATAGCTTGGAATGTACTTGTGCAATACGCCAATTTCAGTTTTGTTTTGTGCCAGTGGCACCCCCACCATTTCGCCAAGCAAGTTGTGGGCAGAAAAGCCAAACAACGTCTCCGCCGCCGGGTTGACGAAGAGCATAATCCCCTCTTTGCTGATGACAATGAATGCATCAGTACTATGCTCAACAAGGGTATGAAATCGGGCTTCTTGATTGCTCAATTGGTCAATATACGCATCTTTTTCTGTAATAAGCTGTTCATAGGATGCTACCTGTTCTTGGAGTGCAACGATTGTTGCTTGCGCTTGGGGGGAAAACAGCTTTTCATACGAATCTGTCATTATATTCTCCAGGGTTGTTTCAAATTGGAAGGAGCATAGCAACGATAGGGTTTTTCCTGATCGTCTCGTGTACGCTCTTTTAGGGGCTTTCCTTGAGGACACTCTGAATAGCTGCCTGGAGCGTTCCTCGCGTCTCTATACCAGATACATTTGCCTCAAGCATAACGAATGTTTGCGCCATAGCGGGACCTATGCCAGAAAGAATGATTTTTGCCCCAAGCAATTTCCCCCCCTGGGCAGCTTGGACAAGACCATTAGCGATTTGTTCATCTACCGTCTGAATACCGGTAATGTCCACGATGGCAACTTCTGCCTGATAGCGAGCAATGCCCTCAAGCAGTGCTTCTATAATCTGCTGAAGACGGGAGCTATCTATGCTGCCAATCAACGGCATAGCAATAATGCCCGGTGCCAACGGTAACATCGGTGTTCCCAATTGGCGTATGGCATTACGTTGGGCATCGATGATTTCCTGTTGGCTTTGCCGTAGCTCCTCCTCGCGCTCAATATCTTTGGTAATGTCGCGGTGGATGAGCGCAATGGCATGCGGTTCATACTCATCATTGCGAATCAGCAGAGCCGTCACTTTCACCGGAAAGGTGCTCCCATCTTTGCGCTGGTACGTCCCTATATCATGCCATGCTTGCTCTTGAAAGACATGATGTATCATCGTTGAGGCTTTTTCTTGCTCTTGTTCACAGTAGAAATCCGCGATAGCCCTCCCCAATGGTTCATGCTCATAGCCATACATCCGACAGAATGCCGCATTTGCATAGGTAATCACCCCATTCACCGTGATAACTGCCACCCCAGCGGGGTTATTTGCCGCAATAGCATAGAACGTGCGAAGCTCTTTTTCCATTGTGCGCCGCTCGGTAATGTCCATCATGACCCCAACGATGCCTAGTATTTCCCCATCATGGTCAACAAAAGTCGCTTTTGAGAAGAGAAAGTCATGGCGGTTGCCGTCAGAACAGCGCACCTGTGCCTCATACACCTGACTGCCCGGCTCATTGATGAGTTGCTCATCCTGTCCCTGGTATACCTGCTTGAGGTCTGGGGGCAGCATATGCGAGAGTTCTTGGAGATTCTTTCCCACAATGTGCTCTTTGGGCAAGCCAAAAATTTGTGCCGCAAACAGATGGTTACAATCTTGGTAGCGTCCGTCAGTATCTTTGTAAAAAACCGGGCTTGGGATGGTATCAAGCAGCGTTTGGAGCAGGGAGAGCTTGTTGTGCGTTTCCGTTTGTTGGTTCTGGATATGGTCTACCTGTTGCCGATATTCTTCAAGGGTGTGTTCAAGTTGAACAATACGCTGTTGAAGCCGAGCATTTTCCAGCTCTTCCATACTATATTCTTGGGTCATAATCCTCTCCATAGATTGCTTACAAGATAGGGCGTGAGTATCTTGTCTGATTTGCGTTTCTCTCTTTACAAGATACCACAGCTTTTTCGTGCTACTCAACTGATGATGACACTCGTTGGAGCTAGGCGTAGGCTTTCGCTGCTCCTATTGCTGCTAGGAAGGCGGCTAGTGCCTCTTGCCAGGGACGCATAGGAATACCCAATGCTGCCGCGGCGTTGTTGGCAAGCGGGGAATAGGGGGGTGGGGTGCTTGCCCGTTGGTAGTCGGCTAGGGTAATGGGCGTAATTGGCACATGCCCATAGCCCGCCTGTCGCGCTATCTCCAGCGTGAAGTCGTAGCGGGAGCACAAGCCGCTATTGACCATATGGTAGGTACCATACCACGGATGGGCTATCAAACGGGCGATACCATCGGCTACATCTGCGGCATAGGTGGGGTTGCCCACTTCATCTTGCACCATAGAGATACCCGCTTCTGGTGGGGAAGCCAATAGCCGCAGGATCGTCCGTACAAAGTTGCGCTCCCCCCCGAACAGCCACGCCACCCGCACGATGTAGAACTGGTGCAGCAGTTCCCGCACTATGACCTCGCCGGCATGTTTAGACTGCCCATAAGGATTGATAGGATTGGGGGTATCATATTCCATATAGGGACGGGGGCTATTGCCATCGAAGACCTCGTTGGTACTAACGTAAACCAACGGCACACCAAGCTGCTGGCAAGCCAAAGCGACATACTTTGTCCCCAAAGCGTTGACCCGATAGGCAAGGGCGGGGTCTTTGGCACACCCATCAACGTTGGTATAGGCGGCAGGGTGAATAACGAGATCGGCATGGGTGACGATAACCTGCTCAATAGCTTGAGGGCTATCCAGTTCAAATGTTCCCTGGGTCAGGGGAATGATCTCGTGCTCTGGTGCAAGCTGTTTGGTGAGGGCGGTGCCGAGTTGTCCATCGGCACCGGTAAGTGCTATTCGCATAAGATTTGCTTTCTCTCCTTCAAGATACCAAGATACTGAGTTTCGCATGGCTCATGAGCGTAGTATAATAGGGAAATGGAGCATGCGTAAAGTTTGTGATAAAAGATACCATTAGGGGAAAGGTTCCGCATATGCCGACACTGGCAGTAGTTATCCTCAATTACAACCGGGCAGATCTGCTCGCCGACTGTCTGCACTCGCTCTATGAGCACCCCACCCGCTGTAAGCTGGCTATCTGGGTGGTAGATAATGCTTCGTCTGACGACAGTGTACAAATGGTGCGTGAGCAATTTCCCAACGTCTATCTTATCGCCAGCGAGTATAACGGCGGCTTTGCCTATGGCAACAACCTAGCCCTACGCCGCATCATTGGCAAGGTGGCAGACGAGCGGGCGCAGCCTGCGCCAGACTATGTGCTGCTGCTGAATAATGATACCATTGTTCCGTCTGGCACGCTTGATAGCCTCGTAGACTATCTCGAAACCCATCACGAGGTTGGCGTAGTTGGACCCAAAGTGCTTTTACCTGATGGATCGCTGGACAAGGCGTGTCGCCGTTCATTCCCTACTCCCATTGTATCATTTTATCGCATGATTGGCTTGTCGCGCCTTTTCCCAAAAAGCCCCCGCTTTGGGCGGTACAATATGACCTATCTCGACCCTGATGTGGAGATCGAAGTAGACTCGGTGGTTGGGGCATGTATGCTGCTCCGCACCAGTATCATCTGCGAGGTGGGGTTGCTTGATGAACAATTTTTTATGTATGGTGAAGATTTAGACTGGGCATACCGTATCAAATCCTATGGTTGGCACATATGGTACTATCCAGCGGTGCATATTTGGCATTACAAGCGGGCAGCGAGCACCCGCCGTGCGCTACCGTCTATCCGCGCTTTCTACGAAGCCATGCGGATATTCCATCGCAAGCACTTTGCGGCAACAACCCCCGCCCCGCTCAATATGCTGATTGAAGCCGGTATAACCTTCAAGGAGTGGATCGCGCTTGGCTACAATACCTTCCTCCCACCAACAGCACGCCGAGTCGGGTAAGCCTGCCCGCCGATTGCAGATGGTGCGTCCAGATAAGCATACCCTGAGCATCATGCTCATCATTGGCTTGTTGCTGTGTGATTTGCTCGCCTTCAATGGAGCGTTTTTGGGGGTGTATATCTGGCGCATGGAAGACATCCGCGACAGTGGGCTTATGCTGCCAGAAAACCCAATGGAAATCCTGGTGATTATCGCCATTGTAAACGGCATATTTGGGCTGACGTTTGCTATCAATGGGCTGTATCACCTGCGCCGCGGGGCATCGCGGGTAGACGAAGCCTACAAGGTGTTTACCTCTATTTCGCTGGCTATTGTGCTGACGCTGGTTGTGCATGCTATCCTGCCCTGGTCTGGCTATAATGGCATCCCCCTCACCGCAACACTGCTGGCATTGGTCTGGATAGCGGCGATCACGGGGTGCATTACGCTGCGGTTGTTCTACCGTTCGCTCGTCTTTTGGCTACGTATTCGCAGCATAGATACCCGCCGGGTGGTCATTGTGGGGGCGCGAGAGCCGGGGCGGGCAGTCTGGCACACTATACGCCGCAATCCAGAGCTTGGCTATGAAGTCCAGGGGTTTCTCTCCGACTTTCACGAGGTGGGGTCACGGGTGGATGATCTGCCGGTGCTTGGGCGGCTCCAACATTTAGACCGCGTAGTGCGGGCTACCCGTGCGGATGAGGTATTGATAGCCTTGTCCAAGCGGTCTCAGCTTGAGCTTATGGAAGTTGTGACGCTGGCAGAAGACCACTCCGTCTCTATCAAAGTTTACCCCGATACCTTCCAGCTTATCACCAACAACGAGGTCTCGATTGGTGATTTGAGCGGGCTACCGCTGGTCAGTGTGAAGAATGCCGCATTGGACAACCCCACCAATCAGGCGTTAAAGCGACTGCTTGACCTGGTGTTTTCTGGGGTAGTATTGATTGTGCTCTCGCCGGTGATGCTGCTGTTGGCACTGATCATTAAACTGGATTCACCGGGTCCGGTCTTTTTCCTGCAAGAGCGCGTGGGGATAGATGGCAAGCCGTTTTGTATGATCAAGTTTCGCACCATGCGGACAGACTCGGAGGTGCGAGGTCCTGGCTGGACGACGGCAGATGACCCACGGGTAACGCGCATTGGCAAGTATCTGCGCCGTTACTCGTTAGATGAGTTACCGCAGTTTATCAATGTGCTGCATGGCGAGATGAGCGTGGTAGGACCACGCCCGGAGCAGCCGCGCTGGGTGGAGCGGTTTAGCCAGGAGATACCGCGCTATATGCGCCGCCACAAGGAGAAGGCGGGGATCACTGGCTGGGCGCAGGTGAATGGGCTGCGTGGGGATACCAGCATCGAGGAGCGCACCCGCTACGACTTGTACTATGTGGAGAATTGGTCGCTGCTGTTTGACATTAAGATTATCCTGCGAACGGCGGCAGATATTCTGATGGGCAAGCAGGAAAATGCGTATTAGGATTCTGCCATCCCAAAGCAGGAGCAGATGTGGTTTATGCCCGTTCCCGTCCTGCCAGCAGGAAGTAGCCATACAACGCCACTCCAGACCCTATTGCCACAATAATCTTGATGGCAAGCGGCAATGATGAGGGGGAGATAAACCCTTCGATGGTGCCGGCAATGACTAACAGCGGTATACACCCGGCTAGAAGTTTGAAGGCGCGATGGGCAGCCACTTTGAGCGCATTTCGCCTGTCGAGCAAGCCGGGGCGCAGCATTGACCAACCTAGCTGCAAGCCTGCTCCGCCTGCTATAAAGATGACACTCAACTCAATAACCCCATGTGCTGCGACAAACCCCCACAGGTTGTCGGCAAAAGCAAATCGTTGGGCTACCCCGGCGATACAACCTAGCATAATGCCATTCAGTGCCAGCACATAGAGCGACAAAGTACCAAGCAACACTCCGCCAGCAAAAGCCAAAAACGCCACACGGATGTTGTTTGTCATAATAAGCGAAGCGGAGGCGGCGTTGCCCTCGCTGTTGATGCGATCCCACCATTCATTGCCCTGCTTAATATCGCTAATGACATCTTGGAAGCCGGGGAGATAGAGGGCTACAGCTTCTGGGTCGCGGTAGGCAAACAGAAAGCTGACCAACGCCGGCAAAAAGAACATCAGAAACGATGCAAGTGTATATCCCCATGTCTCCCGGAAGATACGTGGTAGGGTGGTGGTAAAGTAGGTTTGCAGTGATTGTAGACGGGTGCTTTTGCCACGATAGACACGTCCGTGAGCTTGCCCTACTAGCCCATTCAGGTAGGTATGCACCGGGTGCTTGGGGTAGTCACGGCGAGCCACGGCAAGGTCAGAGGTCGCCTGGCGGTAGAGTTGCCCTAGTTCCCTCAGTTCTTCAGCAGATAGCCCCATCAACCCACTGCGTGAGCGTTTGGTGAGCTTGTCGAGCCGTTCCCAGGAAGGACGTTTTTTTAGGATAAAATCTTCTGCTAACATAGTTCTCACCCGCTCTCCCTACCCTGATCATACTAATTTGAGATTGCTATTGCAAGCAACTAGGGCAATAGCAACGCCCAGGCAGATAACCCCTGTGCCCGTGGTGTCTAGTGTTACATTCACCAGGTTATGGCTTGTCGGTGATGTCGACTTTCACTTTAGAAACGCCCGTGTAATCGCCGCCGATCACGACATGCTTAATAGTCGCGGGATGCGGGGATGATTCATTTACCTTATCGTAGATAGCTTCTACCGTCACAGTCTGGGGTTCATCCCAATTCCCAGGCGTGAATCGGAGGTTGATAGTATCGGTGGAATCATTTACCTTAACCTGTGTATCAGGAGTGATGTATATGATAACAGGCGAAGACGGTTTCTTATCCAATACTATAGTATAGCTTTCCGTTTCGCCTTCCTTGATAGACAAGGTTTTGGGGGTAATAGTCACATCTTTGGCATCATCATCACCACCGGGGCTATCATCATCTACTACTGTCACGGTGACATCATCTATCTTGCTATCAACAAAACCATCATAGGCACTATCGCTGCTTTGGGATTCTAGCGTTTTGATAGGGCAAGTCTGGTCGCCATCGGCTATATCATCGTCAACCGCTGTCACCGGCACAGGTACCCCGGTTTTCCATGTGGCTGCCGTAATCGTCACAGCATCTGTTATCGTACACGCTGTGGTATCCTGGCTCGCTAAGTTGATAACCACAGCATCTGTTGGTTGTGAGTTTAGCTTGATAGTAAAGGTGGCGGTGCCTTTGGGTTCGCTTATCGTCAGACTCTGCGGCTCAACCATGATACCAACAGTATCATCATCCTTAACGGTCACTACCACATTATCTATATCTATCTTGCTAAGAAGAGTATAGTTCGGGTCATCACTCTTGGAAACCGAGGTCTCGATAGTACAGGTCTGGTCGCCATCAGCAACATCATCATCTACCGCGTTGACAGCCACCGTCACCCCATCCTGCCAGTTATCTGCGTCAAGGGTAACAGTGCGTACCGATGGGGAAATATTGCACTCGCTTGTGTCCGTACTGGTTAGGTCAATGGTAACGGTACTCGATGGCTCGCTGGTCAAGCGAATGATGACCTGCTCTGAATCTATTGGTTCGCTTATCGTCAGACTCTGCGGTTCAACGACCACCTCTGCCGTATTGGTGTCGGTAATCGCAACCGTCACTTCCCCAATAGCCAGCCCGTTGTAGTCATTGTCGCTACTGGTAGCCCTATGCGTGATGGTGCTGGTGTGCGGGGTCGTCTCCTTCACCGTATCTGTTATCGCCTTGACGGTCACAGGCTGCCATGTATCCCACACATCTGGCGTGAAGGTCAGGGCGGATATAGGCTGAACCTGGCGGCTATCTGTGCCAAAAGTGATAGTGACATCATCCTGTGGTATGGTCGTCAAGCGCACCCGGTAATAGCCATCAATTGGTCCGCCCTCTTCCGCCTTGACCAGCGAGCGGTCTAGGTCTACCCCTGCCGAGTCATTGTCGGCAATCGTCACAACTACCCCATCGGTGGGGGCGTTGTCGTAGCCTTCATCATCGCTGCTAACGCTGTGCGCGATGTTGACAACCTCTGTCCCCTCAATGACATCATCATCTAGCGCAGTTATCGTGATAATTTGGCTGACATCCCACCTATCTGGTGTAAAGGTCACAGTGCGGCTTATCAGGTCAAGGTCGTTTGTTGGCGAGACCGCATGCGAAGGCGAAATAGTACCGGTATTTGAGATGGTGACTGTCACATCTTGCGCTGGCTTGCCCGTCAACGAGACGGTATAGTTTATCGTATCGCCACCCTCGGCAATGTTCAAACTGGTGGGTTTGACAATCACCCGTTTGTCTATGACTTCAGAAATACGCACACTAACCGAATCAGCAGAGAGACCAGCATAGTTGTCATCCTTGCTGGCAACCCGATGGGTTATCTTGCTCTGGTGAATACCCTCTTCCTTGCCTTCATCCACTGCCTTGACTATGACGGTCTGTGGCTCGTCCCAAGTGTCAGGCGTGAAGGACAGGAGCGTGGGGTTTGTTGTCAATTCAGCATCAGTAGTGATACGTACAGAGACATCATCGCTTGGCTTGCTCGTTAGCACAATTTTGTAGGTTGTGCTACCTACTCCCTCCTGCGCCTTGAGCAAGAGCGGTGTTATCTTCACATCTGCCGTGTCATTGTCGGTAATAGTGACAGCTACCGCATCTCCCATTGTGTTGTTGTAGTCGGAATCGTTGCTTGTAGCCATGTGTGCTATATCTACCGTATGCGTATCTGCTTCATCCAACAGATCATCTATCGCCTTAACCGTGATGGTCTGCTCACTATCCCAATTGTTGGGGGTAAAGGTGAGCGTTGTCGCAGACAGCGTTATCTGGTCATCGTCTGTTTGCAGCGTCACAACCACATCAGCAGCCGGGGCGTTGGTCAACTTGACCGTGTAGCTCGCCGTGTCCCCCTCTTCGCTAACTTCAACGCTCGTTTGGCTAATCTGCACCTTATAGGTCAAATTTTCTTGAATGGTCACAGAGACCTCATCCATAGTGAAGCCATCATAGCCACTATCGCTGCTCGTAACATCATGCATAATGATGGTCCTATGCTGCCCCTCTTTTACCCCATCATGCTTGGCACGGACGGAGATCGTTTGGGCAGTATCCCAGTTGTTGGGGGTAAAGGTCAGCATAGTTGGCTCAAGCGTCAGTTGGTCATTCGGTTCGCTCAAGGCAATACGGACATTATCTGACGGTTTGCCAGTTAGCCAAACCATGTAGGTTTGACGCACACCGCCCTCTTGTACATCCACCTCATCCGGGTTGACCTCTATGCCAGGAACAACTATCTCCGTAGGAGTCGGCGAGGGTGTCGCCGTGTACGTAGGAGTGAAGGTATTTGTTGGGGATGGAGTAGTTGTTGGAATATGCGTTTCCGTTGGCGAATACGTTGGCGAATACGTTGGCGTATTCGTTGGCTCAGGGGTGCTCGTAGGGTCTGGCGTATACGTTGGGGTATGGGTATCTGTTGGCGTGTTGGTCGGCGTGTTGGTCGGCGTGTTCGTTGGCGTGTTCGTAGCAACAGGAGCATCCGTTGGCGTGTTAGTCGGCGTGTTGGTTGGAGTATCCGTTGGCGTGTTGGTTGGCGTGTTGGTTGGAGCCTTCGTTGGCGTGTTGGTAGAGGGTACCCGCGGGGTATGGGTGGGCGTGGCGGTTGCTGCTTCCTGCGGCACAACATCAGTGGGTGTGGCGGTTGCTGCTTCCTGCGGCACAACATCAGTGGGCGTGGCGGTTGCTGCTTCCTGCGGCACAACATCGGTGGGTGTGGCGGTTGCTGCTTCCTGCGGCACAACATCAGTGGATGTGGCGGTTGCTGCTTCCTGCGGCACAACATCAGTGGGTGTGGCGGTTGGCTCGCTTGTCGGTATCGCTGTCGGTGTCGCCGATGGAGTATCGGTAGGTATGACCATAGGGGTATCGCTTGCTATTGGGGTGGGGGTGGGGGTATAGGTCGGGGACGGCGTAGGAACAATAGCTACCCGTGTTGCCCGTTCTTGGATGACGGCAACAGGCAGAGGGGTATTCGTTGCTTCACCTACCACGGGAGGAGCTGGTGTGTAGACCTGAAGAACTTTTTGCTCTTCAACCGCGGTTGGGTCTTTTGCCGCTAGACCCGGATTTTCCCACTGGCTATAGTCTGCTGCAACGGCAGCATGCACATCCTCCTCGTACCGTTCGGAATTGGGCGCAGCAAACCACATAATCGCGTTTGTCGCCAACCCCAACCCGATAATCGTCACCAGAAACCCCCCAAGAATAAGCCATATGGTGGATTTTTCCCCTTGGTTTTTTCCACGTCTGTTCATACCAGCACCTCATCAACATCAACCTTACGTCAGACTAATACTGCTCCCTCTGACATAATACCACATATTACCAGAGAAAGCACCCGCTCTTCAGAGACAAACGATACTACCAACGGTGATGTTACAAATATTACGCGGCAATCTCAGTCATTTCTGATTGTTCGGGTTCAGGCTCTTCTTCTTCAATTTCAATGATGGGCAGGGTAAAGCTAACCGTAGTCCCCTCACCCAACACACTAGTTGCCCATACCTTTCCACCGTGGCGTTCGATAATATCCTTGACAATAGCCAGTCCAAGCCCAATTCCCCGGTCTGGTCTATCATTGGATGCATCATCCTTACCCCGGACAAACCTATCAAAGACCTTCTCGACAAAATCTTCTTCAATACCACAGCCGGTATCAATAACATCAATCTGGACTATATCGTCTTGTTGCACAGCAGTCACTGTCACACCGCCATCGTTGGTATACACTTCAGCATTTTTCATCAACTGTTGCATCACCGTGCGTAGCTGAATAGGATCAGCTTGGACTTCAGGCAGATCGCCAGGAATGTCGAGCTTTACCGAGAGTTTCTTCGCTTTAAAGTTTTTCCGCAGGGGCCATAGGGCTTTATCTATCACGGGTTTGAGTTTAATCGGCTCCATTTCAAAGTTTGTGGAGCCGGAATCTAGTCCTGCGACCAATATCATATTGTTGACCAGATCAACGATGCCTTTTGTTTGCAACCCAATAGTTTTGACCATAGGGAGTTGCTCATCATTGAGCGGGCCGGCGATTCCGTGGATGAGCATATCCAGATTGCCACGCATAGAAGTCAGCGGCGTACGGAGTTCGTGCGAGATGGTGGCGATAAAGCCGGTCTTGGCGCGGTCTATCTCCACCTCTTTGGTGAGGTCTTGCAATACATACACTAGTCCAAGATAGACCCCCTTTGTAGAAGTTACAGCAGATGCAGTAACCCGTACGATATAATCACCAAGTTGGTAAATATCCTTTTGTTGGGAACCAAAGATCGCCTCTTCCATCGGCATAAGGGGGATGTCTTGCATGCTCCCAGGCATAATAGAGCTTTCGTCTAACCCGAGTAAGTGAAAGCTGGCACGATTCATCAGGTGAATAGCCCCATTGGTATCACACACAATGATTCCATCAGCAATGCTCTCGACAATTGCAGCACGCTGCCCTGACTCGGCAGAAATTTGCCAAAGCAAGCCTACCAGCGATTCGGTCATGTGGTTGAAGGAATCGGAAAGCAAGCCAATTTCATCATCAGAGCGAACATTGCTACGACGGTCATAGTGTCCCACGGTAACGGCACGGGCAGTAGTGACAAGTTCATCTACGGGTGCAGTAATCATCCGGGAGCTGACAATTCCAACGAAAATAACCCCCACTGTCAAAATGAGAAACGCGCCAAAAAGTACCCATCGCGTTGATGACCATTCTTCCATCAAGTTTTGACGGGAAAGAGCAGTGGCAACATAGCCAGCAGAAGAGCGGCGGATACGGAGTTCTGTATAGGAAAACTGGTATTCCACACCTTCAATGGTCTTGACATCAAAGACTGCCCCGGATTCTGCATCGCTTGAGCTATTCTTAGCCTGCATCTCCACAAGCTCTTCTCTGGTCTCTGGGTCCATAGCAAGCGTTTCTAAGCCATCTTCTGGTTGGATATTGCTGATAAGTGGGGAGCCGTTTTGGTCATAGAAGACGATAATATCTGCTTGAGAATTTCGCAAGAGCATCTGGTTCAATTGGGGGATTTCCATGGCTACGATGATACCCCCAACAAGCACTTCTTGTTGGGTATCTCCTTCGGTTTCGGTTACTTTTACCGGCGCAATAGTTGCAAAGTAGTTTTTTATAGACCCACGAGTAGAGTCGACAAGTTGCAAGTGCATACCGGCATATTTATCACCAAGTTCATCGGTTTCTGTACTGAGCACATCACGGACATATTCCCATAAGAAAGAGAGGTCTAATTGTTCTTGGTGGATGATATAATCAGCTTCAATACCAGCATCTGGACGCTCTAGGTCTACGAGGGGAATCCCCTGGGTATTGAAGGCAATCAAGCGGTCTAATTGTACCGTATTGCGGTCCATACCATTGAGAAAATAGGGGGTTATAGCGTTGTATAAGCCTACTTCATCGTTGAAACGCATCGCTTCCGCAACAGCAGGAGCACCGGTGATTGGGTTATCTGGGGCATAGACAACTTCAATCAAGAACTGGAGATTAGCTCGCTCTTGGTCTACCACGGCATAGTTGACTGAGCGGGACTTCTCTGCCAAGTCTTTGTTGAATTTTTCCTGGGCATTGGTTGCTTCCAGAAAGAAGGTAATCAACGTACCAATAAAAGCGACAAAAAGCGTAAGTCCCAAAAAAGGCATAATGATCTTATTGCGAAGTTTTGCAGGGTATTCTTGACCATTGGTATGTGCCATAACGTTACCTTCCATGCATCATGTTCATGGGTTTATGCGTTTATGCATGCGTTCAAAGATGGTTGCTCAAGGGGTTTTTCAGCAACATCAGGGTTGGCCCAAAGTCCTCATGGGCTGAGTTTGGTCAACATCGGCTTGCTCTCACAAGCCCAAGCCATTTCAGGCTTGGGTCGTTGACTCTTAGGACATGGCAATGACGGGGATTGCTATTAATTATTATAGCGCAAGGAAAAAGCGAAAGCAAAAACTGTGGTGTGGCAGACTCTTTTCCATTCTGCCTGAAATCCCTGTGACTTACCCCTGAAAGTGGGGAGGTTGCCCCCCCAGCCATCATACTGTGGTATATCATCATTCCCTGAAAAATATGTTAAAATGGGAGGTACTTATGATAGATACCTTTTACACACTGCTAGGTGTTAGCACAAAAGCAACACCAGAAGAAATAACAACAGCCTATACCCAACAACGGGAACGCTACAACCCAGAACGGGTCGCGGATATGGGGGAAGATATGCGCCGCATTGCCGCGCAACGCACGGCAGAGCTTGACCATGCCTATGAGATACTCTCAGACCCGCAGCAGCGTCAAGCCTACGATGCCCGCATTGGTATAAGCAATGGGGCTAGTCAGTCGTACCCGCTATCATCAGTACTAGCACCAGTTGACACCACCCACAAAACCCGTGAGCGTTGGTTTGCTATAGGTGGCGTGGTGGTAGGTCTGCTCTTGGTAGCTGCCGTATGGGTCTGGGCAGGCAATCAAGAAACCAACTCTGCTGCTGCCCCAAGCGTCAACCGTCCTGCCCCTGATTTTACCCTGTTGACTCCAGACGGCGAAGAAATTACGTTGGCGGATTATCGTGGACAGGTGGTGTTGGTAAACTTTTGGGGGAGTTGGTGTGGGCCTTGTGTCAACGAAATACCAGAACTTCAAACCGCCTATGAAGAACTGAACAATGATGGATTGATGGTTATTGGAGTCAACCTGTTTGATAATGAGCAAGCGCAAGACCAGACCGAAGAGGACATACAAGCCTTTGTTGAAGCCAACGGCATTACCTACCCGGTGGTGCTTGATGCAGAAGGTGAAGTCACAAAAGCCTATCGAGTATTCCCTATACCAACCAGTTTCTTTGTAGACTCCAATGGGTATATTCGTTATGTACTCCCACGGGAATTGACCGCAAAAGAAATACGCCAGTGGTTTGTCGAACTACAACAAGAATCAACAGCACTCCATACCACAAAAAAGTGAGGCATCTATGGAGGAACAGCGTACGATCATTGTAACGGATGATGAGCAAAGTTTACGCGAGTTTATTCGCTTACCCCTAGAGGATGATGGCTACCGGGTCGTTCAAGCAGCAAATGGGATGGAATGTCTCGCGCTAGTGCAAAGCGAGCGTCCTGACTTGGTTATTCTCGATGTGGTGATGCCTGAGATGGATGGGCTAGAGACATGCCGTACCATCCGCACGTTTTCTCAGGTTCCCGTGTTGATGCTTACCGCCAAAATGCAGAGCGAGGATGTTGTTACCGGGTTGAACTATGGGGCAGATGATTACCTTATCAAGCCGTTTAATTTGAATGAACTGATGGCTCGTATCCGCGCATTGCTGCGGCGTGTCCCCTCAGCCTATCAACCGCTCATCGCGGGGAATGGAACGCTCCAGATTGACCAACAAAAACGTGAGGTCTTAGTGCGGGAAAACCCCGTTGACTTAACCCCTACAGAGTATCAATTACTCGTGTTGTTGGCAAAGCAGGCGGGCAGGGTAGTTGAGCATAGAGAACTTTTGGAAGGTGTGTGGGGGGAAGATTGCAAGAAAGATAATGAGCATCTCAAAGTCTATATTTGGCATCTCCGCCGCAAAATAGAGCAAGACCCACACAAACCAGCGTTATTGTTGACTGAGTGGGGCATAGGGTATCGTTTGGTCGGGGGGTGAGGCGGATTCTTGTCACCTCTAGGGTAAGGATAATATTCCCTTTGTCCGTATCCCTAGCCCCTTCAGGCATCCCCCCTCGCCTGTAGCCCCCCATCTTAACAGGGGTAAGGTCAGGTTGTGGAAACGTTGCTTGTCTCGCCGTCCCCTTCCATCATCTGCCCCCCCTCCCCCACAGAGGAGAGAAGGGTATGGGGGACAAACCGGACTTTGCAATCGCCCTCGGTTTGTGGGTTTGTGCCGGGTTGTTGTTCTCCCCCCAACGCCCCCCCGAAACTATGGTACAATGCCCTATGGTATGTCTCATAATGATGTTCAACCTTTATTGTTTGGTTCAACGACAGCCCTATGCTGCTTGAGTTGCAGATACGCGACTTCGCCATTATTGATCACCTGAAATTGGGCCTGCAAAATGGCTTTACTGTCCTCACAGGCGAGACAGGTGCAGGCAAATCTATTATTATTGACGCGCTCGGCACCCTGCGCGGGGAGAAAGTAACAACAAGCATGGTTCGTGCCGGGTGTGTTCGTGCGCGTGTTGAAGGGGTCTTTAGCTTGATAGACTGCCCCCACATCATCCCCATACTACAAGGTTATGGGCTGTGGGATGAAGAAGATGAGCCAATCATCCTTACCCGCGAGATCAACGCCGAGACTGGGCGGAGCACCGCCCGTATCAACAACCGAGCGGTCAATACCAACACCCTGCGGGACATAGGCGGACGGCTCATAGACATCCATGGGCAACACGAAGGGCTATCTATTTTCAACACCCGTACTCACCTAGACATGCTAGACCGCTACGGTGGTCTCCTGCCGCTGCGTGAAGAGGTACAAACACTCTATACTACCCTACGCCAGGTGCATCAGGAAATAGCCGCCATACGCCAGGGAGAAGCCCAACGCGAAGAGCGTATCAAAGAACTACAACTCCTCTTAGAAGATGTCCAATCGGCAAATCTGCATGTGGGAGAAGAGGATGAGCTTATTCAAGAACGCTCTGTTTTGCAAAATGCCGCTCGTATAGCAGAACTGATGGAGCAAGCCTACGTTGCCCTTTCGCAAGGCGTAGATGACCATCCCTATAGCCAAACGGCGATTGTAGACGCTATGACAGGTGTGACAGACAACATCCAAGAACTGGCCCGGCTTGACCCCGCAGCTACGTCACTAGCAGAACAAGCGGCTGATTTGCAGTTTCACCTAGAAGACCTAGCGGCGCATCTTCGTGACTATATAGACCAATTCGCCTTTGAACCACACCGCTTGGATGAGATAGAAGATCGCCTAACCGTCATACGCAAAATCCAGCGGGTGCATGGCGGCAGTATCGCAGAAATCCTAGAACGTGCTGCCCATGCTGAGGAGGAGATAGAACGGCTTACCCATAGTGACGACTATCGCACCGAACTGGAGCAGCACGAGCAGGTGTTGTTGCAAAACTTGGGGGAGCAGGCAGGTAAGCTGTCGCAGCAACGCGCCGAGGTTGGGGAAACCCTATCTCGTGCCATAGAAGAATCCCTCGGCGACCTTGCGCTCCCCTACGTGCGCTTTGCCGTTGCTATAGAGCATACCGAAGACCCCCAGGGGGTGCCTGTGCCAAACGCAGTATCGCAAACGACAGATGAATCGCCTAAGACGAACCAATACCAGATTATGCCCACCGGCATAGATCGGGTGGAGTTTCTCATGTCCCCCAACCCCGGCGAGCCACTCAAGCCGCTGGTACGTATTGCCTCCGGTGGGGAGAGTGCGCGGGTGTTGTTAGCCCTCAAGTCTATCTTGTCAAGGGTGGACACGGTACCTACGTTGATCTTTGACGAAGTAGACGCTGGTGTTGGGGGGCGGGCGGGGCAGGTAGTTGGCAACAAACTTTGGGCTATTACCGACTACCATCAGGTTATTTGCATTACGCACCTGCCCCAGGTTGCAGCTTTTGCCGATACCCATTATGCTATTAGCAAGAGCGTAGAAACGGCGCAGCATGGGGAGATGTACACCCGTACGCATATGCATGTGTTGAGCCTAAACGAACGGATAGATGAACTGGCAGCTATGCTCGATGGGACTCCCGTAAGCGAGCATAGCCGTGCCAGTGCCAGGGAAATTATCGAGCGAGCAAATGCTATCAAGTCAGGAGAAAGGCAGCCGTGACACAACCACAATCACGACCACAAACAACCTTGAGCATCTGGTGTGAGCGTATTATTGAAGCCGGTTGGTTGCTTGCGCTTACCCTTATTCCTATCTATTTTAATCTGCTCTCAGCACGCCACTTTGAGCCAGACAAGGCAACAACCCTACGATCAATCGTGCTCATCATGGCAGCCTTTGCGCTTATTCGTGCGCTGGAACTGTTGAGCAACAACAATAATCCAACATCGACATCGGCACGGGCAGCCCCCCCCCCAACTACCACAGCGGCAAATCCCTTAGCCAGCGTTGGGAAGTGGCTTGTCACGGTACCAATGGCTCTGCCAGTGATGATCTATGTTGCCATCTTCATTTTTAGTACGATTACCTCTATTGTTCCCCATACCAGTTTGTGGGGGTCATACCAGCGTCTCCAGGGAACATATACCAACTTATCGTACATTATGCTGGCGATCTTAATCGTCATGCATATGCGAAAACCAGCACAACTAGAACGGTTGATTAGCATTGTGCTTGTCACTGGCTTGATGGTATCGTTCTATGGGGTGATGCAACACTCCGGCTATGACCCGCTGCCCTGGAAAGGGGACGTGGTAGAGCGGGTGGCTTCTACAATGGGCAACGCCATCTTTGTTGCCGCCTACCTCATTACCGTGGTACCCCTTGCCCTTTATCGCATCATCAAGGGCATAGGCGAGGTAAAACGTGCGCCCTCATCCCCCAACCCTGCGGCGGATGTGTTGTGGGCAGGGGCTTACGCTATCCTCATACTGGGGACTATGGCATTGCTGGTTTCTGCCATCAAGTTTGGCGCATCAGTGCAGACAGCAGACTTTCGCTATTGGTGGGTTTTTCCAGGGGCTGTGGTCGTCTCTACCGCGCTGTGGTTTTTGCTGACCCAAGGGCTACAACACCAAGTCCAACGCAAAATCCCCCTTTGGCCCGGCTTGACCTTTGGGGCATATGTATTGTTTCTCGTCCCGATGTTTCTCTTTTCCGCTGTTGGCGACAAGCAGCAGGTCAACCCTGCCCTTGATCAGGGCATCTCGTGGTGGATGTGGTTGCTCATCAGCCTAGCGGCTGTCGTTATCTTCTACGTCATGGCTTTTTTTAGCCCCCAAACGCCCCAGGTACAATCCAAGCTCAACCGTGGGCTAACCATGCTTGGGACAATAGCCATACTCTTTTCGCTTATCCTGACCATCCTCTACAGCCAAAGTCGTGGTCCATTGCTTGGCTTGGGGGCAGGGATGTTTGTCTTTATCCTGTTTTTCCTGATGGTCTTTGAACGCCGGTATCGGAAGGCAGAGCAGCGTACCATTGCCAACTGGTTGAGAATAGGTTTTTGGGGCTGGATTCTTGTTGCTGTTGCTGGTCTTGCCTTTATTCTGCTGCTCAATTTTTCTGAATCGCCTACCTTCCGAGAGCTACGGAAAGTGCCGCTACTGGGACGTATGAGTGATATATTTGAGACCCGCTATGGCACGAGTGCCGTTCGTGCGTTTATCTGGACTGGTGATGAATTTGCTGGCGGCACGATTGGCTTAATCACATCAGAACCCTTCCGTACCGTTGTCGGGTGGGGACCAGAGAGTATGTTTGTTGCCTTCAACCCCTTCTATCCCCCATCGTTGGCGCATCTGGAGGCACGAACTGCTTCGCCAGACCGCGCCCACCAAGCGGTACTTGACCAATTGGTAACGCGGGGGGTGTTGGGGTTAATTAGCTATTTCTTCTTGATCATAAGTTTTGCCTTTCTTGCATGGCAAATTATGTGGAAGGACACCGAATGGCAATGGCAGTTGCTTGCTATAGCGACATTTAGTATAGTGACAGCCCATGTGATGGAAGGTATGACGGGTATTCCCATCGTCTCGACGCTGACGATGCTCTGGACTTCTTTTGCTATAACGATTGTCACCGGGCTATTTGCCGGCTTGTATACGCTCACAAGCGAAGACCTAAAACCCGCTCCCACATCCGATACGGCTACAATAGCTGAATCTGATGATGCTCCTGCCCTAGCAACAGAGACTGTACAACTGGCAGCAGCAGGTGAAAGTGCCGATACTGCCCAGGATAGCGAGGAAAAACCAACCTCTACTGTCGCCGCAGCTAGGCAAAAGGGCGAGCAGAAGGGTGAGCAAAAGACCGGGCAAAAGAGTACCAAGCGCAAAGGGAACAAGGGCAAAGGGCGCGGCAATGTGCAGCGGGGGGCGAGTAATGCCAGTACCAGCACAGGGCGGGCTGCATCCGGTGGGCGGCGGGCGGCTCCATCGTCGTCACCGTCAGGAGCACCACTGCGAAATCAGCCGAGAGGCAAAACGAGTGCGCCAGCCTTAGCGTTCTATGCGCTGCTGCTTATCCTCACGCTAGGGGCAGTTTGGAAGCTGAATATTAGCGTGGTCTATGCCGATATGCGCTTTCACGAAGGGGAGACCTTTAGCAATATCCCCAACGCCGGCATAAACGAACAGATCTATGGATTAGACAAGTATCTTGAGGCGATACGCCAGACCCCCAAAGAGGATTTCTACTACCTCAACCTGGGGCGTAGTTTGATGAGTCTTGCGGAGATAAAGCGAAGTGCGGATAATCCTGCTGGCACCGAAAAAGAGGTAGAGGTAGAAGATCTGCTGCAATATCAGGGGATCAACGAGGTTGGGGGATTTGTGCAGCAAGAAAGCCCCATGGGGCTTATGAGCTATGCACGGGCAGTACTCAGACGGGCGTATGACCTCAACCCGATGAACAAAGACCACTCGGCAAACCTCGCTCGCTTGCACAACTACTGGTTTAACTGGAGCCAAGACCCCGAAAAGCTGCGTACTGCGACAGAGTGGTACGAAGTGGCAAATACCGTTGCCCCCTATGATGTAGCCTTAATTAACGAGAGTGCTGGGGTGCATCAGATGTACAGTAATGTGTTGAGTTCGCAGAACAGCATGGAAGAAGCCCAAACGCAACTGGCAAAAGCCGAGGAACTCTACCAACGATCACTTCATTTTGACCCGCTGTTTGGTGATGCAAATGTTCGTCTAGCAGAACTCTACCGCCAACAAGGGCGTATGGAAGAAGCGGCTGAACTCTACATACAGACTATTGAACATCAACCCCACCAATTTGATGATCAGGTTGAGACATTGGCGACTATTTTTGGCTCCACGCCAGAGTTACTAGAGCGTATTCGTGATGCGTATGTAGAACAGTCGGAGAGCGAAGATGATGCGCGATTGCATGCCATAGCCGGGTTGCTCTCCGTGCGCCTCGGTGATATGGACCAAGCGGCAACATCCTATGATCAATCGGTGGAGATAGACCCGGATGATCCGGGGAGTCGCAAAAACTATACGATTATTCTAAGCGATACGAAACAATATCAGCAAGCCTTAACACAGGCAACGGCTGCCCTAACGCTTACCCAACAACAGGTAACAGCAGTCCAAACACCTACCCAACAACAAATAGAAGACCTCCAACAATTACAATACCTCGTCAATCTGATGGAGCAGTCGGTGGCGAGAGAAGCTGGCGATACCCAATAATGATTCACGTTACCCTCATCTTGATCACGGCATTGGTCTTTTCCATTGTCGGTACCCCCCTTGCCAAACGGGTAGCTTTGCGGGTGGGCATTATCTCTGTGCCGCGCTCGCGGGACATCCATGTAGCCCCGGTACCGTTGCTTGGCGGGGCGGCTATCTACTTAGCGTTTGTCGTAACCTTCCTGTCAGTCGATAGCCGTAGCTACATTAGTGAGGCTATTGGTATCCTGCTTGGGGCTACGCTTATTGCCCTCGTGGGGCTAGTAGATGATCGGTGGGGGATACGAGCATCGTTCAAGATGCTGGCGCAGGTTGGGGCGGGTGCATTGCTCGTGACGGGGGGGGTGCAGGTGCATCTCTTCTCGGAACCCTGGCTCAATTGGCTACTGACGATTGTTTGGATTGTGGGCATTACCAATGCGCTCAATTTGCTTGACAACATGGATGGGCTATCGGGGGGGGTGGCGTTTGTTGCGGCAGCATTCTTTCTGCTGTTGGCAACGATGAACGAACCACGTCAGGTGATGGTAGCGGCGATGTCGGCAGCATTGATGGGCGCGTGTGCGGGTTTCCTACGCTACAATCTCACCTCCTCAATCTTTATGGGTGACACGGGCAGTATGTTTATCGGGTTTATCCTCGCAGTCTTGGCTATCAAGCTGCGTTTCCTGTCCAACGTCACGATTGTTACCTGGATGGTGCCAGTTTTTGTGCTTGGTCTGCCCATTTTTGATACCAGTTTAGTTTTTGTTGCCCGGATACGCCGTGGGGTTAATCCCTTCACCACCGCCGGCAAAGACCACATCTCCCATCGGCTAGTCGCGTTGGGGTTGACGAAGCGGGAGGCGGTGCTGGTCTGCTACTTGATAGCCGGCTGTTGTGGCTTGGTTGGGGTCTACGTCACCCAAGCCAATCTGGAAGAAGCCTATGTGGTGGCAGGAATTATGGCGGTGATGCTGGTTGTTGGGGTCGGGTGGTTTGAGTATACGTGTCCATCGGGGGTCTGCCGCACTCCCCCTGCTAGGGCGAGCGAGTGACGGGGGCAGGCTGTTTGGTCGCTTCTAGGGAAAAAGGCGTTGTAGCCAACTGATGAGTCGGCGAGCATGGTCTGCCTCGGCGGTAAGGTATCGCTTGGTACATCCATTGGATTAGGGGGCAGGGGGGAGAGAGTCGTTTCGTGCAACCCCCATCCCCTGCCCCTTCCCCCACTACGCGGGAGAAGGGGTATTGTTCCCCCCATTCCCTGCCCCTTCCCCCACCGCGGGGAGAAGGGGTGAGACGTAGTATGCGTCTCTACAATGGGGGCGCACGGCACTCTCCCTCTGCCCCCGCTCCCATAAAGGGCGACAACCCTCTCCCCCTGCCCCCTCTCCCATACAAGGGCGAGGGGGGGAACCGCTCCCCCCTGCCCCCGCTCCCATTCCAGGGCGAGGGGGAATACCTGTACGGTCCCCCTTCTCCCGCGTAGTGGGGGCAGGGGTTAGGGGATGGGGGGCTGCCCGGTGGGGGATGATGAGCGATACCCCTTTTCCCCTCGCCTTATCCGTGTAAGCATAGTACTTTTACCCTATTGCATCGGTTGTAACTTCCTGGTGACTCTCTCTGGTATAACGAAATTACGTTTAATTACGTTTTGTGAATATCCACAGGGGATATTTTTTAGATAGTAACTTACTTACTAGTCAGAAGAGTGACCAGGTTATGTTAATGCCTATAGATATAGCAAATGTACTCAAACACTATGATCTGGGCGCTTTGGAAAGTGCTACACGAGCCATTCATGGTTTTGTTAATGAAACAGCGTTTGTAAAAACGTCTGAAGGGCGCTTTGTCTTACGCCGCAATCAACGCCGTTTGAGTGAAGAAACCCATCGCTACCGTCATGCCCTTATTGCATGGCTTCAAGGGAGTGATTTCCCTTGTCCAACATTTATTCCAACACGAACGGGAGACACCCTGCTCGTGCTTGATGGGTTTACCTATGAAGTGATGCCCTTCATAGATGCCCATGAATACAACCCGGAAAATCCGCAGCACTTGCTGGCTATCGGTACGATATTGGCGCAATATCATCTCGCTATTGATGGGTTTGACCCACCACCTATGTTAGGGGAACAAACCCCGCGTTACCATTCCCATGATGTCATGGCACTGAGTGAGCGATTGCTTGAACGGGATATTATGGGTGATCTCTACGAAGAATTGATGTGGTATGACCTCCGTGCGGCAAAACTCCGGGCGTTGTTGCCCGATGATGCTTACGAACGTCTCCCCCATCTGGTTGCCCATGGCGATGTTCATCGAGATAACTTTCTCTTTCAGTACAATGATGTGGTTGCCTTGCTTGATTATGATCAAGCCACTTGGGATGTCCGTATCACGGACTTAGCAGATGCTATTGTTGGTTTTACCACAGATTGTACCGTTCCGCGGATGCCGAATACCTGGGGGATTTATAAGGGGCCTATTGATGAGGAGTGCGCTACCCGACTGCTTGCGTCCTATCATGCGGTTGCCCCGCTTACTCCTGCCGAAATTTCGTCACTACCTATCTTAGTTGAGTTGGTGTGGTTGCAAGGGGAGCTTGGGCGGGTCTTCTCTACGCCAGAAGGTGCTCCAGAATACCATCAAGATGTCCTTAATCAAGGTCGTTGGTTGTCCGAATGGCTAGAGGAACATTCGGAGCATCTGATTGAACGTTGGTTGAATATTGAGCGGGAAATCCAGCCGGTGACGGTGATGATCAACCGGTTTCCTAATGCTGCCTAGCGAATAGGCAAGAATACGATAAAGATACCAAGCGATACCCCTTCCCCGCAAGCTGAGGAAGGGGTATTTTCCTTCCCGCCTTGGAAGCAAAGCGCATAGGGTTTCTCCCTAAGTTCGGGTATAATCTACGTATGGGGACACCCGTTCAAGGGCAATCCCCACTGAACCTACACAAGCAAAAAAATAGGAAGAATAAACTATGCGAATGGTTATTGCTCGCCACGGCGAGAGTGAATGGAATCGTATTCACCGCTATCAAGGTCAACTTGATGCGCCCCTTTCTGATCTTGGCAAACAACAAGCCGATAAACTTGCGGAACGCCTCCGTCACGAGAAGTTTCAGGCTATCTATACTAGCCCTCTTCAGCGTTGTGCGGACACCACGACAACTATTGCCCAATTTCACCCAGGGATTACTGTTCAGCAAGACCCTGCCCTTATGGAAATACACCATGGCGAATGGCAGGGGAAGTATGCTGATGAAATAACGGCTACCTATGCGGAAGAATTGGAAGAATGGCGGTTACATCCGATGCGTTCCCAAATGCCGGGTGGTGAGAGTTTTAGTAACATACTCAAACGTTCCCTGGAGTTTAAGGAGCGAGTAGTACAAACGTACGCAGATGCCACCATCTTGGTTTGTACCCATGATGTTGTTATCAAAGTGCTTATTGCTGATGTTCTCGGTATGGATATGGATTATATCAATCGTATTTGGCTAACCAATGGCAGTATTACCGAGATTATCTATGGTGAGCCGATGCCCTTCTTGGCATTACTGAGTGATGCGAGTCACTTGGGTGATCTTGCGGTGAAGTTTGGGGGACAAAAAGCCCTCTAGTTCTTGTACACCTGCTCCCTCTCTCCCCGCTTCCTACAGGGGCAGGTTAGGGGAGAGTAAGCAATGTTTACCGCGCAGCCCCCATCCCCTAGCCCCCGCGTCCCACCGCGCAGCCCCCATCCCCTAGACCCGCGTCCCACCGCGGGGAGAAGGGGAACCGGGCAGGTAGCGGCTCCCCCTCGCCCTTTATGGGAGCAGGGGCAGGGGGAGAGGGTAGACAAGAAGGGCAAAATTTCTTTGATTGTGCGACTTTGACGTAGCCCTACCCTAAAGTACGCTCAAGTTGACAATATTGTGTCAGAGATTTAATATAGCAAAACAAAATACTGGTACCATAGGGGTGGTTTCCCTGTGGGTCATTCACACAAGGGTATTTACAATGTAAGGATATTCCCCTATGGCAAAGACGATAGAGTTTGTCCTGCTGCTCGGTATGGAACGCTATAGCCGCGACTTCTTCCGCAAAGTAGCAGCACTCGTGCAAAAAGACGTTCCAGAGTTTCGCCTATCTGTTTTTGAAGACACCGATACCATCCATCGTCCCGATGAACTTGAAGCAGCCATAGCCCGCTGTTCCTGTCTCTTTATGGTTGTAGTCGTAATGGCAGAGCATGCTGAGTTCATAGTCCCCACCGTCAAAAAACACGATCCCGCAGTTGTCTTTGGTTTCGAGAGCCTACCAGAAATCATGAGTTTGACCAAAGTCGGTAAGTATATCTTGCACGACAGTAAAGGTATGCCCAAATCGGTGCAAAGCCTGGCAAAAATGCTGGTGGGCGGACGCGAGGAGGATGCCTACTATGGCTACCTGAAAATGCAGAAGATTGCCAAAAAGGTCGTCAACTTCCTGCCCGGCAAACGATTGGCAGACTTCCGCAACTGGACAAACGTCAATGCCTATTGGAACAACCGCAGCAACGAAAATATCGCCAGTATGATTAAGCTCATCTTGCGCGAATATCTGGGCAAAGACTCGCTGCACGTTGACCCACCGGTAGAAATCCCCTCGATGGGCTTTGCCCACCCCGATGCCCCAACCTACTTTGCCAAACCATTCGAGTACGAACGATGGGAGCGTAGCCGCAAGGGAGCCAAGAAAAAGACGATTGGCACAGTTGCCGTGATTGTCTTTCGGGTCCACCTGCTCAGTGGTATGGAATACCTCTATGACATCGTGCGCGTGATGGAAGAGGGCAACCTGCGGGTGCTGCCCATTTTCGTTATGGGGGTAGAAACGCACGTTGTGCTGCGGGAGTGGCTAGACCGCATGGGGGTAGATGTCGTCATCAACACGATGGGATTTCCCCTCGTCGGCGGACCGGCTGGCTCCAGCAAAGCCGGCTTGACGGTAGATGTCGCCCGCGAATTGCTCAACAAGCTCGATGTCCCCTATATTGTTGCCCAACCGCTCTTTTTGCAAGATGTGGAAAACTGGCAAGAGCAGGGGGTTAGCCCTATCCATAGCACCATCCTGTATAGCCTACCAGAGATGGACGGTGCGGTAGCCCCGGTGGTGTTGGGGGGGATGCAAGGAGAAACGATTGTCTCGCTGCCAGACCGCCTCAACCGACTGCTTGAACTCACCCTCGGCTTTATCAAGCTACGCCACAAATCTGCCCACGAAAAGAAAATTGCGCTTGTTGTCTACAACTACCCTCCGGGTATGGGCAACACCGCTACTGCTGCGCTGCTCGATGTACCCGCCAGCATGGTCCGCATCCTCAACCGGCTGCGTGAAGCAGGCTATCGGATAGACAACTACCCCGAAGACCCAGCGACACTGGTCAAGTGTCTTGCCGGCAGCATTCAGCAAAACCCGCCATCGGACTTCCCCCCAAATCACCCGCCCATCCCGCCGGCTGTCACCCTCTCTAAAGAGGACTACTACCGGATGGTTTCTCGTGAAGATCAGGGACGCATTGAAAAACGTTGGGAGTCCTTCCCTGGCGATATTGCCCCGGCTGGTATGGATCGCGTGTTTCTTGGCGGTATGCAACTTGGCAATGTCTACATTGGGGTACAACCGCCCATCGCCATGCCGGGCGACCCCATGCGGTTGCTCTTTGACCACGAGAATACCCCACACCATCAGTATATGCTTTTCTATCGCTGGCTCGTTGAGGACTTCGGCGCAGATGCGATTATCCACATGGGCATGCATGGCACAGCCGAATGGATGCCAGGGTTGCAGCTTGGCGTGAGCGAAAAGTGTTGGCCCGACAAACTGCTTGGCACCATCCCCAACTTCTATGTCTACCCCATCAACAACCCTGCCGAGGCGAATATTGCCAAACGGCGCGGCTATAGCACCATTGTTAGCCATGCCATCCCCCCCTACGGGCGAGCAGGTCTCTACAAGGAGCTAGTCGCGCTCAAAGATCTGCTCGAAGAGTATCGCACAACGTCAAAGTCACCAGAGGTAGAAGCCGGTATCTTGCAAAAGATCGAACTGCTTAACCTTGACGTAGACCTAGCCCGCCGCCAGGATGAGCCATTTAGCGAATTTGCCTCACGAGTGTATGCATACCTACGCGAACTTGAACAACGCTTGATTGTAGACAGTCTGCATGTGCTTGGCGAGGTGCCGCCAAAAGACCAGCAAACCACATTGCTCACCGAGGTGCTGAAAGTCTCCCATGACGGCATGCCTTCGTTGGCAGACATGATGCTTGAACACATCCATGAGTATGAGCCGTCAAGCAATGGCAGTGGCAATGGTTCTCGTAGCGAAACGACCAATGGCGAAGAACCCGCTCTAGCCAGCACGGGTGAAAATGGTAATGGGTATCGTTCTTACGAAACTATCCTCAAGGCTGCCCGCAATGGCGACCAAGCTGCCCTTGCCCTACGCGACAAGATAGAAGAGGCTTGTACATCCTATGTACAACAGGCGGTATTGGAAAACCAACATCCGATAACGACATGGCAGCAGGTTATCTCTGCCAATCTGCCCCAAGAGCAACACGCTACCCTACACGCGCTCACTGACCACGGACGCTCTATCCTTGCGGCACTTAGCCAAAACACCCATGAGATAGATTTTCTCATGAAGGGATTAAGCGGCGGCTATATCCCCGCCGTCCCCGGTGGCGACCTCATTCGTGATGGGCTAACGGTGCTCCCAACCGGACGCAATATCCATTCACTTGACCCATTCCGTATCCCGTCTGAAGCGGCATTTATCCGTGGGTCGCGCATAGCCAACGCGCTGCTGGCAAATCACCTAGCCGAGCAGGATGGCACCTATCCAGAGACGATAGCGCAGGTGCTTTGGGGGCTAGATACTATCAAGACCAAAGGGGAAAACATCGGCATTGTCGTTTCGCTCATTGGCGCACGTCCTATCAAGGATGGGCAGGGCAAGGTGGGACGCTATGAACTTATCCCGCTTGCCGAGCTAGGTCGCCCACGCATAGACGTGCTGATGAATGCCAGCGGTATCTTCCGGGATAACTTTGGCGGCACAATGGACCTGCTAGACCGCCTGGTACGGGAGGCGGCTCTGGCAGATGAACCAGAAGAGCAAAATTACATTCGCAAGCATGTTCAAGAGATGCTGGCAAAGGGAACAGAATTTGAGTCTGCCACAGCACGTATCTTCACCCAAGCATCAGGGACATATGGTACCGATGTTGACGATGCGATAGATGGCGGCTCATGGGAAAACCGCGAGGACTTGGAGAATATCTTTGTGCGCCGCAATTCCTACGCCTATGGCGGGGCAAAAGCAGGGCAAGCCTATACCGATGTGTTGCAATCGCTGCTTGGCACAGTAGGGCATGTGGCACAAGAGATAGACAGCGTGGAGTATGGCTTGAGCGACATGCAGCATTACTATGGCTATAGCGGCGCACTCAAGGCGGCAGCAGAGAGCCGTAGCGGTAAACCAGTCCGTTTGAGCTATGTTGAGAGTTTCACTGCCGAAACGAAAGTCCAAGACCTCAACCAAGTGTTGCGAATGGAATATCGCACCAAACTGCTCAACCCCAAGTGGTACGAAAATATGCTGAAACATGGCTACAATGGCGCAGCAGAAATCTCCAACCGCTTTACCTACATGCTCGGTTGGAGTGCCACTACAGACGGGGTAGACAACTGGGTCTATGACGAAGTAGCCGCAACTTTTGTGTTGGATGACGAGATGCGCCAGCGGCTCGAAGCAGCAAACCCTGAAGCAGTGCGTAATGCTGTCGGTAGACTATTGGAAGCGAATAGCCGCAACTTCTGGCAAACGGACGAGGCAACGCTTGAACGGCTCCGCGAACTCTACGCCGACCTGGAAGACCGGCTAGAAGGGATTAGGTGATGGCAAGTTCCAAGAAACTGCCTGCCCCACAGTCCCCCCCCACGGAGCGGCAGGAGCAGGACAACCCGTCAACCTCGGCACTCTTGTTGACGACCCAGGTAATGTTGGATGATACGGGGCAGCCACTCTCGATTACGACCAAATGCCAAGCCGAAACGCCCCAGGGCGAGACGCGGGTGTTGCTGGTGCAAGATGGTCCATCTACCGGTACCGGTGCTGCACGACAACCCCAATTGCCATCGCCGGCGGTTGCTCCACGTCTAGCAACACCACTACCAACGTCTGTGAAGTTGATAGAGCATCACGATGGGATATTGCCGGTTCATCCAGAACAACGCCGCCCGGCTTCTATCCAGGTCATCGAAGAATATCCACCGCCACCCCAACCGCCAACATCCCCCGACCCCCAACCAACACCACCAAACACCGAAACATCCGGGGGGAAACCAGGGAATAATGGGAACTCTTCGCCATCTCCTCATTCTGCATCAAAGTCAAAGCACTTCCAAGACTTGGAGCCGCTGAAGACCTATGCCACAGATCGTGGTCAACCTATCCTCGAAGCACACAACCTGAGCTATAGCATAGGTGATGCTATGCTGGTCAACCAGGTGACGCTATCGCTCAAGGCGGGCGAGGTGTTGGCAATTGTTGGTCCCAACGGTGCAGGCAAAACAACGCTGCTCAAACTGCTAACCGGTGACTTGCCGCTCAAAAGCGGGGATGTCTTGTTGGATGGAGATTCGCTTGATCGCATTGGGGCTAGGGAGCAGGCAAAAAAGCGGACGGTTATGCGGCAGAACATTTCTATGACCTTTCCCTTTAGCTCGCTTGAAGTCGTACTGATGGGGCGACACCCGCACCTGGGACCACGCGGCGAAACGACAGATGACATCACCATAGCCCGTGCTGCGCTTGAGCAAACCGAGTCGCTGTTCTTTGAACATCGTATCTTTACCTCGTTGTCGGTAGGGGAACAAGCGCGGGTGACGCTGGCACGCTCGCTGGCACAGACTACACCGGTGATGCTGCTAGATGAGCCTACTGCTGCGCTTGACCTGCGACACCAGCACATCACGCTCCAACTTGCCCGTATGCATGCAAACGCTGGCGGTGCCGTGCTTGCCATCCTCCACGATCTCAACCTCGCAGCAACCTACGCAGACCGCATTGGCATTATGAGTAAGGGAGAGCTCGTAGAAATCGGGACACCCTGGGATGTACTCGAAGCCTCACGCTTGGAAGAAGTCTACCGTGTGCCGGTGGTTATCCAAAAACACCCCTTGATGGCTGCGCCATTGGTACTCGTGACACCGTAGGTCAACCCCCATCCCCTGCCCTTCCCCCACTACGCGGGAGAAGGGAGACCGGATGGCTCC
>CAYPHM010000001.1:0-35205 GCA_964410555.1 uncultured Chloroflexaceae bacterium | reverse complement strand
CCCCCATCCCCTGCCCTTCCCCCACTACGCGGGAGAAGGGAGACCGGATGGCTCCCCCTCGCCCTATGGGAGAGGGGGCTAGGGGGAGAGGGAACAGCCCCCATCCCCTGCCCTTCCCCCACTACGCGGGAGAAGGGAGACCGGATGGCTCCCCCTCGCCCTATGGGAGAGGGGGCTAGGGGGAGAGGGAACAGCCCCCATCCCCTGCCCTTCCCCCACTACGCGGGAGAAGGGAGACCGGATTCCCCTCGCCCGGTATGGGAGAGGGGGCAGGGGGGAGAGGGTAAAGAAACGGCTCTCTAGTATATGGTGTCAATAGAACAATAACAGGAAAGCACAACTATGAGTGCTCTAGCCACTTCTTTTTCAAAGGAGTCAAAAGAACAACAAAAGATCATCATACGATTGGCATTGCTGCCCATGTTGCTAGTATTGCTCATTGTCGTGATGCTTATCGCCGTTGGCACAGGGTCGGTAGACATCCCTGCCAACGTTGCTATTGCCATCTTACTCAGCAAAGCCGGCATCACCACGACCACTGAATTTACCAATGTGCAAGAGTCGGTGCTGTGGATCGTCCGGCTGCCCCGCGTGGTAATGGGGGCATTGGTAGGGGCTGGTTTGGCAGTGGCAGGGGCTATGCTGCAAGGCGTATTTCGCAACCCGCTGGCAGACCCCGGCTTGATAGGCGTGAGCAGCGGGGCAGCGATGGGGTCAGTAGCCGTGGTGCTGCTTGGCATCACCACGCTAGACCTGTTTACCATCCCGGTAGGCGGCTTTATCGGGGCATTGCTGGTAACATTGATGGTCTACAAACTATCGCAGCGCAGCGGGCGCACAGACATCACCACAATGCTGCTGGTCGGTCTCGCCGTCAATGCCATTGCCGGCTCTGCCACGGGGGTTATGACCTTTATGGCAGATGACCCCCGCTTGCGCTCTGTCACCTTCTGGACCATGGGTGGCTTGAATGATGCGCTGTGGGATTTCGTCAAAGCATCCTCGCCCTTCATCCTGTTGACGATTATCATAGCCCCCTTTATGGGACGAGCACTCAACCTCTTTTCGCTAGGTGAAACCGAAGCTCGCCACCTGGGGATAGAGACCGAACGCACCAAACAAATTGCCCTCATCCTCTCCACTATCGCCACAGGAGCCGCCGTTGCAGCCGCAGGCTTTATTGGCTTCATTGGCTTAATAGTCCCCCACCTCATCCGCCTGGTCGCAGGTCCAGACCATCGCTTACTATTGCCTGCATGTGCGCTAGGGGGAGCATCGTTGGTGGTGGGGGCAGATTTACTCGCCCGCACGATAGCAGAGCCAGCAGAAATACCGGTTGGCTTAATTGCTGCTATCATTGGAGGTCCCTTCTTTCTGATGATGATACTGAGAACACAACGGTTGTATGGTTGGAAATGACAGCACGATTGTCAACAACATTTCACCCTACCACATCTAGGCAAAACCCTCTCCGCGAATCGTTCGTCTCAACAGAGGGGGAGCCTTGCTGTTATCTAAAACTTGCAACGAAAGGATTTGCCTTATGAAACAACGACTGAAGAAACCACAAAAACCATTGCATTTTTCGCTTGATCCAGCGTATGGGATTGCCATGCTGGTTTTGCTCCTGATTATCGTCGGGGGGTGTGGCTGGTTGCCTGGCAAAAAAGAGGGCAGCAAAGATGAAGATACCCCCCCACAAACTACCGCTTCTGCTCAGGCAGGCATGGCGAATCCCGCTATGCAACCCACAGACCAACAAACTACAACCATACCGGAGCTTTACCCCACAACGATACCCTACCTGCATGTTATTGACCCGCAGGTTGCCCCACAAAATGACGGGGTGATGTATGGCTTTATTGTGGAAAATACGTCATCTGAGCAGGCAGCCATTGATACGACCTACCAGATTACCTTCTATGACGCAGCCAACAACCAGCTTTCCACTGAGCAACTCCAAATACCTGCCCATATGCCAAAGCAATTTGTGGGCATTAACCACAAACTCACCGATGCTTCAGTAGCCCAAGCAACCAAGATAGAAGTTGCTCCCGTAGGAGCGACCTTTCAGCCCATCAGTGATGTGCAGGTACAACCCAGGTTTACCATTGAAAATGTAGGGTTCTTGAATGAAGAACGCACAGCAGCAGTGGGGACAGTACGAAACATTACGTCACAGAACCTGAGCAATATCCAGGTTTCTGTGCTTGCCTATGATACCAATAACCAACTGGTCGGGGGGGGGTATACATCCCTCACCAGTCTTCCTGCCAACAGCATGCAAGAGGTACAAATACCCTTACAGACAAACCGCCCTCCAGACGGTGGCGTGACAATGTACTCCACATTGATAGATGCCAAACACATCGCAGATGCTAGTGGGGAAACCCTCAGCACAACTGAGCCAAAAGAGGGACAGCCCGCTACAACCCAAGTTGCCCAAGCTGCATCGCCGGCAATGACAACGACCCAAACAACAACGGGGCAGTCACCGGATATGCAGCTAACACAGCCAGAAGAGATACCGCCAAGCATACCAGTACAAGAGGCAACGCTTGTGCCAATGGGGGGGAGCCAGACTCCTACCCCCACGTTCTCCCCCACCAGCGACCCATCGGGGAGTGGGGACGGGGCGAATCCCACCACACCGGCTGCAATGCCTACTACCCCTACGCCAGATAGCGCAGGGGAGACGAATCCTGTTGCTACGACAACACCCACACCGATACCAACCAACACTACGTCGCCGGGTTCGTCAGCTGCGACCAACACGCCGGTACCACAAAGCACCAACACCCCAACCAACACCCCAACCAATACCAACACGCCAGAACCAACCAGCACGAACACGCCAACGAATAGCCCAACAGAAGCGAACACCCCAACCAACACCCATACCAACACGCCACTGCCAACGAATACCAACACCCCGGCACCAGACAATACCAACACGCTAACCAACACGCTAGAACCAAACAGCACCAACACGCCGACACATACCCCCACGCCGGATATGTCGTTGGAGAAACCATCTGGCGACTGCGCCAGCAACGCTCCCAGTGAGCCGCCAAATGGTCCAGTGGTGTGGATGCCTTCCACGAGCCTTGCCGCTGGTGATACTGCCCAAATATGCGTTTGGATGGTGCTTGACGGCTCCCCCGCAAGCGGGGCATCTGTTTCGGGGCAGTATAGCTACATTGATGTCCGCGATGCGGTAGATGAAAATATTAGCTCACCTCCTACCGACTCCAACGGGGTAGCCAAGTTGACCTTCACTGTGCCAGACACGTTGTCAGAGGTGATTGTCAGCGTTGTTGTCGACTACAATGGTACGATTTATGATATTGGTGATAATATGTATGCGGACAGGCTAGAAGTGTCATTTACCCCACAATAGGAGAAAGTATAACCTATGAAACATAGTTCTCTAAGTATGTTTCTCTCATCGTTCGTAGCCAGTATTGGGCTGCTGCTCGCACTGCTTGCGCTCAACAGCCTACCCCAACAAAGCTCCATCCTCGCCCTCACACCTGCTAACGCCGCCACGACAGGCGACCACACTGCGGGGATAACGCTCACACAGCGTACTGACCATCTCGTATGGGATACCAAACAGAGCCAGGCAACCGGTGACTTTACCCTTGAAGTATTGCTTGATAGCACCCTTCCTAACGGTGACTATTACGTTGCCTTCAAATATATAGGGATTGATGCAGAGCCACAGCGTGAAGCTGAGAATACATTGGGGTGGGAATATCTTATACCACCAGAAAGTGGCTCTAGGCTGTTTTCTGATACCGTCACGCTGGCTTTCACCCGCACCGGTGAGACCACAGTACAGGCTTCACTCTGGTATAGCAACACGATAGACAAGGAGTATCAGCCGGTGATGGACGGCACAACCATGCTTATCCATACCCTGTCGGCTGTGACAGTTGTCCCCTCGCTTGCGCTAGACATGCTACCGGCGGATAAGACTATCTTGGTTGGTGAACCATTATCTATTACCGCCACGATAGCCCCGGCAATTATGCAGGGCAATGTTGCCGATGGGTTGTGGGATGCCATACTGCCGCCCATGCTTACCGTCACATCAGGCGAAGGTACCAAAACTTGGACAGAGACAGTCAGCGGTACAGGGGTAGTTGCTCTGCCGTCTTTTTGGTACAGTACATCGGGGGTCTACTCCCCAACGGTACACCTAAACGATGGCGGTATCTATGGCGGTAAGATGTCTAGCGAAAAAGCACAGATAGCAGATGTTACGGTTGTACCGCCAGCAATACAGCTTTCTCTCAACCCTGCGACAACCAGCTTTGACGGCAACACTGGACCTATCAGCGCAACGGCTACGGTGACAGGACACAACCGGGTTGCAGTCTCCTCTACCGTCACCTTCTCGGCAAAGAAGAGCGACGGGACGGATGCTTTCCCACCTGTAGAGAAGGTGTTGCCAGCCGGCGAGACAAGCGTCACTGCTCCTATTAGCTTTACCGTCAGCAAAACTCCCTTCACCTATACGATTGCCGCTGACCTCACATTGCTAGAAGTGATGACGACATCCAACAAGATCAAGGTAGCGGTGGCACCAGATGTACCGGCAAAAGTGACGGTAACGGCTAATCCGTCGAGTGTAGCTATTGTTGGCGATACCACAGCGTCAGTGTCAATTACGGCGCAGCTTTGGGCAGACGAAGCTGGCACTACCCGCTGGATACCGCCTGATGACAAGCAGCATATTATTGTTCAGGAAAAAGGTTGTGGTGACTATAGCTCTGCTAACAGTAACTTGTCGGACGCTACGGGCAAGACGTGGGGGACGCTCTCAGCCCAAATTGCTGGTGAGACGGAGATATACGCGCTCTATGGTGAAGGGGACCAGCTGATTACCAGCGAATCGATTACGGTAACGTTCACAACGGATGCCGCTAGACAAGCAGCAAACTATGGTATCTATGACATCGTGAAGAAGCAGGGCGAGGAAGTTGGACCTATTGAGTTGAAGCCATCAACCTCAGTAACACAACTGGCAGCACTTGATACCCAAGACAAGACCATAGGGATTGTGACGCTGCCGGCAGACATGTACGATGAGGATGTCATCGTCCGGTTTACTGCGCTAGACCGTGCCGAGCTCCAGCAGAATATTGAGCAAGACCCGGTGATTGTGCAAGGCGACACGGACAAGGCGACATTTGGGACGTTTCGGTTGGAGTTTTTCTACGCTGAAGGCAGCGTCAAAATCACTTCCGAAAGCGCGTTCAGTAATCCTATCCAATTGCGGTATCTCTTTAGCAACGATTACGATGATCCATATACGGCACGTTGGAATAAGGTGAGCGAATGGGAGCGATTAGCTGATTCGGACGAGACCATCTTGGGCAGCACAGTCATAGCCAGTCTGAAGTATCTCGGTGACTACGCCAAGCTCGGTACCCAAACAAGCTCGCGGTGGGTCTATTTGCCCATCGTGCAACGATAGGGGGCTTGTCTTCCCTTTAGGGGTAGGTCAACATAACCTACCGGACAAATTCAACCATAGATGCACATAGATTCACACAGATACCGGGTAAGATTTTCGGGCAAGATGCCCTACATAGTCCTCTTGTTGTCCGGTCTCTGCGTCTCTGCTCTCTGCGTTTTTGTCGGGAATCTCTCGCTCGGCTCTGTGTCTTTATGTCTCCATAGTGAGCTTTGCCCGGCTGATTATGTTCTGGTACTTACCCATACTGCTTGTTGTGGGGCTTGTTGTATAACAGGAAGCATCGTCAAGTAAGGTGCGCCCTCCTTGTAGAGCCGTAGCTTGCAGCGTCTCATCCCCCCGCCCCATACGAGCCGCAAGGGTCAACGAGCGGATGTTTGGGAGCGGGGGCATAGGCGGTTGCCTAAATCAACCCAAACCGCAATTTCCACACCGTCACCAAAGCCTCTATAACAATACGCCGCGACATCTTCGACTTGCCAACCCGTCTGTCAGGGAAGATGATTGGCGTTTCCCCCACGCGAAACCCCGCTCGCAGCGTTCTATACACCATTTCTATCTGAAACGAGTAGCCGTTGGAGCGCACAGCATCCAGATTGAGCGTCTCTAGCACCTGGCGATTGTAGCAGCGAAACCCGCCGGTACTATCGGCTACCTTGATGCCCAAAATAGTGCTGGCATACAGATTTCCCCCACGGCTAATCAACTGCCGCAACACCCCCCAGTCTGTCGTCCCGCCCCCACGCACATAGCGCGACCCCAACACGAGATCATACTGCGACTCTGCAAGCTCCAACAGCTTGGGCAAATAGGCAGGATCGTGCGAAAAATCTGCGTCCATCTCAAAGATGTACTGAGCACCTTCTGCTAATGCGCGGCGAAACCCGGCAATATAGGCGGTACCTAGCCCCTGTTTACCCGGACGGGAAAGCAACCCAATGCGGGAATCCTGTGTTGCCATATGGGAAACAATATCGCCTGTGCCATCCGGGGAGGTATCATCTACGATGAGCACCCGAAGCCGCGGATATTCCAGAATACGGGGGATAATCTCCCCGATATTCTCTCGTTCATTGTAGGTTGGTATCACCACAACCCCATCATAAACGGGTTGTGGGACTGCGGGAGAATCCATGCCAGGACTCAGAGTCATAAAAAAACCTCTCTCACAAGCATTGCCTGCTTATGGTATTATACACCCTATGGGACAAATCAATGTCACTGTCACCTAATACACTAGGGTCATGGCAAATTCCGGTCAACCCCCTGCCCCTTCCCCCACCGAGGGGAGAAGGGGGTGTTTGGCTCCCCCTCGCCCTTTATGGGAGAGGGGGCAGGGGGAGAGGGAGAAAATACAGGCTATAATCTTAGCATTGGGCAACTTTGCCATAACCTACCTATATAAAACGAATCGTATGAAATCATCAGCAACACCACAACCCCAATCTGATACAATACCCAAACCATCCTCGCGTATTCCCATTATTCGCTTGGAGCATCTTTGGATAACCTTTGCTCTTAGTATTATAGCCATATTCATCAGTATGGTGCCAACAACCCCGCACGATTTTTGGTGGCACCTGAAAATCGGTGAGATTATCGCTACACAGCCCGGCGGCATCCCCACAACCAACATGTTTGCCTGGAGTTTGCCTGCCGATGCCCCCTACGTCTACCAGAGTTGGCTTGGGGAATGGCTGTTGTATGCGGTGTATGCGCTAGGGGGACACCCGCTGGTTATCTTTGCCCGCAACCTGCTAGGGCTAGTCGCCTTTGCGCTGGTAGCACTGGAGGCACAGCGCCGCAGTGGCTCCTGGCGACTGGCGGCGGGGGTTGTGCTGCTTGCTGCCGCTATGTCTATCAACAACGTGACTACCCGCACACAAACATGGTCGTGGGTTCCCTTTGCCCTGACGCTGTATATCTGTGGGGCATATACCGCTGGTAAACTGCGTCCCCGTTGGCTTGCGCTGCTGCCGCTGATTATGGCGGCGTGGGTCAATCTGCATGGCGCATTCATTATGGGCTTGTTGGTCATTGGGGCATATACCGTAGGCGAAATTGTCCGCCGTTTGCTGCGACAACCGCATGCGCTCCCCTGGCAGCGCATACGGATGCTGGCTATCACGCTTGGGGCAACGCTCATCGCCACGCTCGCCAACCCCCGCGGTATTGGTATTTACGCCTATCTGCAAGACCTGCTGAGTGATACCGCCAGCCAGACTTTTGTCAACGAGTGGCAGTCTCCCACACCGCGTACCCTTGCCGGTATGTTCTTCTACCTCAGTATACTGGTCATCATTGTTGGTTTTGCGCTGGCACGACAACGACCAAGCATCACTGATCTGTTGCTGGTTTGTGGGTTGGCGTGGCAGGCATTTCTCGGTATGCGCTACGTTATCTGGTTTGGGATGGCAGCAATGCCGATTGTTGCTCAGTGCTTTGGCAAGCCACGGACGCTCCTAGCAGCAACGTCTACCGCTCCCCCCACCCGGCGTATATCTGGCAGGGAGCGGGGCGGCGGCACATTGCCCAACATCGCGGTTGTGGTGGTGTTGGTGCTGGCAACGATAGCCTTTCAACCCTGGTTCAAGCCTATGCTCCCCTTGCCACAGCCTTACCAAGAACTGTTTGCGCCGATAGATGGTGCGCCACTGATGTATAGCAGCGAAACGCCGTTGGCAGCCGCCGAGCATCTCCGCACAACCCCGTGTGAAGGGCGTATCTTCAACGAGATGGGCTATGGCTCCTACCTTGACTGGTCGCTCTATCCCACGCAACAGGTGTTTGTAGACCCACGGGTTGAACTCTATCCCTTGCAGGTCTGGCAAGATTACCTCAGTATCACAAAGGGTATTCGTGCCGAAACGTTGTTGCAAGAATATGGGGTTGCATGCGTTGTACTAGATACACAGCTACAACCGGACTTGGCGGCAGTGTTGGCAACAAGCCCGCATTGGCAGCGCACCTATGATGATAGGCGGAGCGAAGTTTGGCGACTGGTGAAATAGGAAATACGCACATGAAAACCCAACGGTTCACCCTGACTCTGGATCACGTTTGGATTACGGCGGCACTTGCGCTTATTGCCATGCGTCCACTGATGACTCCCATCCCCCCGCACGATTTCTGGTGGCATATGGCAACAGGTCGCTTTACTGTCCAGATGGGCTTTATCCCAACGGTTGATCTCTTCTCCTATACCCGCTTGGGTACACCATTCTACAATCAAGGATGGCTTGCCCAGGTGTTTATGTATGCGCTCCATACTATCGGTGGGGTGCCGTTCATTTTGGTTATTCAGTCGGTAGTGATTACGCTGGCGTATGGGCTGTTGTTGTGGCTCTGTATCCATCGCAGCGATAATCTCCGCTTGAGTGTCGGGGTGCTGTTGTTGGCAACCATGCCCATGTCCTTTGACAACTGGCTTGTTCGCCCACAGTCCTATGCTCTGCCCATCTTTGCTGCCTACCTGTATATCCTGACGATGTGGCGCAAGCCCCCACCCCAAGATAGCCCATACCGCGCAAAACTCTGGGTGCTGCCCCTGCTGATGGTGGTGTGGGTGAATACCCACGGCTCATTTGTGCTTGGTGGGGGGTTGATAGGCATGACGTTTGTCGGGGAAGCGGTGCGCCGCTATCTAGCAGACCGCCGTTCTCCCCCCGCTCCAGCGGAAGTAGCGCACCGTCCTGCGTTGCGTCCGCTTTTCATGTGGGGGGTTGCTACTGCTGCGGCTATGCTGGTCAATCCCAACGGTATCTACGTCTTTGGCTACGTCTTCAACCTGCTAAACACCTCAGCGGTCACTACGCTGGTAACAGAATGGGCACCGCCATCACTGAATGATACCGGCGGGGTCATCTTCTTTCTCTTCCTGGTAATCTTTGTGGCAGTGCTCATCTTGTCGCGCCGTATGCCCGACCCCATAGACCTGTTTATCCTGCTCCCCTTTCTCTTCCTAGCCCTACGTGCCACCCGCAATATTATCTGGTTTGGCATGGTCGCTACCCCCCTACTCGTGATTCACACTGGCTACATCCTGCAATGGCTGCGTCCGCAAAAACCGCGCCGCTCTTCGCGTGGTGTGCCACTGATGAATACCATTGTTATCGGGGTCATTGGGTTGTTGGTCGTGCTGACTTTGCCCTGGATTAAGCCCACGCTTGGGTTGCCGCCAAAACTTGGTAGTTTGCTTGCCCCTGCCACGCCAGTAGAGGCAGTCGAGTTGATTACCCAATCCCCCCCTGACCGTCTCTTCCATTCGATGGGCTATGGGAGCTACCTTATCTGGGCTGCCCCCGATCAGCCGGTCTTTACTGACACGCGCATTGAACTGTACCCCTATGAGCAGTGGATAGACTATATCAACCTGAACAATGGGCGTGAGGTTGAGCCGTTGTTTGAAAAATATGCTATAGATGGGGTGCTGCTGGAAAACGAGAAGCAGGAGGGGTTGTTGGAGTATCTGCGTCATAGCAATGACCCTGTGTGGGAGGTGTACTACGCGGATGAGTGGACAACGTACATGGTGCCGCAGGAGTGAGGGAGACAGTATCAGCGCTAGTTTTTGCTGTGTTTCCTGAGTTGTTCTACCAGTTCATAGACATTGGTAGAGGGGTCACTGGTAATGGGGTTCCACGGGGAGTATTGCTCAATCAACCGTTTGGCATGTTTTATGGCATCATCCTGGTAGTCGCGGAGTTTTTCGTACATATCGGGATCATTTTTGGCATAGGGGATTTTGAGGTGTTTTTCTAATTTCTGGATGTAATCTTGCCGAGTGATTGGTGTAGACAAATACACAAAGTGGAGAAGATACCAGAGTTCAAAACATTGATTAGAGATGGCTACCTTGTAACCATTTGCTTTTGCCTCACTGCGTACTTGCTCAATTTGCTCTGGGGGAAATTCATCCCTATCAAAGACACACCATACCTGATCATACTCAGCTTTACCTGCTTCATTTTCTGCCTTTTGTAATAAGGTCAGCGGGTCTTTTCCAACCGGGATAACCTTCATAACCAAGCCAGGAACTTGAAACGCTTTGAAGTATGCATATTCTGTCTTTTCCCCCTCGCACACAATGAGAAATCGCTGGCGCACATATCGTGTGCCTATCTTGCGCTTCGTGTACCCTTGTCGTGTTCTTTTACCCTGCTGTCGCTTCTTGCTCAATGGCTGCCCCTATCACCTGTTCCAAATCGCCAAGAAAGGGAATGGCTCCATATCGCCCCTCAATATAGCTCTTCTCAAAGGATGCATCATTGCGAACCTTTTTGCCACCAACCTGATACTCAACGAGTGAATAGAGGTCGGACTCCCCCCTTCGTGTTTTTTCGACAAACCATACCTGATCCCGGCGGAAAAGCTGTGAACTGAGGATATTGGTATTGTGTGTAGTAAAGATAATCTGGGCATGGTTTGGGTTGGTCTTTGACGAATTGAACAAACGCAGCAGGGCAATCACGAGGTTGGGATGTATACGTGCATCCAATTCATCTATAATCAATATTCGCCCTTTGTTAAGCGCATGGAGTATTGGTCCTGCAAAGGCAAAGAGACGCTTCGTCCCATCTGACTCTTGCTCTAGGTCAAAGGCTACAAGGTCTTCTGCTTTCCCCGTCTTATCAAACTGTTGATGTAGCGTCTTGATTTTGTGATCGGGCTGCTCTACAAATTCATCACTGGTTTTCAATGCCTCTATAAACGCTTGCCATTTTTCGGCAATCTCAGGTGATGGAAAAGGAGGTATAGTTTCTGGTGCATGCACAGGGTTTTTCTCCAATGTGAACCCGGTAATACCTGTGTCCAACTGCTTGATAAAGTCGTTAATAGCGTCACGATAGGAAGAATCCTGATAGTGTAGCGTAGTCAATAATAAATCTCTACCATCTATATCCGTACTCATGATAAGCCTACCAAACCATCTCTGCAACTTTGTTGCTACATCCCCATTAAGTTGGGCTACCACCGAGAGAAAGAGCGCGTTGGCACGGGTATGCTTCTCTAGTCCCTTGCCTTCACGAAAATTTCGCGGGGACACGTTGATACCATCTTCTTGGTTACGGGTAAAGCAGGTTGACTCGCGGGATGAGCTAAGGTAATAGAGCCATTCGCTTATGACCTGCTGCTTTGTTACCTCAAAGCCATAACGGTACTGTGTTTCGTCAACACGAAAGACCATTTCAAAAGATGAGGGTTGATCAATTGTCGCAGTGTTCAAGAGAAAGGGGTCAACATCTTCCGTTATGCGTTGCTCTAGGGTTGAGGATAGGACGAAATAGCGCATAAAATGGAGAGCGCGTATAAGGTTACTTTTGCCGCTGGCATTAGCCCCATAGATTGCCGCACTAGTCAGCAGGTAAACATTGGGGGGGACTTGGAAACGGTTATTGGTGTCCAGTTCTTCAGGTTTGGATGAGATGTCGGCGGCAAGCATGCTCAATGTAACTGGTTCATTGAATGAACGATAGTTCCCAACACGAAATTCGATGAGCATAGCATATCCTTAGCACGAAAAGGGTTTCTGTGTGAAATTATCTCCTATTCGTATTGTATGGGTAAAAAGTTGAGGTGTCAAATGGGAGATGGCAGGGGAGTGGACAACGTACATGGTGCCGCAGGAGTGAGGGAGACAGATATGGTCATGCTTTCAGGGGTGCGTCAAGCATCTATAAACCATGGTTCATCCGACAGGCAGAATACCCCCAGAGATCACCAAATGCTGCTAAACCAAATAACACTCCTGTATAGTATGGTATGATTATATTGGTCATGATGCTTCAAGCAAACCGTACTATTTGAGGAACTATGCTCTATGAAACCTACAGTCTCTATTGTCATTGTAACGCACAACATCGTCCCGCATATCGGCAGGTGTCTTCAGTCTATCCAAGCCCTTGCCTATACCCCCACCCCCGAAGTGGTCATTGTAGATAATGGCTCGCAAGATGAGAGTGCGTCCCTTGTGCAGCAGATAATGCCTGAAGCGAAGGTCATCCCCCAACAGCGCAATACTGGCTTTGCGGGGGGAGTAGCTCTTGGCGTTGCTGCCAGCAGTGGCGATATGATTGTCTTACTCAACCCCGACACTGAAGTAGATACCCACTGGCTCGCTGCGCTGGTTGATGCGCTAGATAATCCGCGCTGTGGTGTGGCGGGCAGCAAAATCCTAGACTTTGACGGCAAAACTCTGCTGCACACCGGCGGCTCATACCTCCCCACCACACTGCTTACTACCCACCGTGGCTATACAGAACTAGACCGTGGGCAATATGACCAGCGCGAAGCGATGCCCTTTGTTACTGGTGCGTCTATGGCATTGTGGCGGTCTACGTGGGATGAACTCGGTGGCTTTGATATTGGTTTCTACCCCATTTACTTTGAAGACCTCGACCTCTGCTTGCGTATCCAGGATCGTGGGCTAGAGTGTCACTACATCCCGCAGTCGGTACTGCGCCATGTCGAGTCTACCACGATGGGCAAGTATAGCGGCGCGTTCTATTACCACAACCATCGCAATCGGTTACGATTGGCGTGCAAGCGGTTGTCTTGGGCAACGTTGTGGAATGTGTTTTGTCCTGCGGAGGTGGTACGGCTTGGTGAGGCATGTTTGCTAGATCGTTTGGTTGCGGGGTATGTTTATCGCCAGGGGATGGCGCAGGGGTTGATGCTGCCATCACTGGCAGAGCAAGATAGCCTTGTTGCTACGGGGCAGGTGCTTGCCACGGTAGGAGAGGAGCAGCGCAATACCCCGGAAACGTGGCAGCCAGAGGTGCAACAGTTGCTTGGGGTGCAGGCGCAGCTTCGGGCAGAGCTTGCACCATTTATGGCTGAAGCGCAGCGAGAAGCGGTGTTGCAAGAACACCAATTCCGTTCGCGTATGCCGCTGGTGGCATTGGCACGGCAGGCGTGGAATAGCCTAGCTACCCGTTGGTATGTGCTGCCGGTGTTGCATCAGCAGACTCGGGCCAATCTTGCGATGAGCCGCAGCATTACCCGTTTGGTTGAGCATATCGAGCAGGATACGGCGTTACTAGCAACGCTGATTTATCAGGCGGCATTGTCCTACCGGGTGGCGGTGTTGGAGCAGCAGACACAGTGAAGTACAAAACGGCTTCGTGCCAGTGGGAAGGGGCTGCGGCACGAAACCCGTGATTTCCCTTGCTCCCGCTCCCATTCCCTTCGGTGAGGCAGAGCAGGGGATGGGGGCAAATGGGACGTTGATATAATCCGGGGGCAACCTGGACTTTGCCATAGACCCACATACCGGGGGTATAGGGCAGCCAACCAATTACCCCCAACGTAAATACTCGCTCCCCACACCCCGACTCGCCGAGCAGGGCATGCGGGAAGCAACGCAACCTTTCTCACCTCTTGCCCTACGGACTATGGCAAGCAGGGGGGAAAAACCGGACGTAAACCCCTACAACACAGAAAGAATTGTTATGGAGGAACCCATTTATGTAGCCCTCGATCTTGAAATGACAGGATTAGAGGTTGGACAAGACGAAATCATCGAAATAGGAGCCATCAAATTTCAAGAGCACAAAATCCTTGATGGATTCAAGACTTTCATCAAACCTCAACGCTCCCTGCCGCTCAAGATTACCCGTATCACCGGGATTACTGAAGAGCACCTAAAACATGCGCCTACATTCAACGAGATAGCCACCGATCTAGCCCGCTTTATTGGCAACCACCCCTTGATTGGTCATTCCTTTTTTCGGGACAAAGCCATGCTTGAAGCGCAAGGGATGCATATCCCACAGCCGGTCTATGATACGTTTGATATGGCTACCCTGCTGCTGCCGCACGTCTCAACCTACAAGTTAATCACGCTGGCAGAATACTTTAATATTCCCTTTCCTGATGCCCATCGTGCCTACAATGATGCCGACATTAGCCGTCAGGTGTTTCTCCGGTTGTACCAGCGGATAAAACAGCTTGACTTGGATAAGTTGATAAACGTGGGAACATTGATGGCTCAAGCCGAGTGGTATTTGGGTGATCTCTTTATCGCTATTCAAGAGGAAAAAACCCGGACTATTTTTCAGCAACACATCTCTGGAGAACAAAAGCCAACTCCCCTTGCTGATGATGAGACGATGCCGATGCTGTGGGATGAGCAAGCCCAAGATCGGGAGCGGGGATGGCTTAGACCTACGGGCTACACTGCACCGCTAGACGAGCAAGAGATAGCGGCTTTTTTTGCCAGTGATGGAGCCATAAGCTACATATTTGAACACTACGAACAACGCCCACAACAGGTGCAGATGGCACAGGAGATAGCGCGAACGTTCAATAACAGCCAGGCATTGTTGGTGGAAGCGGGAACGGGAACCGGCAAAAGTATGGCTTATCTGCTGCCCGCCGCCCTCTATGCTACCAAGCGAGGGGAGCGGGTAGTCGTTTCAACCAATACGATCAATTTGCAAGATCAGCTCTTTTTCAAAGATATACCTGATTTGCAGCGCATCATCCATACCCACTATGCCAGCAATCAAGCAGACACTTCTGCCCCTGAACCACCGCCATTTACCGCGACCTTGCTCAAGGGACGCAGTAACTATCTGTGTCTTCAACGGTACAACCGCATGCTCGTTGCTGACAACAAGCTCACGCCAGATGAAGCCCGCTTGTTGCTCAAGGTCCATTTTTGGAAAGCGATGACTACCAGCGGAGATGGTAGTGAGATGTTGCTGTCCGAAAATGAGCGCAAGGCGTGGAGTAGCATTAACGTGCCGGCTGATACCTGTCTTGGGAGACGCTGCCCAGATTTTGATGCCTGCTACTTCTTCCATGCTCGCCATGCGGCTGAAGCAGCCCATATTGTGGTGGTAAACCATGCCCTGATGCTGGCAGATATTGCGGTAGAAAGTGGCGTATTACCCCCCTACGACCACCTGATTGTAGACGAAGCCCATACGCTTGAAGATGTGGCTACCGACCAGTTGAGCTTTATGGGAGATCAAGAAACATTGGTTCAATACCTTGAGTCCTTGAGTACCTCTAGTTCAGACCACGGACCAGCGGGGTTGCTCTCGCGCTTGCAGACCAGCGTACAAACTAGCGGGATATTAGACCGTGATGTACGTGATCGGCTCACAGCTATCACCAGAGAGATGCCAGGGCTACTTGTGGAGGCACAAAAAGCCATTGAAGACTCTTTCTCCAAGATGATCGGGTTTGTCGTAAAGGAGCAGGAATCATCTAAGGGTGGGCAGGATAACATTATGTATGATGTGCGCTTGCGTATTACGCCATCGGTTCGCCGCAAGGATGGATGGGATGATGTAGCGCAGACGTGGGAGAACATCCGGTTAGCCCTACAGCCTATCGGCGAAAGTTTGGGCAAACTGCATACCCTCTTTACGGATATTGAGGCAATGGATCTCACAGGATATGACGAGATGTTGCTCCAAATCCAGTCAAGCCATCGTTACAACAGCGAGGTACTGATCAATCTGGACTATCTCATGACGGGCAATGAGGAGAAGATTTGCTGGCTTACCCTAGATCGCTCCCGTGATATGCTCAAGGTATATGTGGCTCCACTAAACGTTGCGCCTATGCTTTCTGCCCAACTTTTTGAGCAAAAGCAGACAACTATCTTGACCTCTGCGACCCTCTCTATCAATGAGAACTTTAGCTTTATCAAAAGCCGTATTGGGCTAGAGGAAGCAGCAGAACTCTCTCTTGATTCTCCCTTTGACTATGAATCTCAAGCCCTTGTCTACATCCCCAATGACATACCCGAACCCAATCAGCGTGGCTATCAACCAAAGGTTGAGGAGGCGTTGATTCAGCTTTGCACCGCAACAGGGGGACGTACGCTTGCCCTGTTCACAGCAAATAGTGCTATCCGTAGGACACGCACCGGTATACAAGATGCCCTAGAAGACCAAGACATCATTGTTTTGGGGCAGGGGGTAGATGGCTCACGTCGGCATATCCTGGAGCAATTCAAGGAGTGGTCACGCACGGTGTTGCTTGGGACGAGCAGCTTTTGGCAGGGGATAGATGTAGTGGGAGATGCGCTCTCGGTGTTGGTCATTGCCAAATTGCCTTTCCAAGTGCCATCAGACCCTATCTTTGCCGCTCGGAGTGAGCAGTTTAGCGATCCCTTTCATCAGTATGCAGTACCAAACAGTATTTTGCGCTTTAAGCAGGGGTTTGGGCGGCTTATCCGTAGCAAGCAAGACCGGGGAATAGTCGTTGTGCTAGACCGTCGGTTGTTGAGCAAACGGTATGGGGCAGAGTTCCTACAATCGCTCCCTTCAACGAGTGTACGCGAGGGACCACTCAAGCATCTGCCAACGATAGCCACACGCTTTTTGGGCAGCGTGCTGGATGAGTAAGCGGGGGGCTATGGCAGCCCCCTGCTCTTTTAGGGGTAGGTCAGATGGAAAGTCCCCTATGGTATTCCCCTCTGCCCCCTGCCCCTTCCCCCACCGAGGGGAGCAGGGGAATGAGCACCAGGCAGCCCCCATCCCCTAGCCCCTCCCCACCGCGGGGAGAAGGGGAACCGGGCAGGTAGCGGCTCCCCCTCGCCCTTTATGAGAGAGGGGGTAGGGGGAGAGGGTGTCGCCCTTTATGGGAGAGGGGGCAGGGGGGAGAGGGTGTCGGGAGCGGGGGCAGGGGGAATCGTCCCCCCCCCATCCCCTGCCCCTTCCCCCACCGAGGGGAGCAGGGGAATGAGCACCAGGCATCCCCCCATCCCCTAGCCCCTTCCCCCACCGTGGGGAGAAGGGGAACCGGGCAGGTAGCGGCTCCCCCTCGCCCTTTATGGGAGAGGGGGCAGGGGGGAGAGGGTTGTTTGCCCCCCATCCCCTAGCCCCTTCCCCCACCGAGGGGAGAAGGGGAACCGGGCAGGTAGCGGCTCCCCCTCGCCCTTTATGGGAGCGGGGGTAGGGGGAGAGGGTGTCGGGAGCGGGGGTAGGGGGAGAGGGTGTCGGGAGCGGGGGCAGGGGGGGGGTAAGGGAGAGCGGGGTATATGTTGCCTAGCCTACCCCCCACGCTTCTAGCTGATGCAGCACCTGCTCTGCCAGCGTCCCGACATATGGTTGTACTTCAGGCGAAAGCTCTAGCCCCGTTTGCACCGATGCCGGCTGTATCCCAAGCAACACCACTTGACGCGGCATCATATCGCGGAGTTGTGCCACGCTCATAATGTCAGCCAAGCCAATTTGGTGCGGGGACATCTTTTGGTTGAGGAGTGCTGGTATTTCGTTGTCTACGAGGCGAATAATGCTGCCGGGGGGGTTTCCGTGATTGACCGCATCGAGCACAAGCAGATAGTCGAGGTCTTCAAGATAGTTGATGAGGTCCAGCCCCAGGGTTCCCCCATCAAGGAGCTGTACCCCATCAACAAACGTATAGTGGGCTTGCAAATGCTCAACCACGCGCACCCCTATGCCTTCGTCTTGGAGCAGGATATTGCCAACCCCCAAGATAAGCACCTGTGGCACTGTGGTCTCGTTAGCTTTGGGGAGCATCTTTTGTCGTATCCTGTGCCGTTTCATTAGCCGGTGAAGTAATCTTTTTGCGCCGTTTTACCTCGTGGTGGACATCTTTTACTTCGTGCATTGGCACCTTAAATTTCCATCCACTAAAGATACTGGTCATCAGTCCATTTGCCTCTTCTGAATCCACCAAAAACGCACTATAGACATGGTGAATGGCAAAGGCGATAAGCCACCACATAATGAAATTGTGGATCATGCGTAGGTGTTGGACATCTATGTAGGGAAAAATCCAACTCGTGAGATTCCACCATAGCCCCCCAGGATTGCCCATCCCGTAGAGCGCAAAGCCGGTAAAGACCTGGATAAAGTAGAGGATGACGATAATGCCATAGGTCAACCCTGCCAGCGCATTATGCCCCATAGTCGTTGGCGGCTCACGCTGGATAAACAGGTAGTAGCGGAAGGCTTCCTTCATCTTGCCCCGGCCTTCTGGCGTGAAGAAAGGGACAAGGGCTTTCCAACTTGCCCATTGATTGCCCCCAAAAAAAGCCCAATAGGTACGCAGTACCAAACTGGCAACGAAGATAAAGGCGACTATCATATGGGCAGACCGCATATTTGACATAAACGCGATACCGTAGGCTTCACGCGCACTGACCTGCACATAGGGGTTGTAGATATAGTAGCCAGTAAAGCTCAAGGCGATAATGGAGAAGAAATTGACCCAGTGCGTCAGGCGGACGGGTATTTCCCACACGTAGACGGGACCAAGCACATGATCTGGTTTTTTTGCTGGCATTGCCATACCGTATTTCCCTTCTCTAGTATAAGGTGTGGGCTAGACTCGTGGCTTATGCCCAAGCCTACCCAACACCTTCTTGGTACTTGCTACTGAACTTTCACCGAAACAAGCTCTTTGCCGGTAGTATCTACCAGGTGGGCAGCACACGCCATACATGGGTCAAACGAGTGGATAGTCCGTAGGATTTCCAACGGCTTTTCCTCGTCAGCAATGGGAGTACCAATGAGGGCTTCTTCATACGGACCGCGCTTGCCATTGCCATCGCGTGGTCCCGCGTTCCATGTACTTGGCACAATGCACTGGTAATTGTGGATTTGTCCATTGTTGATATGCACCCAGTGACCAAGTGCGCCACGCGGGGCATCGGTCATGCCAAACCCTAACGCTTCGGGGGGCCAATTGGCGGGGTCCCAGCGTTCCCCATTGTGGACGCGCAGGTCGGAGCGAATGTTTGCCGCCAAGTCATTGACCCACTGTTGCGCTGCCTCGGCTATAACCCACGTTTCAATGCCGCGGGCTGCTGTGCGTCCGAGCGTGGAGAAGAGGGCTGTTGCCTCTACCCCCAACGACTTGAGCACGGTATCTACCTTCTCCTTAACCGAAGCGTGAATCGGCGCATCAGGCGATGCATAGGCTACCAGCATCCGTGCCAGCGGTCCCACTTCCATTGGCGTATCGTCATAGCGGGGTGATTTGAGCCAGCTATACTTGTCATTCTCGCCCGTATTGAGAAACTCATAGGGGGGCTTGGGACCGGTATAGTTAGGCTGTGTTTCCCCCTCGCCGGGGTGCAGGGCTTGATCATCACCTGAGCTATAGGTGTACCACGAGTGCGCGATGTATTCGGCGATCTTCTCCTGCTCAACGGGGTATACGGTACTGATGTCACCATTCAGGATGATACCGCGTGGTTGGAAGAGAATCTCCGGGCGTTTGCTAGGATCACCCGTTTCCTGCGGGTAGTCGCCATAGGTGAGGAAATTGCCATGCCCGCCACCGAGGGCTGCCCATTCATCCTTGTACACATCTGCCACTGCCAGCAAATCGGGGATGTAGACTTTTGATACAAAGTCTAGCCCCTTCTTGAAGAGTTGTTGCACCATCGCCAGTTGGCTGGCGTTGAAGACGGATTGCTCGTTGGGGTCTATTGCCAGCGTAGAGCCTCCTACCACATAGGTTTGTAGGTGGGGGTTTTTGCTGCCGAGGATAGCGTGAATACGGATAAACTCGCGTTGCCAGTCGAGGGCTTCGAGGTAGTGGGAGACTGCCATCAGGTTTGCCTCTGGGGGCAGCTTCATTGCCGGGTGTCCCCAGTAGCCATTGGCAAAGATACCGAGTTGTCCGCCAGCAGCAAAGGCTTTGAGCCGATCTTGTACGGCGCGGAAGTTGGACTCGCCGTTGTTGGGCCAATCGGAGAGCGATTGGGCGAGATCTGCGGTTTTCTTGGGGTCAGCTTCCAATGCACTGAGCACATCTACCCAGTCAAGCGCATGCAAGTGATAGAAGTGAATAACATGGTCTTGGATGTATTGGGATGCTTCAATGAGGTTGCGGAGCAGTACCGCGTTTTTGGGTATTTCAATGCCGAGGGCATTTTCTACGGCACGCACAGAAGCAAGCGCATGCACGGTGGTGCAGACTCCACAGATACGCTGCGTGAAGTACCATGCATCGCGGGGGTCACGGTCTTTGAGGATAAGCTCTATCCCCCGCCACATCGTCCCCGAACTCCACGCATCGGTAATCTTGCCCCCATCCACCTGTGCTTCAATCCGCAAGTGGCCTTCTATACGGGTCAGGGGATCAATTGCAATTTTAGCCATTGTCTAAATCCTCCGGTTGTACTTCTTCTGGTCTATCTAAAGGTTGAGCTTTGGCTCGAACAGCACTAATGACCCCGTGGGCAGCAAAGGCTGCTGTCACTCCACCGACAATACCAATTCCTACTTTGTCCACAGGCAACCCAACGCCTGGCACGTCTGGGAGGCGGTTATAGAAGGGGGTCATGGTGTCCCAAAAATGTGGCTCTGAACAGCCAACACAGCCATGACCTGCGCCAATGGGCCAATTGGTATGTTCATTCCAGCGAACGATGGGGCAGTTGTGGAAGGTCTGGGGACCCTTGCAGCCCATCTTGTAGAGGCACCAACCTTTGCGATGCCCTTCGTCACCCCACTCTTCTACAAACTGCCCTGCGTCAAAGTGGGCGCGGCGTTCGCAATCGTCATGGATACGTGACCCATAGGCAAAGAGCGGACGCTTGAATTGGTCTGTTGCGGGTAGCTCACCAAAGGTTAGCAGGTGAACAATGGTTGCCGTGAGGTTTTCGACGTTCATTGGACAGGCAGGTAGATTGATGATGGGTACGCCGGTAACAACTTGGCTGACGCTACGGGCACCGGTGGGGTTAGGGGATGCGGCGGGCAACCCACCAAAGGAGGAACATGTCCCGGCGGCTATGACTGCTTGAGCACCACCGCATACTTCGCGCACGAGATCAAGGGCGGAGTGTCCTGCTATACAGCAGTAGATACCCCCCTCGTTATCGGGTATAGAACCCTCTACCACAACGAGGTATTCTCCCTTGTACTCTTCCATTGTGGCTTCACGGGCTGCTTCGGCTTGGTGTCCCGCTGCTGCCATAATGGTTTCATGATAGTCAACCGAGAGCACATCTAGCACAATGTCTGCGACGGTGGGACGGGATGCTCGTAGTAGGGATTCGGTGTTTCCCGCGCAGTCTTGATATTCAAGCCAGATAAGCGGCGGGCGTTTGCCCTCTTCAAGGGCATGGGCAATACGAGGGGTCATGGCTTTTGGTATTGCCAGGGTTGCTGCCATTGCGGAGCAAAATGTGAGAAAGTCACGGCGTGACACGCCCCGTTGCGTGAGGGCTTCTCTGATGCTGCCTGATGTTCTGGGCATACATCCCTCTTTCTTTTACTTTTCAGGTAAACGAACGATCTTGCGTTTCTCTGCGTTTCTTTATCTTCACAGAAACTTAATGTTGCATTATACGCAAAAAGGCGCGAATTTGCAAACTAAGCGTTATAATAACTATAACTCTTTTTTATTGATTTAATGGGAGAAACGGGCAGCCCCTGCTCCCTCTGCCCTCGCGTCCCATGTTAAGGTGGAGAGCCGTTGCATGCACCGTCTCGCCGGGCAGCCCCCACCCCCCCTCGCCCCGCGTGGTGTGGGCGGGTGGGGTAGCAAGGGAGTGGGGGGGTACAAGGGAGCATGCTCCCTTGCTTTCAATATGGCTCCCCCTCGCCCTTTATGAAAGAGGGGGCAGGGGGGAGAGCGAGCAAAAAAGAGCTCTAATCTTTAGCATTGTGCAATTTTGGCATAACCCTGCCAAACTGTGTTGCTTCCCGTACTTTTACCTATCAAATAGCCACACCATGTGTCCATGTGTCCAATAGACTACCCGCACATCTCGCGGGCAGTGGCGATAATGTCCCCAAACACCCCCGCTGCCGTCACGTCTAGCCCTGCGCCAGGACCACGCACAACCATACGTGGCACCGGGTCGTTGTAGCGTTCGGTGGTAAAGACAATCATGTTGTCTGTGCCGCGGAGCATTGCCAGCGGGTGATCTTGTGGCAATTCGCGTAGCCCTACGCTTGCCTTATCTGGCTCAATAGTCGCCACATAGCGCATCACCATATCACGCGAGCGAATACTGGCTATCTGGTTCGCATAGGTCATATCCAATTCAGGCAACCGCTCCATAAACTCATCCACACTCAGCTTTGCCATTTCTGGGGGGAACCAGGGTTCAGGCTGTACATGACTCATTTCCCAGGGTAGCCCACAAGTACGCGCCAGGATGAGGGCTTTACGTGCCACATCAGCGCCGCTCAGATCATCGCGGGGGTCAGGCTCCGTCCAGCCATTTTCCTTCGCAAATTGGACCGCCTCAGACAGCGGTTTGCCATCTTCCAACGCACTGCACAGATAGCCAAGCGTACCGCTCATTGCCGCCTCCATACGGATCATCTTGTCGCCACTGTCTAGCAACCGTTGCAGTGTGTCAATTACTGGCAACCCTGCCCCCACTGTCGCCTCATAGCGAGTGGCACCATTGCGAGTGAGTGCGGTAAACACCTCTCTTGTACCACTAAGCACATGCTTATTGGCAAAAACAACATGGTGTCCATCAGCAACAGCGTGTGTCAAACTTTTGTCTAAACCATCGGCGGCAGTCACATCTACAACAATAACGGGGGTTTTGGGCAAGAAGGTTTGCCACGGGCAGGGAGAACACCCCCCCGGCTCTACCGATGCGAGCGTTTGGCGGGATGCGCGGGCATCCAACACCGCTTGGAGCGTCTCATTGGACAGCATCTTGCCAGTATGCACGGCACCGTTGGTCTCGACCAGCGCGAGGTAGCCGAGCTTGAAACCATAGCGTTGTTCGAGGGCTTGCTGCTGCTGCATAACCTGCCGCACAAGGGTGCTTCCCACCCCCCCTACGCCTAGCTGTACTATCATTACTTCACGGGACATAATTAGGTTAATCCTCTCTTTCATCCCAAAAAAATTGGTTCTAGTCGTCTTGCTTACCTATTGCGTATAGTATGGTCTATAGCAGGAACATAGCAAAGTTGCCAGTTGGGGCAAATTCCTTGCATGAGTATAGCATAGAGCATAGTGTTGCGAAACTCGTTGTTTCTGGTACAATTTCAAGAGCGGGGGTATTGGTATGGCATAGGCAACGGCAAAGGGGGCATCTCCTAGAGGAGATACAAGATATGACGAAGCGTATAGCACTATTTAATCATAAAGGTGGGGTCAACAAGTCCACCACCATCTATTACCTGGGAAGGTTATAGGATTGACAGAAGCACACGCATCTAGCGAGGTTGCGTTGGCATTTTTGGAATATAAACAACAATAATATATCCGTAACAAGTACCATACTATAAGGAGCATAAGTAATGACGAAGCGCATAGCTCTGTTTAACCACAAAGGTGGGGTAAGCAAAACAACGACAACATTTCATTTAGGTTGGATGTTAGCACAGCAAGGGAAAAAAGTTATCTTGGTAGATGCTGACCCACAATGTAATCTCACGAGTATGGTTCTTGAATATAATAGTACCATAGAGCTAGATCGGTTTTATGAACAAGAACCAGAACGTAACATCAGAGCTGGTCTACGTCCTGCTTTTGAATCTATACCAGTACTTATCAAAGCGATTGACTGTGTTGAAAGCAAAGGGCAACAAGGGTTATATCTTTTACCAGGACATATAAGAATTTCAGAATATGAGGTAACGCTTGGTTTTGCCCAAGAACTTTCTAGTTCACTTCAAGCACTTAGAAATATTCCTGGAGCACTTGCCAAACTCCTTACAGAAACCGCAGAAAAACACCAGGCTGATTATATCCTGATAGACATGAATCCTAGCCTTAGCTCACTGAATCAGAATTTGTTGATGATCAGTGATTATTTTATTCTCCCAACAAGCCCCGACTATTTTTCCACAATGGCTATAGAATCATTGGTAAGGGTACTTCCTAGATGGCATAAATGGGCAGAGCAGGCATCAAAGAGTCTTTTACTGAGAGAAGCTGTGTATCCATTCCCTGCACCAAAGGTAAGATTTTTGGGGACTATTATTCAAAACTACCGTCTTAGAGAAGGCAAAGCAACCATAGGGTTCCAAAATTGGATTGATAAAATCCATGCAAATGTTGCTGAAAAGCTTGTCCCTGAACTCTCAAAACACCAAATGGTATTTGATGAAGAATATTATCATGATAATGGGATTGAAAATTTCTGTTTGGCATCTATCCCTGATTTTAATACTCTCATTGCTACTTCTCAGGAAAATAAAGTTCCTGTTTTTGCCTTAAAACCTGAACATCTCAACCAAGTTGGTGTTGTCCTCAAAAACACGATAGAAAAACGGGATGCATTTGGAAGTATTTTCAATGATCTTGTAAAAAAAATCATTCAATTAGCAGGAGACCATGAGAACAGCAATTGATAAATTTCGTCTAAATATTCAGCGCATCCGTCAACTTGGTGAATTATACAAAAATATTAATGTACAAATAACATCAGCATTAGATGTCTCTGATATACTTCGATCCGAGCTTGTATTAGCTGTCAGTGCATTTGATTTCTTTATCCATGAGATTACCAGAATTGGTATGCTCGAAATCTATCAAGGTTATCGTTTACAAACTACTGCATTTTTGCGGTTTACGGTATCATTAGATCAAGTCTTGATAGGTATGCAAGACCCAGAAAAAACACAATGGCTTGTTGAATCTATCATAAAACAAATGAGTTGGCAGAGTTTTCAACATCCAGACAAAGTTGCTGATGCTATTCGCCATATTTCTACCATACGGCTGTGGGATGAGGTAGGCAATCAGCTAGGGATGCCTGCACAACAAGTAAAACATCGGCTTGACATTATTGTTGATCGAAGAAATAAGATTGCTCATCAGGCTGATATGGAACATGAGCGAACAGGACTCGATGAATTATTGGACATTGATGCTGCAATGGTAGATGATGCGATTGATTTTCTTGAACAGGTAGCAGAAGCGATTGCTCGTGTGGTGTAATATCGCCTATGCAACACAAGCCTATGCACTAGCAGGAAACGCATATCCCATATGGTATGGGATGTAGGATATTCTCTCTATGAACACACAACATGTTGTCGTGGTGATGCCGGCATACAATGCCGCCAAAACGCTTGAACGCACCTATCACGATATACCGCATGCTACGGTAGATCACGTCATCCTCGTGGATGATGTATCCCAGGATGAGACAGTCGAGGTCGCTAGACGGCTTGGCTTGCAGGTCGTTATCCATGTGCAAAACCGCGGCTATGGCGGTAATCAGAAAACCTGCTACCTCGAAGCCCTCAAAGCCGGTGCTGATGTGGTCGTGATGCTGCATCCTGACTACCAGTATGATTCCACCCGTATCCCACAGCTTATCGCGCCCATCCTCGCTGGCGAGTATGATATGATGCTTGGCTCGCGGCTGCTGCGCGAAAACGCCACCACCGGCAACCCTACCTTGCAAGGCGGCATGCCCATCTGGAAGTACCTCGCCAATCGCTTCCTGACCATTAGCGAGAATCTTGTGCTTGGACAACACCTCTCCGAATGTCATACGGGCTTTCGGGCGTATAGCCGACATTTGCTAGAGACTATCCCCTTCCTGATTAACTCGGATGATTTTGTCTTTGACACAGAGATGATTGTTCAAACGGTGGCGTTTGGCTTTCGCATTGGGGAAATAGCCGTACCCACGCGCTACTTTGACGAGGCATCATCTGTCAATTTCCAGCGTAGCGTGACCTACGGACTGGCAACGCTTAATGTGCTGCGCCGCTACCTCATGCATAAGTCTGGTTGGCAACGCTACCCTCAGTTTTATCAACGGCTTGACGAGGTGATGAGTCCCTACCACAGCAAAACGGTTTTGCGCTCGCATGAAAAGGGCAGCATGACGGTCCATACCCGCAGGTAATCACACATACTTTATGGATACTATTTTCGCTCTCCTGTTTCGCTTTCTCTTTAGCATCGTGCTGCTTGTTGTCGTTGCTATCGTGTTGACTGTTGTGCTGCACCGTCCGCCAAACTGGACGCTGGACATTGGCTCTGCCGACAGCCAAGACAAGCGGTTCTTGAGTGAGTTTTCCATACCAGAAACGAATGATCATGCGGGGATAACGTTTCGTTGGAGTGAGCCAAAATCGCGCATCCTACTGCATGGCGCAGGCAGCAGCACCATGCTGCTTACCCTACGGATGTTTGGTGATGAACGGGCAGAAAACGCCGACAGCGATTGGCGTATGCTGCTCAAACGGGAAGATGCCGATACCCCCCTCGCTACAATGCCAATGGCGCAGGGATGGCGAGACTATCGTGTTCTGCTGCCAGCGGGGGCAACCAACGGCTCCCACTTGGAAGCTGCCCCGCTTGTGTTGGAGAGCACCGAATATCAACACGCATCCCGCGACAACCGCGATCTCGGCGTACCGCTTGCTCAACTCCGCATTGCTCCCCTACAAGCGGGTGCATCCTGGGGGTTCCCATTGTCGCAGGCTCTTGTGTTCACTTGGGCATTGGTCCTTTTGACCATCCTGCTGTCCTATATACGTTTCCATATCACCCCTATTTCTCTGCGATTAGCTCCACAGTTCATCGCCTTAATCGTGGCAATATTCCTGATAAGATGGGCGCATGATGATCCCTTCTCGCTAATGTGGATGCTGCCGTCTACCCCCTGGATACTAGGCATTGTTACGCTGGTTGTCATCCGGCTTGGGTTTGGTATGATACTTGAACTGTTTGGTCCAAAAAGCCTTGATGGTGGAGAATCTGTTGATCGGGGGACGCTGCCGGTCTCACCGCTTATGGCACTAATGATTATCGGTATGCTGGTGGTGGCGCAGGTGCTTTTCTGGAGCCACACAGCAGTTGGGCTTGGCATTGGGTTGTCAGGCGTGGGTATCTTCCTGATGTCGTTTATCAGCAGTCCGCATATACCAAAGCCAACCCAGGAGACGCTCGAAATCAAGCCAGAACCCACACCGAGCAATCCATCACGGGGAATAGGGGGCGGCAAACGCAAGCGCAAGGGGAACCGTCAGGAAAAAAGCCAGGGAAAGAACCAAGAGTCCCCCCAGGTACTGACAATACAGAGACCGCCTAAGCAAACGCTCATCCTGCCAGAGAAGGAACCTGACCAGGTTACAGATAACACTAAAGGGGTGTCGCCCTATATCTGGCTTGCGCTGATCTTTGCGGTTGCGCTGGTGTTGCGCTTCTATCGCCTTGACGACATGCCCTATGGACTCTGGCGTGATGAAGCGCGGCATGGGTTGATTGCGCTGCATATGCTCCAGGAATCTAGCTATCGCCCTATCTACGTTGCAGCAAATGGCGTGAACATGCCAGCACTTGGTTTCTACCCTTTCGCATTGGCAATTAAGCTGTTTGGGGTGCATGATTGGTCTATGCGGACAGTCACCGCATTAGCCGGGGCATTGACCGTCTTTCCCATGTACGCGCTGGTCAAGGAGCAGTTCAAGTCTGTGCCAATAGGGTTACTGGCGGCAGCATTGTTGGCAGCATCAAGTTGGCATATTACCATGAGCCGCTTTTCCTTCCCGTCTGTTTTTGAGCCATTGCTCGCGCTAACTGGCTTGTGGTTGCTCTTGAAAGTCATCTACCAGAGTATCAGTACATCTTCAGACGCTACAACCAACCGCGCTCATGTACCCAAAGCGTCACTTGGTATGTTGCTTGTGGCAGGGGTCTGCTTGGGCTTGGCAGTGCAAAACTACCACACCGGGCGGGTTGTGCCGGTGGTTGCGCTTTTGCTGCTGTTCATTGCCTTTACCGTCATCCCTTTTCGCCGCTGGCTCAAGCTGTTGGGTATGCTCACCGCAGGTATGGTGTTGGCATTGTTGCCACTCTTGATCTATGCCACAAACAACCCCGCTGCCTTCAATCAGCGGGTAGGGCGCGTCTTCATTATGGGGGAGGAATCCCGTGAAGGGCGAGCACCGCTTGCGGTGTTGGATGAGACGGTAGGCAAGCATGCGATGATGTTTAACCTACAAGGCGATAGCAATGGACGGCATCATGCGCCAGACAAGCCTATGCTTGATGTGCTAACAGGCTTGGGATTGCTGATTGGTTTGGGGGTTGTGCTGCGGCTATGGATGTACTTTATGTTTTTGTTTCCAGCATTGGCAGCAGCTATCAGCATTGCCCCAAGTCTATTAGCCGTTGAGGGTCCCCACGCCATGCGAAGTATCGGGGCTATTGCTTTTGTTGTGATCATTGCTGCCATTGGCTATACCGAACTTGGCGCAACGCTCCGGGCATTGCTCTTTCCCCATTGGCAGGCTATGCGCGAAAAGCCATCCCGTGTCATCATCGCCATGAGTGTAGCGTTGGTGGCAGTCGTGATAGCCCTAAATAGCTGGACCTACTTTGGCTTTATGGCGAAAGAGCCGGCGGTGTGGGTATCGTCTTATCCCATCCATACGCAAATTGGTAGCTACCTACGCGACCAGGCAAATCACGCCGGGGCAGAGCAAACAACGCACTACTATGTAGACGAAAAGCTATCCAAAAATTCGGTCTTTGTCTATTTGACCTATGGGCTTACCGTTCAGACTTTTCATGATACAACGCTCTCCATCCCGCTCTCTGATGAGGCGAAGTTCATTGTATCAGGCTATACCTATAAACAGGATGCAGCTATGCTCGCGCCCTACATTGGCAATGACCCATCCCCCATTGCTACGGGACCGTTGTTGCCCGATGGTCAATCGCCCTCGTTTTATGTGTATGCAGCAAACCCACAAGGTACCCCGTGAAACAACTCTTTAACGATGGTAAACAGGTGCTTTTGGCTACAATCTTCTTGCTTGCCTTGCTACTTGTAGCCCTCGGTGCCGTCTATTCGCTACGGTTGCCTGTGACGATAGATGTTGGTGACTACTACGACTCGCCCTACTTGCGCGGGTTTCATGCGCGTGAGGTGGATTCGGCGGGGGCAGGCGATAGGACAGCATGGCAACCAGACGCACAGAGCATCACCCTAGACGGCAACCGCAATGGGCAATGGATTGTGACGCTGTATGCGGCAGAGGATCAACCCGATGGCGTATTTGCTGGCTTGGCAATGTCTGCCAATGGCGAACGGTTGACTATCCCGCGCCAGGGTGAGCGGTTCATTATGGGCATCATCTCGCCTGACATTGCAGCGGCAAATAGGCTAACGATACAGCTGGAGCCGGGGTTGCGCGAGGGACCAGAACCACCAGCCGGCTTGGTTGGCGAGGCGGTGATGGAGCCTGCCCGTACCTATCGCTGGTCAAAGGGGGAGAGCCACATCCTGCTACCGGGCGTGGGACGCGGGGCGTGGGTGGTGGAGATGAACAGCGTTATTGCCCACCCAAATAGCCAGCCGGTTGATGCGCGGGTGGTCGTCAATGACCGTCTGACCATACCACTGCCAGATAACCCTGCTATGCGCCGCTACCGCATGCTGGTGCCTGCCTCGGCTATGCCACATGGCGATATGGACATGACCCTACAAGCAAATACCTACATTGACCCGCGCCCGCTTGGGGTGTTTGTGTCGCAGGTGGCAGTATCACCAGCGGGGACAGCAAATCTGGCAACAGGGTTGCCCCCAACCGGCGTATGGATTGCCAGCAGCATCATAGTGCTGATGTTTTCCCTCTGCCTAGCAATGCTTACCCGTGCGCCGCTGGCAATGGGGCAAGACCCTGGCAATGATAATGGCAATAGTATTGGTAATGTCCCACAAACACGGCTCATCGGTGGGGTATCGGTGCCAGTGCATGTGCTAGTGGCAGTGTTGGCAGGGGTGATGCTCATTTCCGGCGGGGCATGGGCGTTGACGGAGTATCGCTTCCCCACAACGTTTATGCTGCCAGCACTAGCGGGATTAGCGGTGTGGAGTTTTGTCCTGCTGCTTGTGGTGTATCCTATGCTACGGTGGCTATTTGGCGATATGGGCAAGGGGACAACACAAGCGGGAGACTGGCAATTGTCGCCATCGGCGTTTGTCGGTCTGCTATTGCTCATTTGCTTTGCTGGCTATTGGATAAAAGCCGGCGGGATGCTCTACCCCTATTTCGTGGGTATCGATGTCCATTGGCATATGGATCGGGTACGCTGGATATTGAATGGCGACCTAGCGGTAATCTATGGCGTAGATAGCCCGCTCAACGACTCGACTATGCCGCTGGCAGAGTGGGGGCATGTCAAGCCAGTAATCCCCTATTCGCCCTACTACCATATGTTTGCGGCACTGTTTGTCATCTTTCCCTGGTCACTGGAAATGAGCGCAAGTATGGTAAGTGCGTTGTTTGATACGCTGCATGTGCCATTGATTGCGCTGTTGGCATGGCATAGTGGGCTACGTCAACGGGCGGTATTGTTGGCAGCATTGCTCTATACGGTGCTGCCCGTCAAGTTTCTGCTGCACTCGTGGGGGAATGTGCCAACCTCATCGGGTATGGCATTTGCGTTTGCGGTGACGGTCTGCATTGTTGTGCTTTGGCAACGGCTGCATCGCCGCTTGCCCTTTGCGCTGTTGACGCTGTTATTAATAGCGGCGTTCCTCTTCTACACCGTTGCGGGGGTGTTTACCGGCTTCGTGCTGGTTGTCTTTACCCTGTTGATCATCCTAGCAGCAAAGACACGCCAAACTACGATTGCCCCGCTGTTGATGCGGGGGCTACGCTGGCTTTGGGGGGCAATAGCGGTGGCGGTGGTGTTGGTGCTGGTTATCTACTATGGTCAGTACATTATGCCTATTATCAACCAGACTATCCCCTATTTTATCGAGAACTTTACGAGTAGTGCCGAGAGTATGGGCAAGGCGGGGGATACGTTAGCAGGCTATATTGCCCGTCACGGGCGGCTATGGGGGTATGGTCTGGCGGTGCCGCTCGTACTGACAACTTACTGGATTGTCAATGAGACGTTGATGCTGTGGCGTACAAGAGTCAATCATCCGAGCAAATCTTCACCACGGAGACACAGAGTCCCAGAGACCGGGCAAGAGATTCCGGGCAGAACGGCAGAACCACAGAACCACAGAGGATTGGACAACAACGGGGGAGATGGTGACATTTTGCCGGGGGGGGGACAGGAGCAGGAGCTATCGCGGGTGTTGTTGTGGGCGGCGGTGACGGGGTGGATGGTGCTGACCTATCTGTTCTTGGTGCTGGCGTTCAAGGTATCTATGGTTGATAAGCACTTTTTCATTAGCATACCGGTGATGGTCATTGCGAGTGCGGCGGTGCTAGACCGTCTGTGGCAGCGGGGGGCGGCGTTGCGGGTGCTGATTGTCGTGTGGTATGGGTATCTGGCGGTGTCGGCGGTGGATCTGTGGATTATGCGGATTGTGACGGTGCGGCAGTAGTGTGGGGGGAGAAAGTGGGTAGGGCTTACTACAGAACGAGTTTGTACATTTGTGGTATGATACAAAAAGCGACATACCAAAAGAAGGTGCTGTATGGATAGTTTTACCACAAAGGTTTACCCAAAAGACCTTGTAGATGCACAACTTTATGCGACAGAACAAGAAGTTATCGAGGATGCATTGCGCTCGCTCTTGCGTCTTCGCCCACAGTTGCGTATCCAAGTAGCTTTGCATCGATACCAGAAAGAAGAGCTATCGTTAGCTAAGGCTGCGAGTCTAGCGGGGGTAAGTTGGGCACAGATGCGAGACATTCTGCTTGATCATGGGATACAACCGCGATTGGGACCGCAAACAGAAACAGAAGCCCTAGAGGAAGTCCAAGTATTACGGGAGTATTTCTCTAAAAATCAGGATAATCGCTCCAGCATTTGTGACAAATCTTTGTAGTCATAAGGAGGACGTTTGCGTATTGCCAATATATCTACTGCTTGGTCAGATTCAGAAATAAGATAGATAATCCGCCAACGGTCTATTCTTAACCGCCAAGACTCTGGCTCTGTGACGACAGTCTGTAATTGTTTACTATTGGATGGACGTGGGTTATCTGATAATTCTTCAATCTGACGGCGTATACGCTGACGCATATTGCCTGGCATTTTTTTATTTCATCCCATGCTTCAGGAGTAATATAAACCGTATACGTGCTCAATTTAGTTCTCCCACTACCTCATCCCACTTTAGCCATCCTGCCCTAGTACGATCCCCACCGGCTGCCTTGAGTGTGTGCATTGCCTGTTGCACAATTTGCTGGTCTTCAATGGTCTCTAGCCAAGCTATCACGGCTTCCCAATCTTCAGCGTCAAGAACAGCAAATCGTTTCCCTTCAGCTTCAATAAATTGTACGGATTGTAGGTAGTCTAGTGCGGTCATATGTCCCCTCCTTATTCTGTCGTATTCCCCATGAGCAGTATACCATACGGAGGGCAGGGAGTGTAAGCGACCCGTCCCGCTCCCCCTGCGATTTCCCCTCTCCCCCCTGCCCCCTCTCCCGACACCCTGTCCCCCTGCCCCCTCTCCCCCTGCCCCCTCTCCCCCTGCCCCCTCTCCCATCCCAGGGCGAGGGGGAACACACCTGCGCGATTCCCCTTCTCCCGCGTAGTGGGGGAAGGGGGTAGGGGATGGGGGCTGACCGGAGCGTCCGCTCGTTGACCCTCGCGGCTCCCCTACGCCCGCTCGTTGACCCTCGCGGCTCGTTCCACTCCCTTGCTGCAACACCTGCCCCATCATCTGCTCTACCGTGAGCTGCTCATGTTGCCATTTCCGCTTGAGGTCATCGAGGGTATGCATACCCATACATTCTGATCCTTTCATCTTGCACACGATCACGAAAAATCGGGTATCATGTGGGTTGGGGTAATATCCCTACGTATATACCGTATTCCTACACTAATAGGGGAGCGCAGCCCCCAGTAGGGGCGCACGGCGGTGCGCCCCGAAGAGCCGTAGCATGCAGCGGTTCTACCACAACCTAACCGGTCTCTGAAAGGATAACATCGCATGATTCAATCAGTTGGAACCTATCCCGAAGGATTAGAAATGGCGGTACAACTGACCCCCGCCGAGATGGAAGCGCATATTCGCTTGATGGCAGCGTTGAAAATGTTTGAATTGGGGAAATTAGCAACAGGGAAAGCCGCAGAACTTGCTGGTCTCTCAAAAAGCGACTTCCTAGAAGCATGTGGACACTATCATGTGTCTGTTTTTAACTATGCCAATGATGAAATAGCTGAGGAAATTCAGGCTGATGTAGCTACGTGGCAACGGATGCAGGTATGAGTATGGTTTCCAACACCGGACCATTGATTGCCTTAGCGAAAATTGACCAGATGAAGTTGTTGGAACAGCTTGTTGGAATCATCCACCTCCCCCCCATGGTCCACAGAGAACTGCTCGCAAAAGTTGGTCCAGAATCTGCACGAATTGATGCTGCTCTAGCGAGCTTTATACACGTTAATGCTCGTCCTCAGATTTCCCCGACGCTTGAGCAAGCAATAGGGCATCTTGATGCAGGCGAACAAGAAGCTATTGCCCTAGCCTATGCAATGGGGAAACCAGTGGTGTTAGATGATAAACTCGGGCGAAAAGCTGCGCGTCAATTACAAGTGGCAGTTACCGGTACCGCTGGAGTATTGATTCAGGCAAAACATGCAGGATTAATCTTACAGGTGCGTCCGTTCCTAGAAATGTTGTGTCAACAAGGATATTGGCTTTCTCCTACCGTAGTAGAAGTGGCTACACGATTAGCAGCAGAAACGTCCTAGATGACGCATTGTCCTCGCTGTCCCCGCTGTCCCCTCATCCCCCTGAGCAGCATAGCAAGGGAGCATGCTCCCTTGCTCCCCCCCCCGCGTGGTTCCCCTTCTCCCCTCGGTGGGGGAAGGGGGTAGGGGATGGGGGTTGTTCGGTGAGCCGTAACATGCTACGGCTCTACAGAGCGTGGGCTAAGATGAGTGGGAGCAAAAAAGGGCTATTCCTTATCATTGTACGACTTTGGCATAATCCTGCATAGATACCGGGCAAGAGTTTATTTTTACTAATACCTCTTGTTTGTTCACTATTTAATCAAGAAGACTTGTTTTCACAATGTAATACAAATGCTTTTGCATCCAATACCATAAATGCGTCTGGTTTCAAGACACGTAAAAAATGACGATTATTTGATATAAGGTACGCTACTTTTTGCCATTCAGCAAAAGCACCGATGAAAGCATCTCCTTTGATATTCAGTCCCATTGAGACATATTTTTGGACTAATTCAACAGGTACCGGTTCATCTATAATACGTGCGATATGATGATGGCTAAATAGTTGGTAAAATCGGCGTACCTGATTCGGCGTAGACAAATTCCGCAAAACTTCTTGAACAATTATTCGAGGTAATACGAGCTTTATATCAGGAGAAATAAGATCAAGAATACGGGTATTTATTGGATCAAATTCTTGTATGCTTCGGATAAAGACGTTGCTATCTATACAAATGAGCATACTCAGCCTCGAAAAGCTCTTGTCGGGTGGTACGCAACTGCTCAAGAAATGTTTCTTCGTCATCACTGACGTTGAGACCACCATCTGCCTGTACCTGCTCTCGGAGTGCGGCTACGTCTTGTTGCCATGATTGTTGGCTCAGGGCATTCTGCACCAGAAGATAAAGGACATCAACAGGTGTCGTCTGATGTTGGGCAACCAGTTTTTGTAGGTCTGTGTAGAGATGAACGGGTATTTTGAGCGTAATAAACGCTGCGTCTTGTATAGGTGTTTGACTTTGCATATGTCCCCTCCTTTATTCTGTCGTATTCCCCATGAGCAGTATACCATACGGAGGGCAGGGAGTGTAAGCGACCCGTCCCGCGCCCCCTGCGCGGTTCCCCTTCTCCCCCTGCCCCCTCTCCCGACACCCTCTCCCCCTGCCCCCTCTCCCATAAAG